>NZ_JBQTCY010000010.1:0-199926 GCF_052663225.1 Niallia sp. 03133
TTGAAGGATTCTGGCTAGTTGAACTGACACGTATATAACCGATTTTTCGCAAAATGTCACCTCATTTTTGAGACAAGTCTTATGAGACGCTCTTAACTATGATTTTATCAGTCTCCTACACTTGTATCAATAGAGTACACTCTATTGATATATAATTGAACTAATTAACTGAATAATTACAGAAATGAGATGATACTGTATGAAAATTGCGAGAGGTAGAGAATTGCTTACACCAGAATAGCGGCAGGCCCTTATGCAAATTCCTGAAGATGAGTGGGTGCTAGGAACCTACTACACTTTTTCCAAACGAGATTTAGAAATTATAAATAAACGAAGGAGAGAAGAAAACCGTTTAGGGTTCGCCGTTCAATTAGCCGTTCTTCGGTATCCCGGTTGGCCATACACTCATATCAAAAGCATCCCGGATTCATTCATACATTATATATCGAAACAAATCGGTTCCAGTCCATCTTCGCTTAGTCTTTATCCTCAAAGAGAAAATACACTTTGGGATCATTTGAAAGAAATTCGAAGTGAATACGACTTTGTAACTTTTACTCTAAAAGAATATCGAATGATATTTAAGCATCTTCATCAATTAGCTTTGGAAAATGGTGATGCCATTCATCTACTACATGAATGCATAAATTTTCTAAGAATAAACAAAATCATAATGCCTGCTATCACTACACTTGAGAGAATGGTGTGGGAGGCAAGGGCAATGGCTGAAAAGAAGCTATTTAATACGGTTAGTCAATCTCTGACAAATGAGCAAAAAGAAAAGCTTGAAGAAATCATTAATTCGCAGCATCCATCCGAATCTAATAAAACGATATTAGGTTGGTTAAAAGGACCACCGGGTCATCCTTCACCCGAAACATTTCTAAAAGTAATAGAACGACTCGAATACATACGAGATATGGAATTAGAAACAGTACAAATTAGTCATTTGCATCGCAATCGTCTGTTACAGCTATCTCGCTTAGGTTCAAGATATGAGCCTTATGCATTTCGTGACTTTCAAGAAAATAAACGATATTCGATATTAACCGTCTATTTATTACATCTTACTCAGGAGTTAACGGATAAAGCTTTTGAAATTCATGACAGACAAATACTCAGTCTGTTATCAAAAGGCCGTAAGGCTCAAGAAGAAATTCAGAAACAAAACGGTAAAAAGCTGAATGAAAAGGTTATACACTTTACGAACATCGGACAAGCTTTAATCAAAGCAAAAGAGGAAAAATTAGACATATTTGAGGTTTTAGAATCCCTTATTGAATGGAATTCTTTTGTCTCTTCGGTGGAAGAAGCTCAGGAGCTTGCACGTCCTGCCGACTATGATTATTTAGACTTACAGCAAAAACGATTTTATTCACTTAGAAAATATACGCCAACGCTATTAAGGGTATTGGACTTTCATTCTACAAAGGCAAATGAATCACTTATACAAGCTGTAGAGATTATCCGAGAAATGAACGAATCTGGAAAGCGAAAAGTACCTGACGACTCACCTGTGGACTTTATCTCAAAGCGTTGGAAAAAACACTTATATGAGGATGACGGTACAATCAATCGTCATTATTATGAAATGGCCGTCTTAACAGAACTAAGGGAACATGTTCGGGCTGGTGATGTATCCATTGTGGGCAGTAGACAATATAGAGATTTTGAGGAATATTTGTTTTCAGAGGATACATGGAATCAAACGAAGGGAAATACGAGGTTATCAGTTAGTTTATCATTCGAAGAATATATGACAGAGAGAAACAGCAGCCTTAATGAAAGATTAAAGTGGTTATCTGCAAATTCCAACAAATTAGATGGAGTTTCTCTTGAAAAAGGAAAGTTATCAATTTCACGCTTAGAAAAAGATGTTCCAGAAGAAGCAAAGAAATTTAGTGCAAGTCTTTATCAGATGCTCCCAAGAATAAAATTAACCGATTTACTCATGGATATTGCTTATTTAACAGGATTTCATGAGCAATTCACTCATGCTTCCAATAATCGAAAGCCAGATAAAGAAGAAACGACCATTATCATGGCTGCCCTTTTAGGAATGGGACTGAATATTGGATTGAGTAAGATGGCTGAAGCAACACCCGGACTGACATATAAGCAACTAGCCAATGTGTCTCAATGGCGCATGTATGAAGACGCAATGAATAAAGCCCAAGCTGTATTAGTAAATTTTCATCACAAATTACAATTGTCTTCCTATTGGGGAGACGGCACAACATCTTCGTCAGATGGAATGAGAATGCAGTTAGGGGTTTCATCTCTACATGCAGATGCAAACCCACATTACGGAACCGGAAAAGGAGCCACTATCTATCGATTTACGAGTGATCAATTCTCTTCTTACTACACAAAGATTATTCATACTAATTCAAGGGATGCCATTCATGTATTGGATGGTTTATTACACCATGAGACGGATCTAAACATAGAAGAACATTATACAGACACAGCTGGTTATACAGACCAAATTTTCGGATTGACCCATTTATTAGGATTTAAATTTGCTCCAAGAATAAGGGATCTATCGGACTCAAAATTATTTACAATAGATAAAGCGAGTGAGTATCCAAAACTTGAAGCTATTTTACGTGGACAAATAAATACAAAAGTCATTGAAGAAAATTATGAGGATATTTTGCGATTAGCCCATTCAATAAGAATAAATATATCATCGGATACATTAGTTGAGAATTTGCTATAAAGCAGGAGAAAAGAATGTATCTTAACAATGAATTATATTGGTTGCTTTCAAGCGGCATTATCTACTATTTAATAAAAAAAAGTTTACAAAAAAGAAGCCTTTGCTATTTTAAGCGAGGGCTTTCAATTTTCCTGTTCTCATCCTATCTCAAATAACGATTCGATCTGTACGTTTTGTTTTCCTTTATATTCAAATTCATTTCGAACGTCATCTAAAACATAATCCTTCTTCCATTCCTCTTTGAAAAGCATAATTTTCTTAATGGCTGCTATGATCTGATAAATCTCCTCATTTGACATTGTTGGATGGAGAGATAAACGGATCCATCCAGGTTTATGGATAAATACTCCATTTTCTACTTCTTTGCTGATTTTTTTGGACTGCTTTATATCTAGATTTAGTAGATAATGCCCATAAGGACCTGCACAGGAACAGCCGCCTCGAACTTGGATGCCAAAACGGTCATTTAAGAGTCTCACCATTAAATCATAATGCAAGTCTTTGCAGGTAAAAGAAATAATACCGAGCCGTTCCTTGTTTTCTCCATCTAAAATGGTTATACCATCTATTTTTCCAAGCTCAGTTAACGCTAAGCAAACAAGTTCTTTTTCCCTTTGCTCTATCTTCTCTATTCCCATCTTTTCTTTTAATTGAATGGAGAGAGCTGTTTTTATCGCTTGTAAAAAACCAGGTGTTCCTCCATCTTCCCTTTCTTCCACATCTTTTTTATATATGATATCTCCCCATTGATTCGTAAAATCCACCGTTCCACCACCCGGAGAATCCGGTGTTTCAGAGGTTAATAATTGTTTATTGACGATAAGAACACCGCTTGTTCCTGGTCCGCCTAAAAATTTATGTGGAGAAAAATAAATAGCATCTAGTTTTTCCTGCGGGTTTTTTGGATGCATATTCATGTCTACGTACGGAGCCGATGCTGAAAAATCAACGAAACAAACGCCATTGTATTGATGCATGATTGCTGCTAATAGATAAAAATCCGTTTTTCGGCCAGTTACGTTGGAGCATGCCGTAAAAGCTCCAATTTTTATCTTCCGATGTTTATTCGCTTCCAGTATTTCTTGCAAATGTGCAGTATCTACATCTCCTTTTAATGTTGGACGAATCACTGCCACATCTGCTATTGTTTCGACCCAAGATAAATAATTAGAATGATGCTCCATATGCGTGACAAACACAATTGGCTTTTGTTCTTCTGGTATCGGTTTATCATATTGCTTTTTTAATCCTAGCATTCTCTGCAGCTTATTCACAACAGCTGTCATTCCAAAGCCAGCAAAAAAAATAGCATCCTCTTCGTTTGCATGTACATGTTTTTTTATTATTTGTTTCGCTTCATTATATGCTTTTGTCATGTAAGTTCCCGTTATATTGGATTCTGTATGGGTATTTGCAACATATGGCCCTAATTCTGCAACCATTTTTTCTTCAATTTTATGAAATAATCGACCGCTGGCAGTCCAGTCCGCATATAAAAGCGACTGCATACCATTTGCGGTGGAAAAAGTAAAATCATTGCCAATAATATTATCTTTTATTGGCTTAAAATACGCTTCAAGTGGACTATTGAAAAAGTATATGGATTCACCAACTTTTGCTCTGATCAAACTGAAAATCCCCTTTCTCCTTTACATAATAACGTATGATAAAATAAGAAAGAGGTTAATTATAAATTCCTTTTTCCTATCGACAATACGTAAAGGAGATGCAGTAATGATCATCCAATTTCCTGATTATGTCCAAGCATTTATGGAAGATTTACAAACTGCCGGCCGGTCAAAGCTGACTTTAAAGCAATATGACTCAGATTTAAAAAAATTTTTTAAGTGGCTGCATTTACATAAAAAAAGTATCGAATTTGAGACATTTAAAGCATTGCGTGCTGAGGATATTCGATCCTATTTTCAATATTTACATGAATTAAAATTATCGCAGGCAACCATTCGCCGTTTAGCATCAGTGCTTAGCCGGTTGATGAAGTTTCATCAATGCATCGCTGCAGAAGAAATTCACAAACTTTCCGATACAGCCCCACTACGAGCTTTAACTGATAATGATTTTATAAAAAAAGAAGAGTATCAGAAGCTGCTTCAAGTAATAAAAACGAAAGACAGCGAGTATCAAAAAAAATCAGCGAGAAATTACTTATTAGAAAGAAATATAGCGATTGTATCCATCATACGAACATACGGTCTAACTCCGACAGAAATATACACCCTTACGATGGAAAAAGTCAATTTTGCCCAAAATGAATTTATGCTGCAAACAGATGCACATCAAAGAACATTTCAGTTAAATGAAAAAATATCGAAATATTTAAGGAGTTATTTTTTTTCGATTCCTTCTCTATTCAGGCCAAAATATCATACAAAAGACCCGCTGTTTGTTGCTTTCAATAATATTTCTTTATCCTTCCAGTATGACTATGATAGACAACAGCCAAAAGGCTTATCAGTACGTGCTATACAAGAAATGATTAAGGATGAAGTTCGAAAAGCAAATCTGCGAAAAATTTCTGCTGTTACATTACGGAATACCGCCATCCTAGAAGCGCTCCAATCAGGGAATGCTGATGATCAATTAATGGAACGATTTGCTCTTACAAGTGAAGCGGCATTAAGGCGTTATAAGCAATACGCAGAAAAAGCACCAAAGGAGTAAGAAATATTGTAGTTGTTTCATAAAAGGGAAAGATCGCCCTTCTAGTAGAGCGATCTCTTTATTTTTATCCCACTCTTAACGGGCAGTAAAACCTCCACTGATGGAAGGTTCACTTTATAAACGTTTATTCCTTGCTTGCATTATTTTCTTCCCAATAAATATCTGAAAATACATCAGCAAAAGCATCGATTGTTCGATTTAGCTCACCTTCATTATTGTCAACTCCGCCAACTTCCAATAGTATCGCTTTATCAGAAAAGTTTTGATTATATATACCATTCCCCATATCTCTGCTTTTTGCGAACACTCCTTTACTAATGCCAGGATATTTTTTGTTCAATGCTTTATGCAATTTTTTTGAAAACTCTTCATTTTTTTCGTAATTGCTGTTGGCTCTTCCGATTACAAAGACAAGTTTGGCATAGCTTTTCCCGTTAATTGATGCTGTTGTACTTGCTTTTCGTGCAGAATCACGGTGTATATCAATTAAATATTTTAAGTCTTGATTTTGATTAACTGCCGATGCCACCACTTCTTTGGATACACTATAGGATGCACTATAGCTCCATTTTCTTTGTAAAAGCTTCTGATTAGTATTGGTAGTATCATGCTGAACACCAATCCCATTGTTCTGCAATCGCTTTGTTAATTTGCTGCCTAGTGCTACAACATTAACACGTGTATCCGAGCTGATGGCATCATCTGAAGTCGATGCGTTTTTAAGCAGCGGCAAATAGGATTCTAAATTATGTGTTTGATAGATAAACACATTTTTTGTTTTCGGATCTTTGTTTATTGCCGATCCCTTGTTTCCTTCTGTTGATTTTGGATCTTCTTCGTTCGATATTTTACTTTCATCCGCTTGTTTTGGATTTTCTAATACATCTTTTGATGGCATGGATTCAAATGGTAGATTAGCAATTGTCGTTCCTTTCTCCGCCACTACAATATCCGTATGATAAAACGTTAATAATGGAAGTTCTCTGCCTAACAAGGTCCTCGTATCATCTAATTTAATATTAGTAGCTGCTTGAAATAGCAGCCTTGAAATCGATAGTTCTCCATTTTCTGACTTAGGATAAAAGTGGTTTTCTCCCCTAAACAATTGGTAGTATATATTGGTTGAATCTACATTTTTAAGAAAATCACTAACATGCTCAGAAGAAAGCTTCATGGAGAAAACAGAGGTCGTAATGCCTGCAGTCAATAAAAAGACAAGGATGACTCCTAAAATAGTAGAGTGAATGTATTGAAAATAGTAGCGTAATTTAGATGTTTGCATAGGTCGTCTCCTTTCTAATACAGATATATGTTATTAATTGCTTTTTTAGAATGTTAATTTAATCTAATAAAATTGGATGCGTAAAATTATTTTCGAAGATTATCTTATACTACTATATATGATTGCTTGTATTCTTTTATTAGTATGATTTGAGAAAATACAATGCGAACTTATATACCTAATTGTAAAAATAAAACTAGATGTTGTAGAACTCCTTCTTTATTTGGTATCCTGGATATTTTTAAACCTTTGTAGAGCAATATACACCCAGTATAGTCTGTAGTGGATGGCTTTGCATACCGGTTTTGAAAGCCCGTTGGATGTTTCATCGCTTTTCGATCCTTTTGTTTTAATTCTATTATTTTTTGTATTAATATTATTTTGGATGCGTAAAATTTATAACACTCTGTAACTGGATAAAAAAAGAACAAGTAATGAGTATGAACTCACAACTTGTTCTACCTTCTTCTTTAGCTAATGGCCTATTAATTGATTAGTCTTACTTAAATGCAAAAAGCAATTCTGTTTCGCAGATTAGTTCTCCTCTTACGGTTGCCCTGCCTTTTGCCTTTGCAATCGTGTTTTTTAGTTTTGTTACAAAAACTTCTAAACAAAGCTCATCGCCAGGGAATACTTGCTTGCGAATTCTGCATCCATTTATTCTAGCTAAAAGTGCTTGCTTGTTATCATGCTTTTCATCACTATGAATAGCAACCGCCGTTACTTGTGCAATCGCTTCAATGATTAAAACGCCGGGCATAAGTGGACTTTGGGGATTTTGGCCAAATGCAAAAGTATCTTCTTTGCTAATTTGTTTTATTCCTACAGCCATGATCCCCTCTTTTAATTCCACTATTTCATCTACTAATGGCAATGGATATCGATTTAAAATTTCTTTTATTTTAGGCAAATTAATCATGTTATTCCCTCTCTATTGCTCCAGCTTTTTTTGAAGTTCTGCCATTACTTCACTTAGCTCTGTTGTAATAGTTGCCACATCTTTTTTTGTGCCGTCTTCCGTTTTTATTTCTATTGGATCTCCAAAAATAACCTTAATCTTTTTCCCGCTTAATAACCCCTTTAGATCTGTCGGTCCGCTGAATGCAGCAGGTACAATTGGAACTTTCGCCAAATTAGCGATAGTTGCCGCTCCTCTCTTTAATGGTACGTCTTCAGAGCTTCTTGTTCCACTTGGAAAAATGCCTACTATCTTATCTTCTTTTAATAATTTCACAGGGGTTTTAATACTGCTTGGACCAGGGTTTTCCCTATCTACCGGAAATGCATTAATGCTTGTTAAAAAACGTGCCGTTTTTGGTTTTTCAAACAGTTCTTTTTTTGCCATAAAATGAATTTTCTTTGGCAATAGCGATGTTCCAAGAGCTAACACATCCACCCAGCCAATATGCGAACAGGAAACAATATACCCTTTACCCTCTGGAAGCTTTTCCTTATTAATTATTTTTGTCCTGCCAAATATTCTCAACACCACATTGGCCAAATTTGCTGTAAAAGTATACATTATATAAAATCTCCTTTATATGTATCATCATTAATTTCTAATTATCCCATTGAACCTTCTATTATGTAGTATAACATCTACTATTAGTACTAGATACTATATTTTTTCTTTCCTATATTATATACCATATACACTAAAATGAGTAGAGAGAAGTATATGATAAAAGGAAAGCCTAATTAATCAATGGTGAAACTTATTTTTAAGCAAACAAAAACAGCAAGGACATCATGCCTGCTTGCTGTTTTCCTGCTACAATCGCTTATTTCGTTGATTGCAGCGGATGTAATAAACGTTTAATCGCTTTTGCCACTCCATTGTTGTCATTTGTGTCAGTTGTTTCCTTGCAGATGCTTTTTACATCTTCTCTTGCATTCCCCATTGCTACAGGATATCCAACTTTGCTTAGCATGGATAGATCATTCATGCTGTCGCCCATTGCCATGGTTTCATTCAAGGAAATGCCTAAATGCTCGGTTAATATTGATAAAGAATGTCCTTTTGATGCAAGCAAATGCTCAAATTCGAAATTAAATCTACCGGACGTAACTAACGTAACAGTAAGATCGTCTTTAAACATTTCCCATCCTGTATCTAATTTTTCCTGATCAAACGAAAAAGCTAAAATATTATACATATTTATTGGCATGGCAGCTAACTCTTTATAGGAAGAAATATAATAAAATCCGGTTTGCCCGTATTGCACTTTTGCATATTTCTCCAATTCCTCTCGATCCAAATCAGGGTTGGCTGTACATAATCGGTCCAATTCAATTGCTATTAATTCCTTTCCTCTTTGAGGTGTATAAATATAATCGTCACTGAATACTTCATAATAATAGTCATTTGTTTCCAGCCATTCTAGTATATCAATTCCCTTGTCCCTATCCATTGGAACATGATGAAATAATTGTCCTTCTGGAGAATGAATCGTTGCCCCATTTGCACCTATAATCCAAGTTTTTACACCTGTTTCTTTAAATAGCTCCACTACATCTAGATAGTTTCTTCCGGTTGCAACAACTACTTCTATGCCATTATTTTGCGCCTCTTTTATCACTTGCTGGTTTTCTTCGCTTATTCTGCTTTTATGATTCAAAAGTGTTCCATCTAAGTCTAATGCGATACATTTTATCATTTATTGACCCACCTTATTGGAATTTGCTACTAACAGTTCTACATTGTTTTCTGTTAATAGTTGAATAAACGCTTGATTCGGTTCTTCATCGGTAATAACTAAATCAATTTCTTCTAACTTGGCAAATTGAAAAAATTCTGTAATGCCTATTTTGCTATGATCCGCTAGAACAATTACTTGTTTTGCCCGCTGCATCATTTTTCTTTTTACAGCACCATCCTCTTCATCCACAATAGTCAGACCATTTTCCGATATCCCAACTATCCCTATAAATACTTTATCAACGGTGAAATAATCTAATTTTTCTAGCACAGAGTGTCCATAAAGATAACGATGTTCTTTGTGAAGAATGCCCCCAAGCAAGTGTATGTTCGGATTGGTCTTATCAGACAATATTTCCGCCACATGAATGGAATTAGTAATGACTGTACATTCTAGGTCAATATATTCTCCCATTGCCTGCACTGTTGTGGAAGTATCTAAAATAATATGATCATTATCTTGAATTAATGTTGCTGCCAATTTGCCAATCTTTTTTTTCTCTTCCGATACATATTGCAATCGGTGGTGATAATTATGAACTCGTTTATGATTACTTGGAAGAATTGCTCCTCCTCTTGTTCGAATGATTTTTTGCTGTTCTTCAAGCTTTACAAGGTCTCTTCGTGCTGTATCTCGAGAAACATCATAATAAGTACAAATATCCTCCACCGTTATTCGGTTATGATCGGTTAAATATTGCAAAATAAGCAGTAATCTTTCTTCTTGAGACATATGCTGCTCCTTTTTTATTATTTTCATAAGTTATTATAAGTTATTAGATGTAAAAACGCCACACAAAATAAGTTTTATTAAGTAAAATAATTAATTTCACTTAATTTTTGACAAAAAAATACTTAATAGCTTTTCTCTAAAAGAAAAGCTATTAAGTATTGGGGAATTTTATTAAGAAACGGAAACATCCTTTTTCTGCTTTAACAACCAGTCTAACGTTCGGCTTATTAATTCGGTAAAATAAACTTCTGCAGAAAATGTATGATCTCCATTGTTTATCGTGTATGTTTCAACATTTCCATTTTTTCTGCGCAAATAATTTTTCTCATACTCGTAAATATATTCATATGGGATATCAGCATCTGCTGTTCCATGTAAGAGCAATACATCACCTGAAAAATGGGCACATTCTATTAGAGGATGAAAATTTCTCATGTTTTGAAAGTAATAATCGGTAAAAGAGTAGCCATGATAATCAATGAATGGACGAGATTTTAATGAAGCAACCTTGTTTTCTCCAAAAATCTTCAAAAGATCACCATAGGGTTCTCCCACAGCAGCCCATTGAATTAATTTATGGATTCTTTTATCAGATGCAGCTGTTAAAGCTGAAACTGCGCCGCCGAGACTATGTCCGATTAAAGTAAGATTGCTAACAAAATATAAAGAAGACACATAATCCACTATTGCTTTTGTTTGTTCCAATAATTCTGGCATGCTGTAGTTGCCGTAAATTCCTGTACTTTCCCCACATCCACTATAATCGAAACGGTAGACAATATAATCTTCCTCTGTTAAATGATGACCAGCTTTCACAAATAATCGATCCACGCCTATTCTGCTGCCAATCAAGCCGTGGCAAATAATAATTGCCTCATACTTTTTCTTTTCATTAAAATTTTTTGGATAATCAACGGATAAAGCAAGCTGTTCTGACTGCCAATTTATATACGTAAACATTTATCTATTACCTCCTAGTCCCAAGCGGTTAAAACAAAACGAACTATAATAAACTATTCCTACCTGTTTACTTTGTTTTAAAACCATAAACCTTCCACCTTATTATCATAATATTATTATAGTGTACATTTTATTTGATTGTCAAAGCAAAGTTTGTCTTTCTGCTGACTTCTCTTTTCAAATATGAAATAATAAAAAGAAAAAGAAAAGGATGAAATAGATGTATTATATCGACTACCATCATCACTCCAATCATTCTTTCGATTCCAAAGCTGATATGGAAGAAATATGCGAAAACGCAATCAAACTAGGAGTGAAAGAAATATGTTTCACCGAACATTTTTCCGTAAATCCGAAAGTACCTACCTTTGGATACATGAATTGGGAAAAATACTTATCTGCCATTAAGAATTGTCAAAATAAATTTAATGCTCAGCTGAAAATTAAAATTGGCATTGAACTTTGTGAGCCGCATTTAATGCAAGAAGAATATAAACAGGTCCTAACTGATATTCCATTAGATTTTATACTTGGGTCTGTCCACAATATCGAAGAAAGTACATTGCGGAAATATATGAATGCATTTCCCGAAAAAGATATATACGAACTATATTTTCTGGAATTATATGACATGATTCAATTAGCAGATATTGATGTTATTGCTCATTTTGATTTAATGAAAAGATACGCTTATAAAACGGTTGGATTTTATTCATTTGAAAAATATAAGTCAATCATTACAGAGATATTAAAGACAGCCATTAAAAGAGGCATTGGCTTGGAAATTAATACTTCTGGCCTTCGAACCGAATTACAAGAGAGCCTGCCTTCCAAAGATACTTTATCCTTATATCGCCAATTAGGAGGCGAGCTGTTAACAATTGGCTCCGATTCCCACTTTGTCGAAACAGTTGGCTCACACTTTGAAGATGCTGTATTATTGGCAAAAGAATGCGGATTCACCCATTTGTATACATATGAAAAAAGAAATCCACAGGCTTTAAAATTCATATAAAAAGGATGTGCAAATGATCGAATCATTTGCACATCCTTGCTAATTATTCTTCTACGGCAAATACGAAACGATCAGTTCACTTTCTCCCTCTAAAATAAAGTCAGAAATCGAACTCGGAAGTAAAAAGTGGTCTCCTTTTTGAAACGCATAATCCTCTGTAACTGTTTTTAGTTTACCTTGTCCTTCCAAGACACTGCATAAAAGAAACGGCTTGGATTGTTTATTACTGCTTTCTCCATTCAATTCCCATTTTTCCACCGAAAAATATTCACACTCTACAAAATTAGTAATCGTAATCCCTGGTTTTTGTTCTACATTTATTTCTTGCTGTTCTGCTTGGTGCGGAACGGTTGTTACATTTATGGACTGCTCTATATGTAATTGTCTTTTATTCCCTGAATCATCTACTCTGTCATAATCGTATACTCGATAAGTTGTATCCGAATTTTGCTGTGTTTCTAAAATGATAATTCCTTCCCCAATTGCATGGATGGTACCACTTGGCACAAAAAAGAAATCCCCTTTTCTCACCTGAACCTTACGTAATAAATCATTCCAGCGATTTTCAGCGATCATCGTTTTTAACGCTTCTTGTGACTTAGCATGATGCCCAAAAATAATTTCTGCTCCCTCTTTACAATCTACAATATACCAGCATTCTGTTTTTCCTAATTCCCCATTTGCATGTTCTTTTGCATATTCATCATTAGGATGTACTTGGACAGATAAATCTTGATTTGCATCTAAAATTTTCGTTAAAAGCGGGAACTTGTCCCCTTCTATATTGGCAAATAACTCGCGGTTATTTTCCCATAAATCACCTAAAGTTTTCCCTTTAAATTCTCCATTTTTCACCACACTTTGACCATGTGGATGTGCAGCAAAAGCCCAGCATTCTCCTGTTGTATTCGATGGAATGGCATAGCCGAAATTTCGAAGCTCAGTTCCTCCCCAAATTTTTTCTTGAAAAATTGGATCAAAAAAAATAGGCTGTTTACTCATATATTGGTAGACTCCTTTTACTACTAGATACTACCATTTTACCATAATTTTTTTAAAAATTGTAAGTATTTTCATATAGTGAAAAATTATTCTATAATGTCTAAATGATTGTTTTCCTCGTTAAAATTCCTATATAGCACGTTTATTATATTAGAGGAAAATTTATCCAACTGTATAATAGACGAAAAAATATACTCTATGCTATTATGATTAATGTCTAATATTAGAATAAATAAACTATTTTTTAATAACCTTTATTAAACGTTTTAATATAGTAGCATTCAGAATACAGGAAGGTGTACAGAATGAGCAAACAACGAAATAAAACACAAGAAAATCTTCATGCTGGTATTTAAACGAAGCACTTGCCTTTAAAGCTGCTGGCTCTATCCATGAAGAGCTTATTCAAGCCTTCAATGAGATAAATAATCTTACCTATTTAAGTCCAGATGCTCTTCTTCAACTGGATGTATCTGAACAAAGAGCAAAAATAAACGTATTACTTTTGCATGCTAGTAAACTAGTTCGCTCTCCATCACTGATAGGGCGAAAACAATCAAACAAAGGTCAGAAGAATTTTGGCAAAAGAATAGATCTAATTGGTGCCAACCTTCGTGGAGCTGATTTAAGGGGCGCTGACTTAAGAGGATGCCTCCTAATAGCAGCAGATGTTACAAAAGCAGACTTGCGTGCAGCTGATCTTATTGGAGCTGATTTTAGAGATGCAAATCTCAGCGGAGCAGATCTGACAGGAAGCATCTTTCTTACACAGGAACAGTTGAACGCAGCAAATGGAGATAAAAAAACGAAACTGTCCTCTTCCCTTATTCGTCCGTCTCATTGGCAGGAAATAAAGGGTACGAAGTAGAACTTTTTTAAGTAATTCTAACTATGAGGGCATTTCCATCCAAAGGGCTGAAGTGTTAAAATCATATCCACTTTTCCATAAATAGTAATTCATCTTTTTTAAAACCCTGTTTTTCATAAAATTTTTGTACATTTGCATTTTCCATTTCAATTAATAAATTAACCTTTTCACATCCTAATTGTTTAAAACGATTTTCAAGCTCTGCGATTATTTTTTGGCCGATATTTTGCCCTTGAAACGCAGGGTCTACAGCTAAATGATTGACCCATCCTCTTCTTCCATCATAGGTGCCCATTACAACTCCTATAATTCGATTGTCATCCTCCATTAAAAAAAACAACTCTTTGTCCCTTTTTAATTTTTCCTTCATTCCCTGATAAGTATCAGATCGAGAAAGAGTTATTCCTGCTTTTTTCCAAAGATTAATAACGGAATCAAAATCATCTAAAGTGAACGAACGAAATTTCATTGAACAACCTCCAGAATGGGATAAGCTTAACAATTAAAACAACTGTTGCTTAATTATTAACTATATGCCAACCTAACTTTGTCTCTCTTTAATCCTAATCTCATAATCTACTCCCCCTCTAAATAATCTTTTCTATTCTAGTAAAGGGATCATTTTTTTCCTCGATATCTGATTCTGTTGAAACAAGGTCTGGTTCATTTGCTTTTTGTCTTCTTTTTTCCAGCAGTCTTTTTTTCTCTTCTATTGTTGATTTTTTACACAATAGTGCCGATTTAGCTGTCAGTTTCAACAAGTAATGTTCCCATTGCGAAAAATCAATTGTCTCAAAGGTTTTATATGCAGTAACCAATGATTTTTCGGCTACTATTTGTGCTAATTCTCTATCTTTCAGAATACAGAAAGAAATTTGGAAAAGCTTTTGTGTGTAACAAGCCACTATTTGATTGTAACGTTGTATTTTTGTCACTGCACATCCACCTTTCCAAAATATCTTTAGTTCTTATCTAACTTCGTTTTTAAGCTTTCTGGTAAATCATGTTCCGAAATAAACGAAATATCAACTTGTTGAACATATTTATAGGAGATCACCACAGCATATTTTTTCCAATCATGAACTGAAAGGTCCAATATATTTTGCTGCATCTGTTTATCGTTCACCAATACAGTATCATCTAATTCCTGCATGGTCTTTTCTATATCATTTAAATTATAATCATATCTATCCGCTATTTTAAGAGCACTTGTTTTTGCTATTTTTATTTCTTTTATATCGTCATAGGTTAAGATGCTTTTTTGGAGCAGCCCTTTATCCTTTAACCACTTTCTGCTTTCTGAATAAGTTGGACTTAACTGGATGGCATAAGGTTCTTCTTTTTGTCCTTTTAATGTAATCTCAATGGTAGTAGCATTAGCAAAAGACGATGTCATGCTTTCATATGTTTCAGCCAGCCTATCCTTTTGCAATGCTGAAATGAATTCTTTTATTTCTTGAATATTTGCAAGCCGGACAAAGTCATTTTTGTAGCCGGATCTAAGCAATATATCATTGACTTCATCACTTCTTATGGAGAATATTTTAGTATTCAGCGCTTTGAACTCTTGTGATTCATATATTGGTTTAAGCTTGTTTTCATAATCCTCTCTATTGACCTTATAATTTCGATAAATATTTCTTCCGTTCTTTAATTTATATTTAATGCGAATGATAGAGGCACCTTTTTTATTTGGCTGCTGGTTTTTGCGAGCAATCAATTCCTTATGCAAGGTTAAAACATGGTTAATATTAACTTGTGAATCCATCATTCTATCTTTCTCCTCATTTTCTGCAATATAGTAGTCAGAAAGTGAAACACTTTGAATGGAATCAATACTTGGAGTATATTTCTCATATACTTTTACAATTGGAATCATAATAACTATAAGCAGAGAAATACTTGCTATAAAGATAGGTAACTTCTTTAAAGTGAAAAATACTCTCCACGTTTTTCTCAAGATCATTTCTGCAACTAAGTAACCGATAACAGCACCTAAAATGCTTCCAATTATGCCTGCAGATTTCCCGATGTCAGCTACATCGCCATATAGACTGCCAATCAATAAACAAGAAACTGTAAATGTGTACTTAAATAATCCTTTCAACTTGGAAAAAGCTAATGCTTGTGATATTGCTTCTGCTTTTCTTTTTTGATAAAGAATAAATGCGAAAAAATAGAAACAGATCGCACATACAAAATAAATAACATAATGACTTCGCGAAACTTCCGTATTTTCTATTATTACAGGCACCAATATTGGCGATAACAGCGCTGCTTTGTCTGTCAGCAAATCATTGAAAGGGAATCCGTATATCCAAACATTAAAGTTATAGCAAATTAAAAAGAAAATACAGGTTGGAAACAATAGAAATAAGCAGGTAAATACTCCTTGTATGATTGATAACCCTGTTAACATACCGATAAAAACGCATGATACAAACAGCAGGATGCTAAAAATACAGAAAACGGCTGTCCAATAGTAGATTTCATTTACCGCAAAAAATCTTTCTAAGTGAAAGAATGGATACATGATCCGCAATATGATTCCATTTAATACAATCGGCAAAACGAGTAATACTAAACCACTGATACAATAATAATGAAATAAAAACTTCCTGCTTAAAGGAAGACTATGCATTAAATCACTATATGCCTTATGCTGGGTAAATCGAAATAAAAAAATAGCCAACAGTATTGGCAATAAAATAATTACTGCCATTTGAAAAGAAATATTAATTTTAAATAAATGCTGATACATGTCAAAATAATATGTATTTTCTTCTATATGTTTATTCATTAACATAAGCTGCAGGGGAACAGAAAAGAAGACAACCAAAAAGGATAAAATACTGACCCAGCCTACACTTCTAAATATAAGAAGGGATAATTGCTTATGATAAAAGAATCGATTCAATCGCATAATTTTGATCCTCCATTTCATAAATAAATATTTCTTCTAATGTAAGTGGAAGTATATCCATAAGAATGGGATGATGTTCTTCTAATACAGCAATTATTTGTTCTTTGTTCCCCTTTACAATCAGTGTTTGTACACTCCCTCGCTGCTCAGTAGATAATATATCAAGCTTATTGAATGCAATTCCTTCCGATCCTTTTTTAAAGGCAATTTGGATTTTATGAATATCCGACTTTAAATCATCAATATCCTTTTCCAATAAGCATTTCCCATGATGAATGATACTTACATGGTCGCATAAATCTTCTACTTCTCTTAAATTATGGGAAGAAATAATGACCGTCATTTCCCTAACAGCCACTTCTTGAACAAGTAAATTTTTTACTTTTGTCCGTATTACAGGATCCAGTCCATCAAAAGGTTCGTCCAGTATTAACAATTCGGGACGTGCAGCAAACGCCAGCCAAAACGCAGCCTGCCTTTGAAGTCCTTTTGAATACGTATGTATTTTTTTGTTTGTATCCAAAGTAAAGATTTCAGCCATTCTTTCATAGTCGGAATCGCTCCAACTAGGATAGATGCTTTTATAAAAATCAGCCATTTGTTTGATGCTATATTGAGGAAAAAAGGTTGGATAATCAGGAAGAAAAAACAACCTCTTTTTTCTGTTATTATTTTCATAAACGGCTTCCCCATCTATGGCTATTTCTCCACTGTCCTGTTTTAAGATGCCTGCCAAAAGTTTTAAAATGGTGGTTTTCCCAGCACCATTGGATCCAAGCAATCCATATATGGAACCTTTATTTACAGTGATGCATACATGATCAAGAATGGTTGCATTTTCGATTTTTTTATTTACATGATGAAGCTTGATCATTTATATCATTCCCCCTTTCTGATCATTTAGCTTGTGCAACATGATCATGATCTCATTTGTAGTGACCCCTAAATAAAGTGCTTCTTTCATTAGCTTCTCTAGTTTTTGAAAGGCATCTAATTTTTTGTTTTCGTTGACGATATTTGTTGAGCTATTCACAAAACTGCCCTTTCCTTTTACCGAATAAATATAGCCCTGACTTTCTAATTCTCTATATGCTTTTTGTATTGTATTCGGATTAATCGTTAATTGAGCAGCTAATGTTCGAACAGATGGAAGCTGTTCATCGGCTTGCAGCACCCCTGAAACAATTAATTGAATTAATTTTTCCACCAACTGTTCATAGATAGGGGTTCTGCTTCTTAAATCAAGTTCAAACATCGGTAGCCTCCAATCTGTATTAAGTGTACTATTATTCGTAATACAGTTAATATTATAGTCGATCTTTTTTAGAAAAAAAAGGATTTTTTGTAATTTTATCTCTTTCCACACTTAACGGGCAGTAATACCCCCACCTCATGATACAGAGAAATCGAGGAAGCTAGGTGGGGATAACTGCCCGTAAAGATCCGATAAAAGGTACACAAACTAAGGTCGCCACGTTCTGTGGCAACGTTTGTGTGACCCACATCCTGTGGAACTCAAGCTTTCCATCAGTGGGGGATAAACAAAACCCCACTGATGGAAGGTTCACTTTATTTCGATCTGCTAACATCCATTCCTTTCTCCTAATACTATTTACCTAATAACTTCATATTAAAATAGTTCTTAAGAAGAATTTTCCAAATTTATGCATGAAAATATTAACACTTATTGTAATATTATGTTTTAATAGATTTGTATTCTACTATGAAAATCAGGGGGCAATATATGAAAATAAGAAAAAGAAATGCGTTTATTGCTGCTGTACTAGCTATTGTTTTAATAATCAGCAATATGACAATGATCAAAGCTTCTGCAGAAGTCAATACAATCGAAACAAAAGCTGAACTAACAAATGGACAAGTGATAAACGAACATTTTGCTGATGGAGAAAATATACATTGGTATAAGATAACACCATCCATTACCGATTTTGAGAATTTTACCCATTTGCAAATGACATTACGCTCACATCAAGAAATGGATGTATCCATCTATTCCAGTTTGGAAAATGCTGAATCTGGATCAACATTTGATCCATACTATCGATACAGTTATGAGGATGCACCTGCCGTTATCAACTTTCCATTGGCATGGAATAATACGTATTACATAAAAGTAGAATACTATCCAATTGAAGAAACGGTGGAAGAACCCACAACAAAAATTACTGGGGAAGAAGCTGGTGGAGAAGCGATTGACACATCCTATTCATTAGAATCAGCAGGTGTAGTATTAGCTCCTTCAACAGAAACAGCGGAAGAATGCCCTGTTGAACTAAGTACGGAAGATAAAAAAGATGGTCAATCCATTTTAAATGATCTGCGTACAATTCGTGACTCCATCTTGTCACAAACAGAAAATGGCAAGGAACTATCTTCCCTTTATTACAAAGCAGCGCCATTTTTAAGTGCAAAGATGGTTTGGAACAAGGAATTAAGAGACAATGTTTTAAAAGATTTAAGACAGTTGAAGCCAATTTTCAAAGAACTTACAACCAACGGTACAAGCAGTACGTATACTTTTACCAATGCAGATGTTGAAGCCATTAATGAATTATATGGCTATACCATAGATGCAGCACCAACATTTCTAAAAGAACAGATTAAAGAAAAAGAAGCGAAAGTTAATATAACGAACTTAGAAGACAAAACACTTTCATCTGTATTTACAAAGTTAGGTGCATCCACTTCTGCTGTTACCAATAAAAACGATGAAAACAAATATATCGTCAAACTAAAATCCTCTAGAACCTTATCAAGCTTTAAAAAGAACACAAAATTATTAAATATTCAAGGAATTGAGGATTTAGATCATACAGATAAAATCGCAGACAACTTGTTTATTGTCGATCTTAATAATGATGTCAATACGTTCTCAACTAAACAAAAAAGCAGTGTATTAACATCGATTCAACATGCATCCGATGTAGAATTTGTCGAACAAATACAAGAATACAAGGCATTAAATATTACAAAAGATGTTTCCAATCCTTATCAATGGTCTTTAAACAATTCAGGACAGTCAGAAGGAACAGTTGGAGCAGATATCCAATTTGCAAATCTGCATAAATTAATGCAGGCAAATAAGCCTGCCGAAACATTAATTGCCGTTGTAGATACAGGGGTAGACAACAGCCTTGCAGACTTAAAAGAGAATGTAAGAGCAGATCTTGGGAAAAACTATATTGCTAATTCAACAGATGCAAGTGATGACAACGGTCACGGAACACATGTCAGCGGGATTATTGCAGCAGGCGTCGATAATAATTACTCCATTGCAGGTATTGATTCCACAGCAAAAATTCTACCTGTAAAAGTATTAGATGCAACAGGTTCTGGAGATACAGAACAAATTGCAAAAGGCATCAAATATGCTGTCGACCAAGGTGCAAGAGTAATTAATTTAAGTCTTGGCGGTCCATACAGCAGAACATTGGAATATATGCTTCAGTATGCACGAAGCAAAAATGTTACGGTAATAGCAGCAAGCGGTAATGATGGTTCTGGCATCCTTTCTTATCCAGCTTCTTCTAAATATACGACTTCTGTTGGTGCTTCCAATGATTTGGATTTAGTATCGGATTATTCCAATTATGGAGAAGGTCTTGATTTAGTAGCTCCTGGCACAAATATTCCAAGTTTAGTACCGAATGGCAATGTAATGTATATGAGCGGGACATCCATGGCAGCACCTCATGTATCTGCAGTTGCCGGTTTATTATTATCCATTGATCCATCCTTAAAACCATCTGATGTTGAAAACCTATTGGCAGAAACAACAAAAGATATTGCATTTACAGAAACAGACAATACGGTTCCGCAAGATTATACTAATCAACTAAGTGAAGATATTCTTGAAGATCCTGCAATTCCAGAAATAAAATTAGAGCCTGGCTATGATCTTGTATCTGGTTGGGGAAGATTAGATGCATTTGGTGCAGTAAGCGCCTTGCAATTACATGCAAACATAAACACTGTCTATAATAGTTCAAAATTAATTAAGGGAAGTGCACTTAGCGGCACAGAGGTTTCTATTGTCATTGGAGATAAGGAATACAAAGGCATTGCAGATATAAAAGGAAACTATAAAATAGAAATTCCATTGCAAAAAACAGACAGCATTTTCTATGCATCCCTTAAAAATACAGTAAATGGAGCAGAAGCGAAAACAGCCATTCGTATTACCGTAAAAAAAGATACTACAGCTCCAACTGCACCAAAAGTATATGCTGTATCGGATAAAGATACCAAAGTAACAGGCAAAACAGAAGAATTTGCTTCTGTTACTGTAAAAGCAAATGGCAAGACGATTGGAAAGGAAACATCAACGATCGATGGCGACTTTTCTGTCTCTATTCCAAAACAAAAGGCTGGAGTTAAATTATCCGTAACAGCAACTGATAATGCAAAAAATACAAGTAAAACAACTACTATTTCGGTTTTAGACAAAACGGCTCCTTCTGCTCCTTCTGTTTCTGGATCGATCAGTGATCAAACTACAAAAATATCAGGAAAAACAGAAGCAGGTTCTACAGTATCCATTAATAATGGAAAAAAAGTGATCGCAAGCGGCACCAGCAACAGCAAAGGTGCTTATACACTAAAAGTAAAAAAACAAAAAGCTGGCACAAAACTAGAAATTACATCTACTGATAAATCTAGGAATACTAGTAAGGTAAAAGAAGTGACTGTTTTAGATAAAACAGCTCCTTCTGCTCCGAAAGTTAATTCCATAACAACAAAAACAACTGCAGTAAAAGGAAGCACAGAAGCGTATGCAGCGATCACAATAAAAGTAAAAGGAAAGACAATTGCATCAGGAAAAGCAGACAAAAAAGGCTCTTTTTCTATAAAGATCAAAAAACAAAAAGAAAAAACACTGCTCTCCATTTATGCGAAAGATAAAGCAGGAAATACTAGCAAAAAAACGGACAAAAAAGTAGCAAAAGCTAAATAGTGAGAGAAAAAAAGGATGGAAGTTTTCGCCATCCTTTTTTCATTTTGGGCCTAAAAATATATACTATGTTGATAGAAACTATTTATCCCACTCTTAACGGGCAGTAAGACCCCCACCTCGGGGATGCTGAGGAATCGAAGAAGCTAGGTGTTGAAACTCGCCCGTAAAGGTCCGATAAGTTCAACTAACCATCAGTGAGGGAGGAAGAAAACCCCCACTGATGGAAAGGTTCACTTTATCTATAATTACAAGATTGTTAATCATGATTTGGAGTGGAATTCATTATATGCTTAAAAAATCTTTATTCTCTATATTATTCATAATGTACCTATTACTCTTAATTTATTTATTATTCTTTTCTTCTTACAGGCAGGCTGTTCATGGGGATCTTTCGTATAATTTTATCCCTTTTAAAGAAATAATCGATGAATGGAATACAATTGATTCCTTCCATCTAAGTCTGTTGACTGATAATCTAATTGGAAATATCCTCGCTTTTATGCCAATGGGATTTTTTATCCCTCTATTGTTAAATAAGCAGCTATCATTTATTAATATGCTTATGCTTTCCTTTCTAATATCTTGTATCATAGAATTCCTGCAGTTGATTTTTTCAATTGGAGTATGTGATATAAATGATACGATTCTTAATAGCATAGGTGGAGGAACAGGCTACTGTTTTTACGTTTTTTATTCCTTTCTCTTTAGAAAAAATACAAGCAAATATAAGACCAAAAGCAGGATTTTTTAACAGTCCTGCTCTTTGTCTTCGAGGAAAAACTTGTATTTATTCGCTAAATATTGATTTCTGCATAATTAATCATACTGTAGAATTTCAAAAGATTTCCTCTCACATGGTTTGTATTTTCAATAGATTTTTTTGTCATAATTCATCAAAGTTATGACACATACTTTGATTTGGATGCGTAAAATTTAATAGAAAATCTAATTGACACCAGATGAATTTTGTCCTCTTATAAGGCTATGAGACCTTGATACAACAAAAACAGGGAAAATTTCTCCCTGTCACACAAAACCACCTTCAGTCGGACTCCTGCTATTTCGATAAAAATTAATTTTTCCTACTTGTAAAAAACTGCAGATTCACTTATCAAAAAACTGCAGATGATTTTTTTCCTCTTTATAATATTCTAATCGGTCTTCTAATGTACCTGTATGCAATTCAAATTTATGTCCATCTGGATCTGTAAAGTAAATGGATTTTTTATCTTTTTCATCTCTATCACGTCCTGGAAGGATCGAAACATTCATTTTTTTTAATTTCTCATTCATAAGATCAAAGTCTTTTTCCTCAATGGAGAAAGCAATATGAGTGTATGATTCGTTTATTTCATTTCGAGGAATATTCTTTTCCACATTTAGTGCCAGCCATATTCCGTTTAAATCAAAATAGGCTGTGTTCCTGCCTTTGACGATCAATTTTGCATCAAGCACATTTTGGTAAAAAGAAATAGAATTCTCTAAATCTGAAACGGAGAATAACAAATGATTTAATCCTTTTATTGTCACATTATTCCACCCTTTTCTTCATTTTTAGACCAATATTCAAAAACCCCCTTCTAACTAAGTATCTATCGAAATGCGGCATACTCTTTAAGTGTATACTTTCACATTTTTTATTTCAAAACATTTCATTTATTATAGAATATCCTGCAATCTAAAAAATACATATAAAAAAGTAACTTATATTATTACAGGAAAATGGCGATGACTTGTAGAACTTAATGATGAATGCCTTTTCAATTCATCCTGAAACCGAAAGGAGAAACAAAAATTGAGCGAATACAAAGCGAAAGTTACTACAGAAACAAGAGGGAAATTTGGTTTAACCATTCAAGTTCGATTAGTCTCCGACTTAAAAAAATCACAGGCATACTACCGTGATATCCTTGGATGTAAGGTGGATAATTGGGGACATGCAGAACGGGACGGGATGACTATTCTCCTGCAGCAGGCGAACTCCCCAGACGAAGTACAGCCAAATGCCTTATCGAAAAAGCGTCCAGATTATCCAACCAATTGGGAAGGTCCAGACTTTGGATGGGATACTTATATACATGTTAGTTGGCATGACTTGGACTCTCTCGTGGAAGAAGTGCGTGGAAATGGCGGTTATATTGCAGTCGAGCCATTTACTGGCACACACGGCAATTGGGAATTTAAAAACACATGTATAAAAGATCCTGATGGATATAATATCGTATTAGGTTCTATGCGTGAAATTTGATTAAAAACTTGTGCTGGTTAAATCGAAACATTTACTTCTATCTGTGCCGCTGCATAATACTTTAGATATCCACCATACTTTATGGTGGATATTTTCCATTGTAACATGAAAAGAATCTAGAGGATCTTCGTTATGCAAGAATCCCTTATCAATTAACAAAGATGCTTTTTCTCTAATTCAAATTGCTTTAAAATGATCGTTATTAATGGATTTAATGGATTTATGATCGTTTTTGCCGTTTTATTTTCAACTTGTTGGGATGCATCAACCATTGATAGTTGAGCAACGGAAATAACTTTCTGTTCATCCTTCAAAAGTTTATGTAAGCATTTGGAAACTTCATGATTGTATTCTTTTTTAAGCCCTTTCATTATCAACTGGAATGTATTAGGAATCACATTAACCTCTACATCTAAGGTTTTTTTGTGATTTTCAGCATACTGATGAAGACGTTTTATTGTCCCCTCAACAGTTGCAGGATTTGTAAATAAGATTTTCTGGGGCTGTTGTATATTACAAATCTGTTCAAAGTAAGGTTCGTCTATTTTTATAATGGGAACGGATAATGACAGCTGATCTTCTGGTAAGAGAGCAATATAGTTTGTACAAGTAATAAGAATAGCATCAACATTGCATTTAGCAATCCATTCTAGTTGCTCCTTCACTTTATTTTGAGCATCTTCCTCTTTGAAGTTTTCATCCGATGCAACGCGATACATTAACGCTGGATCAACAAAATGAACTAATTCAATATCATAGGAAGAAAGTGCATTTTCCAAATAATCTATATTCGAATAATGGGCATGTAAGCAGCCTAATTTTTTTCTCATTTTATCCACCTCTAACAACTCTTTAATTAATCTATCGTTAATTAATTTCTCCACTTTTATAGGAAGAAAAAATACCTTGCTTCCTACTTTAATAGAAGCAAGGCTTACCAACGTTTCATAACTCTTTGCTACGATAAAGTGAACCTTTCCATCAGTGGGGGTTTTCTTCATCCCCCACTGATGGGAAAGCTTGCGGTCCACAGGATGTGGGTCACACAAACGTTGCCACAGGACGACAGGACGTGGCGACCTTAGTTTGTGTACCTCTTTATCGGACCTTTACGGGCGAGTTTCAACACCTAGCTTCCTTGATTTCTCAGCATCCCCGAGGTGGGGGCTTATTGCCCGTTAAGTGTGGGATAAATCTTTACAAATCATTAAAAAGTTCCCATCCGGATCTTTAAGCACAAAATAAATGTATCCACAAAACATTCCTCCTATTTTTACATTTTTCGGAAGATTGGAATTCCACTGGAAATCCTATTTTTATGGATAAAAATCATAACTTAGTTCTTAACTTCTAAGTAATCCCTATTAAGGTTAGCAAAAATTGTCTTTAATTCAAGAAAGCTATTGATCATGATATTTGCTTGAGAAAGCTCCTCTTGCTGAGCAAAATCAAAATTGCAGCCGATGGAAAGCAGTCCATTGCTTTTTGCTGCGTTAATATCAGATATTCGGTCGCCAATCACCGCTCCCTTTTTAATCGAATACTTTGTTAATATGGCCTGAACTAAATCAGCTTTATTTTGAGAGGGAATTTGTTGAATGCTGAATGTTTCCGTAACCCAATGATCCAACTGATAATAGTTTACGATTTCCTGTAAATATTCTTTTTGTCCATTGCTTGCAATATAAATGGAAAAGTTGTTGTTTTTCAAATAACTAAACACTTCTATGACATGTGGATAAAGATCCCCCTTGCCTGCTCGAATATTTGCAATTAAACTTTCATGAAACCATTCATTTGCTTCTCGTCGAACCTTTTCACCATGATTTGGCAATAACGTTTCCCACACTACAGGTAAAGGTACACCCATAATTTCTTGGTATTTTTCAATAGGTGTTTCTTTTTCCCATTTGTTTAATTCTCTTAAATGGTCAAATGTTTCTTGCAAAGAAGCTTCTAGGATTTTATTTGTTTGAAATAAAGTACCATCCATATCAAAGATTAGTGATATTAGCATACTCTTTCCCCCTTGTAAGGTATGTTCTTAAAAAACAATCAAACAACCTTTTTATTTCTCGCTTATTTTTAACAATGACTATTTTATTTTCAAACTTTCCGTATTTTTCAAAAAAATTTTGTTTCCCTATCTTTTTATTCCAAATAAACATCTTCAAAAAAATAGGAATCGTAGGTTTATAGTTTGATTTTTCTAACCCTAATTTTTGTAAAACAAAGCGTTTGATTATACGATAAATTCTTACAGAATATTTTGTATCTAAGAAGACAATGAGTTCTGCTTGATAAAAACTATTAGAAACCCAGTCTTGATTATGAATCCCTTCTATTATCCATGTATCCGCATAAATAATTGTATTTAGATACTTTTCCATCTCTTCCTCTGTTCTTCTAATATCACCTGACGGATGCCTTTTCCAAACCACATTATCCAATTCGTAGTGGAATATGGAACATGGAAGAAAGTTTTTTCGTAATGTTGTTTTCCCGCTTCTAACTGAACCAATAATATGTATTTTATTGGGACTTTTTTTCATTTATACCACCACTGTATGTAAATTCCTATATTTTAAGAATTAGCTTCCTTTTATATCATTAGTCGATTTTTCAAAACATATATTTACCGTTCTTTCATTTGAACGAGTCCGATGCATCGTATTTGCTGGAACAGTAAATACTTCCCCTGGTTTTAAAGAGACGGTTGTTTCCCCTTCCAAGTCGATAAAGAGCTCCCCTTCCAGCACATAAAATAATTCATCACAGTCTTCATGCTTATGCCAGTGAAATTCACCATCTATTACAGCAATGCGTAATGCATGATTATTTATTTCACTAACGATAAAATTTGTATACTCCTTTTGCTCTTTTATTAAATCTAATAAATTAATAACTTCTAATTGTCCTTTTTTTGACATGCTTTAATCTCCTCGTATTACCATAAATTATTTAAACACTTCTTTGAGTTGAATGCTGTTATTCCGCTATTTTTGATAACTTCCCCCCTTGCCAATTTGAACTGGTGAGATTTGATCGAGACTATTATACAAGAATGACACCTCAAGAATTGCATATCGCCAGGATGGCAGCTTCTTTTTAAAATAATGTGCAGCTTTTTTTCCCGCATCAATCCCCATAATACTAGCTATAATGATCGTAGAAGCATTAATCAAAGCTAACAAAAGGAGCTGTCATAGAAATCAAACCAAACTTTGAAATTAATGGACTTAATCCCATCATCAGAATAGAAGCGATATTAATCATATATCCTGTTATCATACAGTTTGATTTTACCTTCTATTCTTAAGAATAGAATATACATATGTATCATGGGATACACCATTTTGATACATGTAATCTCTTAAAATACCTTCCTGTTGAAACCCCATCTTTGTCAGCAGATTATTGGACGCTGCGTTTTCTAAAAATACTACTGCACCGATACGGCTTATATCCATCGCTTCAAAACCAAAGGAAATCACTTTGGCTGCTGCTTCCAAGGCATACCCTTTTCTCCAATAGTCCGGATGCAGTTCATAGCCTATTTCCGCTCGTTGATGTTTTGGCACCCATGCATGAAACCCAATTGTTCCTATCAATCCTGTAATGCCTTTTCTTTCTATTCCCCAACGGATACCTCTTTTTTCCATATAGTTGTTTGAAAAAAATTCAACAAAGCTTTCTGCTTGTTCAATTGTTTCTATAGCATTTTGTCCGTAATATTTCATAACTTGTTTGTTTGAAAAACTAGCAAAAATACTTTCTGCATCCTCATTCGTTATTTCTCTTAATACAAGTCTATCAGTCTCTAAACTAGGAAACATGCTATCTCTCCTCTTCCCATCTTTAGAATCGCTGTCTATTATTTTCTAAAACGATCGAATCCCCCACATGGATTTTTCCCGTCTTTACAACAGATGCATAAAGACCAAAATGATTATTCCGTTCTTTTACGATTTTTTTTAACAGGGAAGGCTGTTTTTCCCCTGTATTTGGATCTACGGTAACAATCATGCATCTTTCACAAAAATCATTTACATGCAGCACGACTTCATTTCCTATTTTTATAGTTTGGCCGATAAGCATTTCTTCAGTAATAGGAGCGTTATCAGGTATCGCAAAGACAATATTTCCTCTAAATCTTCGTTCATCAATTGGTTCTCCCCATATTTCTTCCAATGACTGCAGGGAATTTTCTGTTATCAATAAAATGTGGTCGACCTCAATTGCAGGTACAGGCACATTATCAGGTGTATGCTGTTTTGTTTCCAGCTCTCTTTTAGTATGCTCTTCCAACTCATGCAGCAGCTGTAAATCCCCCCATTGAAATATTTCTCCTTTATCATTCATCACCTCAACAGGTGGATATTCCTGCAAATTATCCTCTCCGAGAAATCTGGCGCGGTATGTAACCATATTAGGGTATTGTGTAATGGTCAAATATTTATTTTTGCTTTTATCTATGAATCCATGGCTTCTATCTCCGTATAATCCATAATTCAATATTTGCGAAGAAGATACACTCTCTCCTGCAAATGATTTGACTGGATGTCTCACGAGCTTTTTAATTTCACCTATTTTCAATTCTTTACACCTCATTGTTCTATAGTAAGTAATCATACCAAGCTTATTTCCTGCTATTATTTTAACATTAAATGCCAATCCATCCACTATCTTGTGAAAAAATGAAAAAAAACTGCCGAAAATAATCGACAGCTTTTCTCTGATTGAGCTTATTTCCTTTGAGCATCTTTACCTTTAAAACAAAATCGCAAACTGTTAGCGATTTATACGACCTGCTTATGGTTTAGCCTCCGTCATATTGACAGATAATAAACGCTCTGTTCTTGTATCAAATGTTAAATCGACCAATACCCCTATTTCTTTGTTTTCATTTTTTACGATTAATTTAAATTTCTCAATGGAAGTATTGTTTTTTTGTTCTTTTCCTATATGCAGATAATCGATAATTTCACTATCAGGATATTTTTCTTTCGTTTTTGTCATGGCAATTTTCCCCCATTTTACATAGGAAGGGAAACCGCTGTTTGTTGCAGAAGCTGGTATGGAGCTTGATAAAAGGCAAAAACTTAAAAGAATAATGCTAATAAGAGAGACTTTTTGTATGTTCATCCCGCCCATCTCCTTTCGTTTACCTTTGTATTTTAAGCATTTACGCTAAAAATATGTATTTTCTTTATCAGGCACAGCCAATCTATATTTCCCCATGAAAAAAGGTAAAATTGAAAGCTATCTCTGATCATTTCACCTTTTTCATCTATTAATTCAGTTATAATTTGAAATTTTCGACTATTTTTTATTAATTCAGACAATTAACGACGGATATACGATTAAAATGTCTAAATCTGCGCTTTCCCGAGAAATATTTATTCCTTTTCCGCTATTTCCTCTTGTTACTATAGCATAGAATAAGCAGGCATTTCACGTGAATCTAATAAAAATTTCCTTCCATAGGCTCCTTTCTGTCTCTATGGAAGGCTGTTATTGATTTAATCAATTATCCTATCTTACTTGAAAAGAAAACGGAATATCATAGCTGTTTAAATCTTCCGTCAACAGATGCACGACAGCCTTCCATTTTCCAGGCTGATTCAACTGAAGATTTTCTGCTGTGTATTTTCCATCTTTTGTTTTTGTTAATGAAAATGAATGATTTTGATCTTCTTGCTTTAAGTTAATCGTAATCTGCTCTATTTTATTAACCGGTTTATGGTTATTATCAAATACAAGCACTTCAAATTCATTTTGTACATCTGTTTTCTTTGGAGTTATGGAAAGACTCATATTGACGTTATAAACTACTTCTGCTTCTCCATAAAATGCTTTATCAATCAGAAGAATAGGTGTTTGCAGCTGTGTAAAAAAACCTGTTAATACTAAAACCAGCACTCCAATACTCATTTCGATTTTTATCGATTTTTTAAAGTAGTCTACTCTGGATAATAATGTTCTGCTGATTAAATGATAGGATCCAAAACATATCATCAATAGGACAAGCGCTATTTTAATTAATAAAACAATCCCATAGCTTGTTGCAACCAATGAATGAAAATCAGGAATTAATAAAGATGCATTAATGGCTCCTGATAGTGCAGCTGCTGCAACAGAAAATAGAGCCCAATGAGAGAAATTTTGGACCGTCCTCCAATACATATCATGTTTTTCCCCTTGTTTTGCAAATACTCCATCAGGAAGGAGCAAGACAATCGCCATTATCCCTCCCAACCATATCGATGCTCCCAGCATATGCAAAAAGTCCATCATAATGGCTATTATGTTATATGGGGAACTGGATGGATGGCCAATAAATGCTTTACTTATCATAATGCCAGCAAATGCAAAAGCAGGAATAAGCCAAAAGCGCTTTTTCCTATATAAATCTTTATGATGTATAATATGCTGTGCTGACAGTAAAATAATCAAAAGGAGCAGCTGTATAATCCAAATTGCACCTTCTTTTGTATTTTTTAATGTTTCCAGCCAATAAATCGGCCTTAAGCTTTCGAAAAAAGAAATTCCTGCATTTGTTTCGGTTTGAATTATTAGAAAGGAAACGATGCTCAAAATCAGGCATACTAAAGCAAATAGGGTTATTTTTTGTGTTCTAGCTCGTAATTTATCAGCATATTGCTTATTTTGGAACCACATCGTATAAAAAAGCAAAATTCCCATGTATAAACAAAAACCTGTATATAAAAGAACTTTATTGAGAGCTACTACTATTGTAGTGCTTTTATCTATCGTATATTGTTTATTAGAAAGTGTAGTCCCTTTAGGAAGTTCACCGATGCAAAATGGAATGATGCCGGAAACCGAATGTCCATCTGCTGACAATACCCTCCACTCAATACTGTATACTCCATCTGGCAGATCATTTTGCAACGCTGCCGAAACAATCTTTCCTGTTTTTTTGTCCACTACTGCCTTTTTTTTATCTACTCGTTTCCCTGAAGAATCAAGAACGGTTATATTCGTAAATCCTGTTTGGATTTTTTCATTAAATTCAATTGTCACTGCAGTTGGCGCAGAATCTAAACTTTCACTCTCTGAAGGATTTGATTTAATTATGTATGCATGTGCGGATGCATTCCCTTGAAAAAGGAACATGCTAATCAAAATAAAAAGCATGGCAGCCAAAAATTTGTTTTTTTTAATTCCCACTTTATTCATCCTTTCACATTTATTTTATTATTCATCCCTTCTAATGTGAAGGAGAAAAAATTGTTCAAGTTAAACACCTTGCATTATTATATAGCAATGCTTTCAAACGGTAAAATATTCGAATTGCTTTTCAGCAAAAACATGACCAATACGAATACACATTAGTTAAATTATTTCGCTTTACTAAATAATAAATTAGATAAAATTTTATTATTCTATGTATATTGTTTTTCATTCCCGGCAAAAATGATACAAATTAGCAAGGAGGTAAGGCAATGGAAGTGAATATGACTGCAAATGAAGTGATGAATGCCATTCAGCAACTTAAATCACAAGGAGAAAATTTGACAAAAAAGAAAGTGAAGCAAAGCCATCCTGATTTAATGAGACATGCTTTACATTATTTTCCTGACTGGAACAGCGCCATTTCAAAAAGTGATTTAGCGTAATCTCGTATATTTATTTCAGTACATACTTCCAAGACTTACAAAAACAAAAAAGAATAAAGGACCCATAGAAAAAAGTTTTTCTCTATGGGTTTTATTTTTTTCATTTTTCTTTCCTAAAGGATGTTTATTATTTTATTGTATAGGCAACTATAAAATAATAGCCAATAAAGTAAGTCTACATAATAGATAAATCATTTAGGAACGAGGTCCAAATATGAAAGATTTTTTTATACTATTGCGAAATGGAAATAAATCTGCACTTTTGGCTACTATCATCAATACATTGATTGCTATTATTAAAGGCGCTGCTTATATGGTGACAGGTAATGTTGCTATGTTCGCCGAAACGATGCATTCTTTAGGAGACGCTGCTAATCAGTTTTTTGTTTTTATCGGTTCCGCGCTGAGTAAAAAACAACCGACTAAAAGATTTCCCGGAGGTTTTGGAAGACTGGTTAACTTAGTTCTTCTAGGAGCCGTTCTGATTGTTGGCATAATGTCTTACGAAACAATACGTGAAGGATTTCAACATCTTTTCCATCCTTCGGAAAGCAGTGGATTCTTATTAAATTTACTAGTTTTAACTGCTGCCGTTTGTCTAGAATTTTATGTACTAATTAAAGCCATGAAAGAAATCGTTCAAGGACAAGGATTGCAAATAAAGGGATGGAATATTTTTTCCAATAGCTTTCTTCATTTAAAAAGGGCAAAGCCTGCAACCAAGTTGGTTTTTTTAGAAGATATTGTGGCGACAGGCGGCGGTCTCCTCGCAATAGCTGCCGTAGTCATTGCCCACTACACGCCATTTTATCAAGCAGAAGGAATTGCTTCCATCATTATTGGTATTTTTATGTTTATTGTTGTCGGCAGAGTATTTTTAGACAACGCCGCTGGTGCAATAGGGGAAGCGGATGCAGAAATGGAAGGAAAAATCGGCATGATTGCTATGAGTGATCCTGATGTTCGAGATATCCAAGAGTTAACCGTTTATAAAGAAGGAGAAAATTTCCATGTGGAAATGAGCATTGAATTAGACAGTAAATTAACAGTAGAACAAGCGGATAAAATTCGCCACCGCATCGAAGATCAAATTTTAGAAGAAAATGGAGTTTCCGATGTTATTATCGAGTTTGATAAAGATGATGGCATTTTAAAATGGACCCAAATTTCGAATTTGGAAGATAATCAACTATCTTCTCAAACTGATCGAAAACGTTTGTAATCAAGGCATGAAGCTTTGAAAGAGCGGCTCAGAATGAAGTTCTCCAAACTTGAAAGATGCAAGTGAATTGATGAGACATGAGGATGTGGCAGTTTTAGTCTTTTTTCCTTTCATGCGCACTTAGTCGTTCATCCTCTCTCCCAAATGAGCATCCGAGTAAGACGAACAGCGAAGAAATAGAGTGTTTGTTGACAGCCCGAATCAAACGTTTGTTTGAGTATTGCTCTTAGAACATACAAGAACAAAAGCGCAAGCGCCTTGATCATCGCCGAACAAACTGGCCGATTAACTACGCAAAAGAGGAAAATCGACTAAATACGCAACGTCCTGTTGCAACGTCGATTGACCCGCATCCTGCGAGCCTGTTGCAACATCGGCACTTGTACATCCTGTACGTCGGAGCTCGACGCGGACCAAGCAAGCTGCTAAGTTATCCACCACTCTATTTCGTTTATAATTTCCTAAACAATAAATAAAGGGAAGTTCATTCACTTCCCTTTTGTTCCAACACTATTTGGCTGCATCTTCAAATGGAGCATAAAAAATCCCTTTTGGTGCTAATATATCTGTTTCTGATTCTTCCTCTCTCCCATTTACAGTATAGAAACCTGCTGGAAAATAATCATAATAGCCTGACTTTATATGGAGTTGTACAAAATATTCATCTAATTCCTTTAATAAATCCGAATAGCTTTTTTGATCTGCTATTTCTCCGTATATATCCAACTCAAAATTCTTTTTAATCGCTTCTTCTAATTCAGGATGCGAGTCTGCTGCTACAAATAAATCTACATCACAGCATTCCATACATAATAATACCTGTTCATCTTTTATTTGTTCATAAGCATCTTTAACCATTTTCCTTAATATGTTTTCCACTTCTACTTCATTGATTAACTTTTTAGTTGTTTGCATAATAGCCTCCCTGTATTCACTGAATCTACCTATCTACCATTTATTCCTATTATATTCTCAGGTAAGTTAACGATCAAAACTATTTTATTTACTATTTCGTTAAGATATAAATTAGGTTAAAAGAAAATAAGAAAAATAGCACTGTCGATTAATTGTTAACGAGTTCGCTTAACATTTGATATGATTTCAGCCGTTCAGAATGATGAAATATTTGAGAATTCACAATTATTTCATCTGCATTTGTTTCATCAATAAATTGTCTTAATTTTTTTTCGACTGTTTTTGGTGTTCCAATAATAGATGTTCTTAATTGTTGTTCGACAATAGCCTTTTCATTCCCATTCCATATTTCATCCATATTTGAAACAGGGGCTTTTAGTTTTGTCGGTTTTCCCCTTACTAAACTTAAAAATTGTTGTTGAGAGGATGTAGCCAACATTGTTGCCTTTTCTTCCGTTTCCGCAACAATTATATTGGCTCCCACCATTATATATGGCTTTTCTAAAACAACTGAAGGACGGAAATTATTTCTATATGCTTCTAATGCCGGCAATGTATAATCTGGAGAGAAATGGCTGGCAAAGGCAAATGGAAGCCCACATTCACCAGCTAATCTAGCACTAAAGCTGCTCGATCCCAACAACCAGATTGGTATATCCATTCCTTCACCAGGTATTGCTCTTACAGGAAGCATTGTGTGTTCATAAGGCTGTATATAATTTCTTAGTTCTTCAAGCTGCTCCGGAAAATCACTTCCATCCCTTTTGCTGCTTCTTCTAAGTGCATATGCTGTCATCTGATCACTTCCAGGAGCCCGTCCTAGTCCTAAATCAATTCGTCCTGGATACATGGATTCGAGTGTACCGAATTGTTCTGCAATTATTAATGGTGCATGGTTTGGCAGCATAATTCCTCCAGAACCTACTCGAATTGTATTTGTTCCTCCGGCAATATAGCCAATTAAAACAGCTGTTGCACTGCTGGCTATTCCAGGCATGTTATGATGTTCGGCAACCCAATATCGTTTATACCCCCATTTTTCAGCATGCTGTGCTAAATCTAAGCTATTTTTAAATGCTGCTGCTGCCGTATTGCCTTCCGTAATTGGTGACAAATCAAGGACAGAAAATTTTATCTCTTGTAAAGCTTTGTCCATTTCTAGTCCTCCTTCTATTTCTACCTCTTCTTTACTATATAATTGAATATCTTCGCTTTTCAAATATATCGAACTATTTTACTTATTTCCCCAATCTATGGTTGTTTCATTATATTCTTTTTCAAAAAATCTATCGTATCACGATGATATTGACTCATCATGTACTCAATCGGCTGATATGGTGAAACAATCGGCACTTTTTTTTCTTTTATAATACGGATAATTGGTTTTGCTGTAGACTTCGATTCCAAAATCGACCATTTTCCTGCTTTTTTCTCTAGTGTTAAATCAATGATACCTAAATGATTTCCCCAAAACCCCGCCTGTACTGCCGGTTTACCATTAATTTTTCCGGTATGATGCTGAACCTGCAGCGAACTTCTTTCTCCTTTTTTCGGAAATAAACTGTGTGAATGTCCATAAAGAATCACATCTATTCCGTTTACCTTGCTGACATCCTTCACATTATTTCCTTTTTTTTCTTTTAAATCATTATCAGAATGCAGTCCAGCATGCACTAGCGCAATAATAATATCTGCACCCTCTTTTTTCATTTTTGGAACGATTTCTTCAGCTGTTTCCTGCATATTTTTTATTTTGACTTTATTTTCTAAATGCTCTTTATCCCATTGAGCCGTAATAGGTGTAATTAATCCAATTACTCCTACCTTCAAGAGCATTTCTTTTCCATTATTCGTCATTATATTTTTATTTAATATGATATAAGGAGAAAAAAAATGAATATCGTCCTGATCATAATTATTTTGATCATCTACATAAATATTTGCATTAACAAAAGGAAAATCTGCACCTTGAATACTTTTTAGCAAAAAATCAATCCCGTAGTTAAATTCGTGATTTCCGATCGTTGCAGCGTCGTACTTCAACAGATTCATGCTTTTATATGCTGGATGAATATCGGTGTAATAAAGAACATTGCTCGATGCAACATAATCTGCTAGTGCATTTCCTTTAATAACATCCCCGACATCGAATAATAACGTATTTAATTGATCTTTTCTTGCTTGTTGAATTAGACTAGCGGTCCTGCTTAATCCAAATTCAATCGTTCTTCTTTTGTTAACATAGTCAAAATCAAGAATATGTGAATGTAAATCAGTCGTTTCTAGAATACGCAAGGATAATTGGGGATATTTTTCCATTTCTTCCCCACAAACATGTTCTACCGGAAATAAAAGGGACATTAAAAGGAGAATAATTATATTTTTTTTCATCATGAACCCCTCCTTTACTGGGAAAATAGCCGTCACATGCAAAAATCTTCTTAATACCATTATTGTCCGCATTTTTTAGGAATCTACCCTGAAATTATCTTTCCATTTAATGATAAAAAAATAGTCAGCATGGTAAATAATGGGGAATTATGTCTACTCATTAGAAGTTTTGATAGCTTTTGTCTTGTCGCAGGAAAAGAAGGATGAAGCAAGTAATATATATACATACCTTCATTTTAAAAATGGTTTTTTTCTTAGAAAAATGTTGAAATCAACGGCAACTATATAAAAAAGGAGCGATTTATATGAAATGCTATTCCATTTTTGAAGTATCGAAGAAACTTACTACGTCACCCAATACGATAAAAAAATGGGAAAAAGATTTGAAGGATGTTCTTTTTATCCCAAGAACAAAAAATGGTGCACGGTATTATACAGAAAAAGAAGTACATTTATTAGGAGAAGCAAAATCTTTATATAAAAATAAAATCCCTAAAACAGTTGTTAAAGAAAGACTTACGATGATGTTTCAGCCAAAGCAGGAAATAAATCAAAAAGAAGCAGGCGTAGAATCGAAGTTTTTGGAACTAGTTGAAAGTCAGCCCAAAACAAAAGACCCAATAGAAAAGGAAGCAGTTGCAGAACATAATATGAAAGTGTTTCTTTCCTCTTTAGAATCGTATAAGCAAGAATTTTTAGAAGATGTGAAGGAAGAGATACGAAAGGGCATCCGTAATGAGGTAATGGAAAATATTAAAAAGGAAATTAGAACAAGCCAAGCTGAAACTGCAAGCGCAATCACTCAATGCCTCGATGAAAAAATAAAAGAAAATTTGGAGGATTTAACCAACACCTTACATACAAATGCAGATCAGAATAAATCAAATTATGAGGATATTCGTACAAATATTTACAGATTGTCTAAACTTTCAAAGGCAGAACGTAAAGCTTATTCTAAACAGTGGACTTTTTCTCATTCTTCTTCTTCAGAAATAAAATCAATGATCGGGCAATTATCCAAATCCAATGAAGAAATAAATAAATCAGTTGAACAGTTGCATCATAATAACCATTATATATTGGAAACATTGCAGCAGGAACGTGAACAATTGCATCAAAATATTCGTGAACGAGAGCAATCTTTTCAAGATTTAGTACAAAGTTTTCGAACTTCTGCTGAAAATGCAGGAAAAAGAAAACAGTGGTGGCATTTTTGGTAAGAAGAAAATGTGAATCGCTATTCCTCAATGACGGAAAAAGCTGGATTGATATAAACATATTTGTTTTCAAAACAGGCGTGTTGATTTCGCTCCAGCGTTTTTTTATTTGGTATTGTTATGGTAAAATCAATAGTTGTGCACCAAATTATCATGATTAGTGATTTTATCTTTTTATCAAGGAAATGGAGGAAAAAATGAGTACATATAAAATATTATTTCTTGATATAGATGGAACGATTTTACGTCCCGACGATACCATTGAGGAAACTACAAAAGAAGCAGTTCGATTAATGAAAGAACAAGGAATAGAAATATTTTTGGCTACTGGCAGGCCATTGCATGAAATAACTGATATAGGCGAAGCACTTCAAATCAAATCGTTTATTGGCTATAATGGTGCTTATGCTATTTATGACGAAAAAGATGTGTTAAAAGAGCCAATGAGCCCAGAACTTGTAAAAACATTTTTGGAAATAGCACAACGAAAAGACAATGAATTAATATTATATACAAGTACACATAATTTATTATCAAATCCAGACAGCCCCATTACCGAAAGATTTGCAAAAAAATTTCATTTACAAAAAAATAAAGCCTTTACAGAAGATGATATCAAAAATATTTTAGGCATAACCATTATCCATTTAAAAGAAGAAGACATAGCATTATATGAAAACTTTGTAAATGTTCATTTATCCCAAGTGAATATTGAAGGGTTCCGCGATGCATATGATGTAATCAGTGATAAAGTAAATAAAGGAATGGCTGTTTCTAAAATTTTAGAACGACTTCATATAAAAAAGGAAGAAGCAATTGCATTTGGTGATGGTTTAAATGATAAAGAAATGTTAAGTACGGTTGGCGAAGGATTTGCTATGGGAAATGCAAATGAAAAATTATTCTCCTATGCTAAACATAAAACATCATCTGTAACAGATTCGGGTATCTATAATGGTTTAAAATCATTAGGATTAATAAAGTAATAACGAAAAAACCCCATCCAGGGGTTTTTATTTTGCTATTGACATGATCATCAATCCAGATTGTCAGCTTTCACTTCAGAAAGAAACTGCCCTATCTTTTTTTCATAATAAGCAGCATTCATCTTATACGATAGTTCAAAAGGTGGGGTCGTTGCATATTCCTTTTTTATCCAATAAAAATCTTCTTCTTGTTTCAACTCATTTAGTTCCAACATTAGGCTTATTTCCATTGTGACAAGATTTTTATTTTTCGTTAAACTAACGATGGGATTAGATGTTCTAACAGGTTTATTCAATAGTTTTTTATTGAAAAAAATAGAGAAATTCAATTCATTTCCACTTTTGCTTTTTTTATTTATTTTTAGTAAAAATGAATCTCCTAAATCTTCAAGTTTATTTTTATCCATTTCTTGTATCGAAAGGATTAATTTTATGTACTTGTTTTCTACTGGCGAAATATTTATTTTTGTTGTGCTCATCTATATCCTCCTCTAACTGCACATTACTTACAGTCACTGCTTTTTATTATATGACTAGGGAATGTTTAATATAACGAAATTTGCAAAGCAGATTTTTTACAGCATTTTTATATCATAGTATAAAAGCAAACAAAATATCAATATTAACGCTAACATTAAATGAAACTCCTACTATGGGGGGGGTTCTTTCAATCCTTTTGTTGATTAGTTGAACTATCAGATTTTTATGCGCAGTTAGCTATCACCTACCTTTGCTTCTTAGTACACTAAAGCTTATAGGTGAGAGTCTTTCTGCCAGTTAATATGTAAAAAATCATAAAACAAGAAAAAACTGTTTACATTGTGTATAATAATCGTGTTAGCTTTTCTGTTACAAACAGCGGAGAGAACAATAAAATAAATTTTTTCTTGAGGTGCATGCATAATGAAAGAAATACAAACAGTTGAAGAATTCGAACAAATTATTCAAAATGGAGAAACGAATATTATTAAATTTTTTACTACTTGGTGTCCTGACTGTACGAGAATGGATCTATTTATCGATGAAATTATCGCCGGGAATTCAGATAAAAAATGGTATAGCTTAAACAAAGACGAGGTTCCAAGCATCGCAGAAAAATTTGATGTAATGGGGATTCCTAGTTTATTAATTTTTAAAGACGGCGAAAAAATAGGTCATTTACATAGTGCGAATGCAAAGACTCCTGAACAAGTGGAAGAATTTTTACAAAACTATAAATAATGGCGTTTATTTTGAATAAATACAAAAGAAGAGAAAGGTTAAATCCCCTTTCTCTTCTTTTCATTTTCAGAAAATCAACCTGTATTGCGTAAACCTGCAGCAATTCCATTAATAGTCAATAACACTTGATTCATTAATTCAGGATCAGGATTTTCTTGATCACGAAGCTGCTTGATTAGTTCTACTTGGAAAAAGTTCAACGGATCTACATATGGATTTCGTCTATATACTGATTCTTGTATAGATGGTGTATGATCCAGTAATTGTTCTTCTTCTGTAATTTGCAATAGGATTGTTTTTGTTTTGTTATATTCTTCTTTAATGTTTTCGTAAATTCTTGTACCAATTGCTTCATCTTCTACTAAAGAAGAGTATTCTCTTGCTGTAGGCAAATCTGCTTTCATTAGGGCCATTTGCAAATTATCAATTGTTGATCGGAAAAACGGCCATTTTTTATACATTTCTTGAAGTTCTTCTACATTCTTTGCTCCACCAGAAGCATATTCATAAAGTCCTGTTCCCGCTGCATACCATGCAGGCAATAATTGTCTGCTCTGCGTCCAAGCAAAAACCCATGGAATTGCTCGAAGGTCTTCAAAGCTTGTTTTATTTTTTCTTGCCATCGGTCTAGAGCCAATTTTCAAATTGCCAATTTCATTTAATGGCGTCGCTTCTTTAAAGTATGTCAAAAAATCCGGGTCATGGAAAACTAAAGATTGGTATTTTTGCAGTGCGATAGATGATATCTCTTCCATCGTTGTTTCCCATCTTGCTTTTTTATCATCATATTTATTTTCGTTTTGCGTAATATGTGCAAAGGCTGTTAATAGAGTAGAAGTGGCTTGTTCAAGGCTTCTAAAAGCAATATCTTCCAATAAATATCTAGAAGATAATACTTCTCCTTGCTCTGTTATTTTCACTCCGTCTCCCAATGTTTCCGGTGGCTGGGATAAAATGCTTTTATTTAATGGACCGCCGCCTCGACCAAGTGAACCGCCTCGACCATGGAAAAACTTTAATCCAATGTGATAGCCACTTGCCATATCATGGATTTCGCGCTGTGCTTTATACAGCTTCCAGTTGGCAGTAAGTGTTCCTCCATCCTTGCTTCCATCCGAGTAGCCCAACATAATTTCCTGTTGATTTCCATGCTGTTTTAAATGATCTTTGTACACAGGCAAATTAAATAATGTTTCCATAATCTGTGGACCTGCAACTAAATCGTCAATTGTTTCAAGCAGTGGAGCAACATTTAAATGGCTCTCTACCGACCCGTCAGCATGCAAACGATAAATGCCTGCTTCTTTTGCTAACACTAAAACCTCTAAAATATCACTCGGTGACTGAGTCATACTGATTAAATAAACAGTAATTGCACGTTTGCCGAATTTTTTATGTGCTTCGCGAATCATGTTAAAAACTTTAATCATTTCTTGTGTTTCTTTTGAATAATCTTCATTTAATAAAAGAATTGGTCTTGGATCTTTTAATACCTCTTCCAGCACTTTTATCTTATCTTCTTCATTCATGCTGCTGTAATCATCAGCAATGCGAACTTTTCTTAATATTTCGGTAATAGCATTTTCATGTTCACCGCTATGGTTGCGTATATCTAATGTTGCTAAATGGAATCCAAACAGCTGAACTTGACGAATTAATTTCAGAAGCAGCTTTTGCTCATGATCTTTCGGTTGATGGCTTTTTACACTCTCTTTAATAATAAGCAAATCCTGCAATAATTCATCTGCCGTATGATAGCCTTTTTCCGAAACTCCTACTTGTTTTAATCTTTCAATGATTACAGCGAATTTTCTGCGGTATACTTCTTTATCTACCGGCCATTTTTTCTCTTCTGATAAATATAGTTGCTCTTCCTTTACAATCGTTTGCATTAATGTTGGACTAACAGTAACTCTATTTGTAGAATGACTGAAACGCTTCATTAGCTCCACAACTGCATCCGTATACTTTTTCACTACCAATTCATTTTGCTTATGAAGTGTTTGCCATGTAACTTCTGGCGTAACATTTGGATTTCCGTCTCTATCTCCACCAATCCATGATCCAAAGGATAAAAAGTTTGGTACATCCCAATTAAAATTTGGATAATTTTCATGAAGGGCATCTTGCACTTCTTGATGAATTTCTGGCAGCACATCAAATAAAGTTTGGTCGAAATAATATAAACCATTTCTCACTTCATCCATTACAGATGGTTTATGTAGCCTTAATTCATCCGTTTGCCACATAATCGTAATTTCATTAAATAAATCTTCTTCGATTTTCTTATGTTCCTTTTTTGTTAATAAAGGATTATCCAGCTGCTTTAATAAAAGCGCAATTCGTTTTTGTATTTCTAATATAGATCGTTTAGTTGATTCAGTTGGGTGAGCCGTAATAATTAATTCTAAAGAAAGGGTGTTCAGTACATTTTGGATTTCTGATTCTGATAAATTTTTACTTTTAAATGTTTGAATAGCACTTTCAATGGAATCTGGCTGTATGCCTATTTCGTCTTGTAGCTGATAATCTCTTCTACGTCTAATCCGATGATTTTGCTCTGCAACATTCACTAAATGAAAGTATTTAGAAAAAGCGCGAATAACTTGTCTTCGCATTGGTCTATCTAATTTTTCCATTTCTTCCTTTAGTGCATTATATGTTGTTTCATTATAATTTTGGCGCAGCTCTATCGATTTTTTACGTATTGCTTCTACTTTTTCTAATAGCTCTTGTCCACCATGGTGAACGAGAACCTCACCTAATATATATCCTAGCTGTTTTACATCTTTACGTAATGGAAGACTGCTTTCATTTACATTTAATCTTGTTGTCATTAGATTACCATCCCTTAATCTAAATATTATTTCAAATCTTATTAATACTTTTTTATCGTATCACTATTTTTAGAAAAATTCATCAATTATTCCTGTTTATTAATAGATAGTAGCGATAGGTTTCACTTTATTGATCTAATTTTCATATTAAACCGTTCTCATCAGGTAATATATGTATAACATTTTATCTAAAATTCCATTTTAAGGAAAATTACAAACCGTTCTGTTCTTTATTTATAAAGAACAGAACGGTTTTTTAATGATGATGAGATTCTTTTTGCGGATTATAAATAACAAAACCTGGCTGCGGAACATGAAAATATTGAATCCAAACCCCATCCAAAAATTCTGAATCACGAGTATCTACCAAGACATCTACTTCTTTATCTGTTTTAACAACTTCATCATGATCGGTTTGCTTGTCCAATTTTAAATCATAATGCGCATGTTTTCCATGGTGTTCTGTAATATACACACGCAGCATTTCTCCTTCATTTGCCTTGCTTAGCATTTGCTTCATTACTTTTTCAGCATGTCTATTTACCTTTACCTTCATCATTAAGTCCTCCCTTGAATAATTGCTGCTGTTCTTTCCTTAACGAATTTATCCCACTCTTAACGGGCAGTAACCCCCCACACATCAAGATGCTGAGAAATCAATGAGACTAGGTGGGGGATAACTTGCCCGTAAAGGTCCGATAGAGGTACACAAACTTAAGTCGCGACTTCCTTTGGCAGCGTTTGTGTGATCCACATCCTGTGGAACGCAAGCTTTCCATCTGCTGGGGATGAAGAAAACCCCAACTGATGAAAGGTATACTTTATTGTATTCCTCGATAAATGGGTTTGCAAATATTCGAATCTATTATCGATCGTTTTCCGATACAATAAAAAAACCAGGCATAGTTTCAGCCCAGTTCCTTATTTCTTTCCTAACTATTCAGAAAATTCCACATTTTAATAAACAGCAGCACTTTCTTGTATTTCTTTTAATTTTGCAAGTTCTTTTGCATAGAAAGAAAAATTGTTTTTATCCAAACTATCTAAAGTTTCATTTACTTTATATTGCAAATAATTTATTTTTAAATCTAAATCCATGACAGAAAATATTTTCCCTTCTGAAACGAAATCCTCCAGTTCTTGTATGTACATGTAAAACCGATAATCATTAATTAATACTAAAGCCAGCCAGCCAAGTGAATCTACATATTTTTTCTCTTCTGTTACAGTAATTATATCCCCTTTATGCACATCAATAATAAATGTATGATCTGGACTCGGACATGTACATTCAATCATATATTGAAATGAGGTTGTAACAACATAATTATTTTTCATTTCCTCTGACACCTTCTTCTTTTTGTTAGGTTAATATATTATTTCGAGAAATTTATATCGTTATTTTTCTTTATTGTAAATGAAAATGATTATCAGTGTCAATGCTTTTTTCTTCAATATATAATGAATATCTCCTTTTATTGAAAAGTAGCCATTCCGTTCCTGCTGCTGAGCTGATTTTCCACCTATGTAATTTGTTTTTTGCATAATAGAGGGCATTAGGATGTAAAAGCCATTATAAAGTGGTATTATTATTATATTAATGATAGAATAGATCGAAGTGATTTTACCTAGCAAAAAGCATGCGTTTTCCCAACTACCCCTTACTTTCGAATCAAATTCAGCTATTATTATTTCATTTTGTCAAAGGAGCTTAAAATGGATAAGGTAGACATACAATTATTAAAAACATTACAAGAAGATGGGAGAATTACGGTTAGTGACTTATCAAAGAAATTAGCATTAAGCCGTCCAAGCGTTTCTGAAAGATTATTAAGATTGCAGGAAAAAGGGATAATTTTAGAGTTCAGCGCTCGAGTTTCTCCTGCAAAGCTTGGTAGAGGAACACTCCTTTTTATTCAAATAAGCGAGCTGAAAAAAGAAGCTCAGCTTTTCGAGGAATATATTAAAACAGAAGCGGATATCATTGAATGCCACCGCGTTACAGGACCAATCAGCTATACGATAAAAGCAGCTGTTTCAGGGATTGATGGCATGAGGCAGCTTGTTGATCGTTTAATTCCATTTGGAACAATTAATACATCCGTTATATTAGCATCTCCTGTTCCCTATAGGCATTTATTGCCTGCTGAGGATGAATCCTTAAGCGATTAATTGTATAAAGTAAACTTCCATCAGTGGGGGTTTTTTCTCCTCCCCACTGATGGTTAGTTGCACTTATCGGACTTTTACGGGCAGTTATCCCCCACCTTGCTTCCTCGATTTCTCGGCATCTTGAGGTGGGGGCCTTACTGCCCGTTAAGAGTGGGATAAATATAAAAGACAGGAAAAAGATGTATTATAATCTCTTCCTGTCTAATGAATTATAAAGTAAACTTCCATCAGTGGGGATTTGTCCTCATCCCCACTGATGGTTAGTTGCACTTATCGGACCTTTACGGGCAGTTATCCCCCACCTCGCTTCCTTTATTTCTCGGCATCTTGTAGTGGGGGTCTTACTGCCCGTTAAGAGTGGGATATATTTATTTAGAAACAGCTTGATTCGAATCGATAATGGCAAATAATTCGTGAAGATTGGTAATTTCATATGTTGGCACAACATCAGAATGCGTGCTGTTTTCACGATTAATCCACACTGACTTAATCCCAGCCCTTGATGCCCCAAGGATATCTGTCATTAAATTGTCTCCCACCATTAAGACATCTTCTTTATCCAGATTAACTAAAGATAATGCATAATCAAAAATAGACGGATCAGGTTTTCCTTTTCCAAACCCTCCAGAAATAATGATTTCATCGAAATATGGAGCTATTTCAGGCGTGATGGTTAATTTTGTATTTTGCAAATGAGGGGATCCATTTGTGATTAACACAAGTTTATATTGATCCTTCAATTTATCCAATACAGCAAATGTCTCTTCATAAACAAATGGCGACTCTTTTCTAAACTTAGGAAATGCCTCTGCTAGTTCTTCCCCAAATTCTTTATCGTCAATGCCTACTGCCGCTAGTCCCTTTGTCCAAGCGTCTCTCCGATAAAAAGGTACAATCGCCTTCATTTTGCGAAAAGAATCATGATCATCTGAAAATTCTCCCCATAACCCTTCGAAAGGATTAATTCCAATCATTTGCGTAAAGCTATACGTTTCATACCCCTCGTACAATGCACGCGCTTCTTTTCGAACCGCTTCTTCTAAATCAAAAACAGGAATCCCATATTTCTCTTCTGCTAGGCGACATGTTTTCTCAAATGCTTCTTTTACACTTTTTTTGTCCCATAATAATGTATCATCTAAATCAAAAAATATTGCTTTAACCATGATCATTTTCCCCATTCTCTTATGTAGTTAGATTTTGTCCTTTACATATTAGATTACAAGGTTATGTTAGAGAAGTAAATACCTACTTGCCAGATCACTGTAGACCAATTTAGTAGCAGCTGCTATTTGTCTTTATTGGAATTAACTTTATTCCTGCAGCAGCAATGAATTTTATTTGCATAAAATAATGATATCCGATTAATTTCGTTTTTTTAGAAAAACTACTTTCAAATAATTGCTCTCTTTCAGCTTTTGAATCGAACGAAAATCAAACGGTAGCTGGAATTCCTCTACTATCTCAAACCGATTTTCCTTTTTGTCGAATGCTTCAAAAATGAAACCTTTAAATTTTTTCATATCAAACGTACTGCAGTTGGTTGATGCCACGATGATTCCATTATTCTTTGTTATGCTAATTGCTTCTTTTAACAAATTTGAATAATCCTTTGCTGCACGAAAGGTATGTTTTTTTGACCTTGCAAAGCTTGGAGGATCTAATATAACCATGTCAAATAATAACTTTTTCTTAACCGCATACTTAAAATAATGGAAAACATCTTCCACCATAATATGCTGGTTCTCAAGATTAATCGCATTTATTTGAAAGTTTTCTATTGTTTTTGGTCTGCTTCTATTGGCTAAATCTACACTTGTTGTAGATTTGCTTCCACCCATTGCAGCAGCAACGGAAAAAGCGCCAGTATAAGAAAAAGTATTAAGAACATCCTTATCCTTAGCATATTTATCTCGAATCGCTTTACGAACATCTCTTTGATCCAAAAATATTCCGACCATAGCTCCATCGTTTAAGTCAACGGAATAATTTATTCCGTTTTCTTTTACAATAATCGGAAAGTCGCCTCTTTTTCCGATAACAAAATCGTCATCTTCTACATAGCTCCCTTTTTGATCAAACCGCTTTTTTTCGTAAATGGCTGCAAAAGATATACAATTTTGAAGAGCTCGTATGATCATTTCTTTAAAAGTATATATTCCCTTGCTGTACCATTGAATAAGAAGGTAATCATTAAAACAATCGATTGTAAATCCGCCTATTCCGTCTCCCTCTCCATTAAATAGACGATAAGCTGTCGTTTCGTTCTGCTGCTCCAACTCACTTCTTCTTTTTATCGCTGCTTTCAACTTCTTTTCGAAAAACAGTTCATTTATTTCTGTATGAGGATCAGATGTTAGTATCCATCCTATTCCTTTATTTTGTATTCCGTAGTATCCTCTGCCTAAAAATTGATTAGATTTGCTTTTCACATCAATAATTTGACCCTCTTCTAATCCTGATGTACTTAAAAGAGCTTCTTTATCCAATAGTGGATTGCCATTTTTTATCCCTTTTTCATATAAGGAATGTACAATTACTTCAACTGATTTCATTTTGTCACCTATTTACGTTCTGTTTTCACATAACTATTTTGTTATATGATGCTCTAATTTCACCTTTCTATTATACATCATAACAGACCATCCACCTATTTTTCTAACATTCCTCCTACTTTTTACTCTAGAATAACAGAAAACGTTTATATTTCAGGACGTAAAGCCTTTGGAGGAGTTTATGTTCGTGATTTCGATTAATGCAAACAACCAAGAATCAAAGTGTATATAGATAGTCAAAAACCCTCTTTTATATGGAAAAGAGGGTTTTTACTTCGTTATTTAGACAGGATAATGTCATCAATAATCCCATATTCTTTAGCTTCTTCTGCACTCATAAAGAAATCACGCTCTGTATCTTCTACTACCTTTTCCTTTTTCTGTCCGGTTTTTTCTGCAATAATGCCGTTTATTTGTTCTTTCAGTTTTATTATCCGCCTTGCTGTTATTTCAATTTCTGTTGCCTGGCCTCTAGCTCCTCCCAATGGCTGATGAATCATAATTTCGCTATTCGGCAAAGCAAATCTTTTTCCTTTTGCTCCTGCAAGCAAAAGCAATGCACCAAACGAAGCAGCCAAACCTGTGCATATCGTTTGGACATTCGGCTTAATATATTGCATTGTATCGAATATCGCAAATCCAGCAGTTGTTGATCCACCTGGACTATTTATATAGAGCGAAATATCTTTATCCGGATCATCTGCCGCCAAAAATAATAACTGTGCCACTATATTATTTGCGACATGATCATTAATTTCATCCCCTAACATAATAATCCGGTCTTTTAATAGCCTTGAATAAATATCATAAGAGCGTTCACCGCCATTTGATTGCTCTATAACATAAGGAATCGCACTCATTTTTCCTTCCTCCTTCTTTTGTAATCCCTTTATGCAGCCATTGTAAATTCTGAATGCCAGCTTTGCACACTTGCCTGTTTCTTTTCCAGATTGGACGATTGCAAACATAAACGATTTGCCTTCATAGCCTTCCATAAAAGGTTCGGATCTTCATTTTTTAATACATGATAAAACAGGGCGGAAATATCATTTTTTGCCTCATCCGCCATTTCATTTTGATGAAAAGCGTATTGCTTTATTTTATTTCTTGCTCGAAAAAGAATGGATTTTACCGCTCCTTCTGTAAGATGCAAGCTTTCGGCTACTTCCTTTATTGAGTAATTAAAGCCCTCAGATAATAAATAAACAATACCTTGCTTAATCGTAAGGTGGATTGCAAGATGTTCAGCAAGAACCATTAAATTATCAATTTCTTTTTTAATGCTTATCTCCTTATCCAATTCATTATTAAGTTCCCATTTTTTATTTTTTCGAATGGTGTCTATCCATTGATTATGAGCCATTCTTTTTAGAAGCGCACTAGTAATCGCTTTTTCATCATACTTTTCCAACGCTTTTAAAAATGTTTCTTGAACAATATCATCACTTTCCCATTTATTCATCCCTAAAAATTTGCAATATTTTTGCAATAATTTATACTTCATAGCAATCATTGTTTCCTGATTTTCATTGGCAAATTGGTGGACGCTCATGATCATCCCTCCCTTTCCTTTCTATTATCTTAACGTTTTGCTTCCATAAAAAGATACGGGCAAAAAATAATTAGGTAATTTTTTATTCATTTAACTGTCAGCAAGGCTTTCAGCTCATTCGTTTTCTTTATTCCTTCACTTCTTCTAATGCCTTTTTTGCTTTTTCCTCTACAATATTATAAGACTGCCAAGATATTTGTTTTTTCCGTAGATTTTCTTTTTTTTCTAATAGCAGCTGCTTTAAAGGAAAATTATTGCTCTCTTTTTTATACAAATCAACTAACTCCGGCACAGAGGCATTAGATAAATAAGATATATACTGTAAATCAATATCACCTGTTTTTTCGTATCGTTGAATATTTTTCCTGACAATCACTTGATCTATATTTATCACATTTAAACTGCAATAATATAATAAGGAAGTTAATAAAAAGATTCGGATTAGATTTAGCTTTTCCATCCAGATTTTTATGATCGAAAACGAAAATAATATAGCCAATAATAGTAAAAACGAATGAGAAAATAAGCGTAAATACGTATATCCATACGCCTCTTCATATAAAGACAAACGTAAGTGGGAAGACAGCAGCATAACAAAACTAAATAGAACCATAATGGAAAGCAGTATCTTTAACACCTTTTTTTTCACAGCAGTATATGTATTTACACATATAATCATGACAATGTTAATGACCGTAACAAACATAAGTTCAAAAAAGCCTTTTTTAGCATATGCAGCAAACGTATAGTCCTTAATTAAGACATCGTTAAAAAAATAACGGAATTGAACAATCGTAAACAGGACATATAATACATTAATGGACACAATAATGGTCATTACTATGGTCTGATCCCAGGTTCCGCCTGTACTGCCAGTTTTTACTGGAACGATGACAGACTTGCGTCCAACCGTCTTTATTCCTATTACAAAAACAGCAAATAAAAATACAACTCGTATGAAAATCCATATTTCCTTCGTATTTAATGACATCATCTTTTGAATCGTTCTAATCATAAAATTGCCGAACTTTTCATCGGATGCACTGAGTAAAATCATTAAGATGATTAAAATAGGCCCGGCAATAATTAAACCAATCACCACTTTTTTTGTTTTAGCGTATGTTCCCTTTTTAGCGTTTTTTGTTAATTTTTTCAGCAAAAAGGCAGCGATTTTTTTGCCGAATAGAAAAAATTGAGTGAATTTTTTGCCTAAATATACAATAAATAAACTGGAGCTCCAATCAATAAATGCTGGACTCGTTAACAATGATGTATGAACAATCAGCAAGGCTGCTATCATTAAAAAGTTTAGACCGTAAAAAACGGGATTTGCTATAAATACATAACTTAAGGTCAAAAGCCAGATGCAGATAAATAAATACAGTCCTAACAGCTTATGGGTATGCTCTTTCTTTTTTACATAATAAAAATACAAACCATAAAAGGATACAACAAAAATACTAAGCGAGATTCCGATTGATCCTTTAAACAATGTAATTTCTGCAATAACTGCCAACAATAAACAAATGAGTACATACATTAAATTTTTTCTATTCATTTTTTTATTTTATCCCCTTTGCATAGTAATTCTATATAGATAAAAATAAGTAGTTATTCTAGGTAGTAAAACGCAAGTCTACTTAGTAATTCTACTTAGCAGACCTCAAGAACCACTTAAACAGATCTTATTGTTCCAAAACGAAATCCTAATATAGATATAGGATATAAGAAAAAGGTAGCTCCAATACATAATAGTATAAAATTTGGCGTTAACAATGGATCAAATACAGTTAATGGAATAATTCGAAATACAACTAGTATCATTAATAGAAGATTGGGCGCCAAAGAGATATAAAAGGTTTTTTTCAGCAGTTTTTTTCCACCTAAACCAAATTCCTTGCCAACTTCGTAACCTAAAAGCAGCCAGAAGAAAAGATACAATAAAATAAGATAAAATGGAATGCTTGTTAGAAAAGTCCACAATCTTCTTATAGAAGGGAATGAAAGAAAATGATAAAAAATAGTTAAACAGATTCCCCCTGTAAAAAAGAATAGATTTCCGAAGAAAAAAATCCATTTCGTTTTGTTTTCTGTTACTACTAGTTCCTCTGTATATAATTGTGCAATTTCTTCTGGTGTTCCAAACCTATCCAAAACAAGAATCATTGCTGCTTTTTCGTCCAATTGATGTTTCAAATAGAGTTCTTCTAAAAGGTCAGATAAATGATGATCATATTCTAATACGATTTCATCCTGATCTTTATTATTTTTTAACTTCTTTCGAAGCGAATGCAAATACTCCTGCTTAGAAGCAATCATATTCCCTATCTCCCTATTACTTTATCAATTGTCTGCACAAAATTTTTCCATTCACTTGTTTTCTGCAATAAAATTTCTTTGCCTGTTTCCGTGATGCGGTAATATTTTCGCGCTGGTCCCTTCCCTGACTCCTGCCAAAAAGATTCCACATATTCTTGTTTTTCTAATTTATGTAATGCTGGGTATAGTGTGCCCTCTTTTACTTGTAAAGAATAATCACTTCTGCTTTCCATTTCTTTCACAAGCTCATACCCATACATTTCTTTTTCTGCTAATAATTGAAGTAAAATTAAGGATGTACTGCCCTTTACTAGCTCCCGATTAAACATTTCCTCACCTACCTAGAATATTAATGTACTGTAGACTTATTGTATTCTGTTTCTTTTAAAATGGCAAGAGTATACAGAAAAATATGGACCTCGAATCCTGAGAAAGGAAATGCTTTCACCTTTTATGTTACACTTATGTTATGGACAAGTACTGCCTGAAGGAGGAGTTGTTTATAAAAGCATCCTATTAAAATACGTAGAAACCAAGGGGCATTAAATCAATTAGGTTATTCAAACATTCTTCGAATACTCGAATTATACCTTACATTTCACACTCCCATTTTAATCATTTCAGTCTCTTTTCTACATTAATATCAATTTTACTCTAACTAAAGTGATTATTCTTTTCTGTCCATATGCTATTATTTTGTATATTTTTTTTCATACGAGGAATTCTAAATGAATCATATATTTTGACTTTTTATTCCTTGAATTTAGTAAGGAAAGGTGTTTCATATGGGAAAAGTACATAAAAAAGAATCAAAAACACATTTAATTATTCGGTATATTCTGCTTATGGTTGGAGCAAGCTTGGCTGCTGTCGCCATTGAATTATTTTTGGTGCCCAATACCATTATTGATGGGGGAATCATCGGGATTTCTTTGATAATAAATTATATAACAGACTTTAGCTTCGGAATTTTAGTATTGGTTATCAATCTTCCTTTTTTATTTGCTGGATATAAGTATATCGGGAAAAATTTCTGTATTTCCTCCCTCTTCTCCATTATTGTGCTTGGGATAGTAGAGTCAAGCCTTCACCATTTTGAAGCATTAACAACTGAACCGCTTCTTGCGACAGTATTTGGAGGATTATTATTAGGAGCTGGGGTTGGGCTCGTAATCCGCAACTCTGGAGCTTTGGATGGAACAGAAATATTAGGGATTCTTTTATCGAAAAAAATTCCTTTTTCTGTTGGAGAATTCGTTATGTTTCTAAATGTTTTTGTTTTTGCATGGGCAGGGTTTGTTCTGCAATGGGAACAAGCTATGTACTCGATTTTAACTTATTATATTGCCAGTAAAGCACTTGATGCTGTTATACAAGGATTTGATGATACAAAAGCTGCGATGGTAATCTCAGATGAATATGAAGAAATCGCAGAAGCATTGTCAGACCGCTTAGGCAGAGGTGTAACAAAATTAAAAGGAAAAGGCGGCTATTTGGATCAAGACAAAGAGGTTCTATACGTTGTTTTTACCCGCTTAGAAGTAGCTAAATTTAAAAGCATTGTCCAGGAAATCGATGCGAATGCCTTTATAACGATAATGGATACACAAGAGGCTCATGGTGGAAGATTCAAGTCAGCCATCCACTAATTATGTATATCTTTAAATCTAAAGAAGCGGGAAGATGGAATCTTTTAATCAGAACTTTCATTCCATGGAAGTTCTGATTTTTTGATTTTAATGGATTTTCATTTCAGTAAATTTATTTCTGTAAAGAAAATCAGCTAATTTCTTTTGTATGAACTTCTTTTTTCCTCATGATAATCTAAAGTTCTTTTTTAGCCTCAGGTTGTAACACTAAACTATCTGTAAGATCCAAAGTAGAATTTTTACTTTCCTTCCCCATTTCCTTGAAAACGAACGCCAATCACAAATCATTTCCATGATATATTTTCTAGGCATTGGCAGTGCTTGATTATTATTCGGATCAATAACCCAATATTCCCAATGATGTTTATTTTTATGTTGATGATGGAGCGATACATATTTCCATTGCATTTTATCATCCGTACTTTTATCTCCATAGTAAAAAAATTTCTTAGCATATGGCTCTGTTAAATTTCAGTGTTGATCTAGAATAGTCAGGAAATTCACTCGCTTTCCGCGGACAAGCCTCGAGCCGCTTCGTCGTTTCACTCCTGCTTTCTTCTCGTCTGTCTCGCTAATCCGTGCTGAGAGTCTACGTGTATTCAGGCTGCTCCGTCATTCTAAAAGGTTTTTGATCATGTTAAAAAACAACAAACTTTTAGAAAACTGCCAATATAAAAAAACTGCCACACTTTAACTTTGCTTTACTCAGGTGAAAAGCTCGTTGTTAAATGGACTGCAGCTCCTTCTTCTTATAGGAGGGATAAAACAATTGGCAATGTGATTAAACTAGCAAGTGTACTAACTAAAGTAGCTGATGATACAAAATCTGGCTCGGTTCCATATTGTAGTGCATACATTGTTGTATTGGCAGCAGAAGGCATCGCAGCCAACACAATCATTAATTGTTTCACTAAATCATCTACTGGGAGCACCATGGTCATTCCCCAAGCAATAAGCGGTGATATCACCAATCGCAATACGAGCGCAAAGGAAAGTGGTTGTATTTGAATGTTTTTTAAAGATATTTTGGCCAATTCCATACCAAGCACAAGCATGACAGTCGGAATAGCCGCATTTCCAACAAGTTTAATTGCATCCAACATTGTACCACTTATAGGAATATGTAAAAACCGAAATATTATTCCAAGCAATGCACCATACATTATAGGTACTCTAATTACTTTTTTAAATGTACCTCTGCTGGAACCGCCTTCGGTAGAACCTTTTGCTGCAAAATAAATGCCGACTGTTGCCATAATCATCTGCTGAATGACCATTAAAATGACAGCGTAATGCAGAGCGGGAACACCAAATGCAAATAGTACAAGCGGCGTTCCGTAATTTCCATTATTCATAAAGGCAGAGGATAAGACCATGCCGCAAATTTTTTTGTTTGTATACCCTCTTGCCCAGCCAACCAAGTATATAATAGCAATAATCCCAAATACTAGAACGAGTGCAAATATAGACATCATTAAATAAGCATTATTAAAGTCCGTTTCCACAAACACACTAAAAGCTAAAAGCGGACTCATTAAATACACACTCATCGTAGATATGGGCTTTGTATCAATTGTTAAAATCTTTTGTCCAACAAATCCAACTCCAAAAATGAAAAAAATGGGCAATAACACAACAAAAAATTCCATCTTTATACTCCAATCTTCGATGTAATAAGAGCATTAACTTCGGAACAAACAAGGATCGACAATGTATGTTAGTTTCTCACTTGACCGTTTCCAAAAATAAGATATTTGCTTGATGTTAAAGCTTTTAGCCCCATTGGACCTCTTGCATGCAATTTTTGTGTACTGATGCCTATTTCTGCACCATATCCAAATTCAAAGCCATCTGTAAATCTAGTGCTCGCATTATGGTATACAGCAGCTGCATCAACTTGTGTCAAAAACAATTCAGCATGTTCTTCCTTTGTTGTAATAATAGCTTCGGAATGTTTTGTTCCATACTTATTAATATGAACGATTGCTTCTTCCACATTCTTAACGACTTTTATACTGACTTTTAATGCAGAGTATTCTGTATACCAATCTTCTTCTGTTGCTATTTGAGCATTTTCCCAAACAGAACAAACTTGCTCATCTCCATAAATCTCTACTTCCTTATTGGAAAGTGCTTCAAGAAGCTTGCTTCCAAATTGCTTGAACCATTTTTCGTGAATCAAAATCGTTTCAATCGCATTGCAAACAGAAGGACGCTGTGTTTTTCCATTTATACATATAGATAAACTCATCTCAACTGCTGCTGATTCATCGATGAAAATATGACAGTTGCCTGCACCTGTTTCAATTACAGGAACGGTTGCTTCTTTTACTACTGTATCTATTAAATTTTTTCCGCCGCGAGGGATCAGAACATCTAAATATTCTTTTAAATGAAACAGCTCCTTAGCTGTTTCTCTGCTTGTATCTTCAATCAGCTGTACAGCATCAATTGGTAGTTCAGATTTCTCTAAAGCTTTGTGAATGGATTTCACAATCGCTTGATTAGAATAAGCTGCAGTAGAACTTCCTCGTAAAATAACAGCATTTCCCGTTTTAATGGATAAGGTAGCAGCATCAACCGTTACATTTGGCCTTGCTTCATAAATCATTCCCATTACTCCGATTGGCACAGTTTTTTTCACTATTTTCAAGCCGTTTTCTTTGTTGATTTCCTCTAAAACATGTCCTACAGGATCGTCTAATTTCATCAATTGCTTGATGGCTAGAGCCATATCCTTAATTCTTTTTTTATTCAGCATAATGCGATCCAACACAGATTCTGAAAGTCCTATATCCTTCCCGCTTTTCAAATCTTGATTATTTTCAGTTATTATATAATCTTGATCTATTACTAGCTGTTCACTAATTAACAGAAGAGCCTTATTTTTTTCTAGTGTAGAAAATCTTGTCATTTGTAGACTTGCCTGCTTAGCAGCTTTTCCTTTTGTTTGTATTTCGCTCATGATTAAATCCCCTTTTTATTAATTTTTCACCCATTTATTTCGATGGATAACCTCTGTTGTTAAAAATAAATTCGTTTCTTTATATTCCGTACTTTTTTTGCCGATAATTTGTTGAAGCTCCTCTGAAGAATAAAGGACTTCTCCTTTTCCGATTACTCCATATTGTCCAATTACTTCGACAACATTGCCTTTTATAAAATTACCTTCCATTTTATAAACTCCTGCTGGAAGCAGACTGCTTCCATTCTCCATTAAAGCTTTTTCTGCTCCTTTATCTACATACAAACTGCCTTGAACAGTGGAATGCAATGCAATCCATTGTCTATTATTGTTAAGAGCTGTTAAATCATCTGATCCAATATACGTACCATCCCCATTGCCCTCCATTATAGAAACAAGTTTCTCTTCTCCACTGCCATTTCCGATAAACACCTTCACGCCTAATGAAAGAGCTGTTTCAGCGGCAACCAATTTTGATTTCATCCCGCCGGTTCCAACTTTTGAACCCGCTCCTTCCGCACCTTTCATTAAATCTTCTGTTATTTCTGTAATTTTATCGTATCTTTTTGCATCTGGGTTATCTTTTGGATTACTGTCATACAAACCATTTATATCTGTTAATATAATTAATTGCTCTGCATGAACAAGACCGCTCACAAGTGCTGACAACATATCATTATCTCCAAATGTCAACTCCTCTACGGAAACTGTATCATTTTCATTAATGATAGGAAGAATGCCTCGTTCTAATAATTCCGTAAGAGTAGAATAAGCATTTCCATATCGTTCACGTTTAGAAAAATCATTTCTAGTTAATAAAATTTGTGCAGGTGTAATTTGATGTTGTGTAAAAAGCTCAATGTAGCTTTGTATTAATAAGCTTTGACCAACAGCTGCAGCTGCTTGTTTTCCTTTTAAAGTAACAGGTCTTGATGGATAGCCTAATTTGGTAAAACCAGCTGCCACTGCACCAGATGAAACCAAAATGACCTCATATCCATTTTTTTTAAGTACTGCAATACTTGCAATATGATCATGTAATTTTTGCTGATCAATTTCCCCTTTTGTATTCGTTAACGAACTGCTGCCTATTTTTACAACAACTCTTTTACTTTCCATAATAAATCCCCCTATTAATTAGAAAAGCGCAGGGCGCCTTGAACATTGCTGTACAATCCCGGATATCTGTCTTTAATACCATGTTGCGATTCACCAATAAAAAAAACCCTTTTCATCCTATAAAAAGGACGAAAAGGGCTTTTTCCGTGGTACCACCTTCATTGAATAATTAAAATAATTATTCCACTTTGTCTGATAACGCCAGATAACGCCTATGCTTTACATAGGACTCAAAAGGCAGGTTCTGCGTCTTTTCCGTTATGAAGTCTTTCAGCTTATAAACTTCACTCTCTTTTACGTAAGCTTTCCGCATACTATTCCTTTGTCCACGTTCCATAATTTTTATTATGTCAGGCATCCTGATATCAATGCCAATTATACTTTCTTCTCACCTTACAACACTATTTTATCCCACTCTTATCGGGCAGTAAGACCCCCACCTCAAGATATTGAGGAATCAAGGTCGCCACTTCCTGTGACAACGTTTGTGTGATCCACATCCTGTGAACCTTTCCATCAGTGGGAGAAAGAAATCCCCCACTGATGGAAAGGTTCACTTTATTATTTTTCATTATATCAGGTTTTTTATTTGTTTCAATTAGTTTTTACGTTTTAAGTGATATTTAATTTCCAAAGGGCGAATGCTGTTTTTGTCTGAAACCTCCATGTAGAATAACTCCTGTTTGTATACTATGTCCACCCTATTTCAAACCTTAATTTTTCACTGCGTATTCGCTGTTTAATGCCCATTTTCTAATTGCATTCGCTACGCCATTTTCCTCATTTGTAAAAGTAGTGACATCTGCCGTTTCTTTCACGACCTCTTGAGCATTTCCCATGGCAACCCCAAGGCCTGCTTCTTTAATCATGCTAATATCATTTAGACTGTCTCCTACTGCCATCACTTGATCCATTGTAATATTCAATCTCTCGCAAACGGTTTTTAATCCTCTTGCTTTATTGATGCCCAATGCATTTACTTCAATATTAACAGGAGATGAATTGCTTATTTCAAATAATCCTTTTTCATGTAATTCTTTCATCACATTTGCACGAATTTGATCATCATCAATATGAAAACCAAATTTCAACCATTCTAAAGTGGAAATATCCTCTGGCATATTATCATTCCATACTTGGTCACAACTAATTGCCCACGTTTTTGCTTTATGTTTTTTGGAAAGATCATACATCCACTGTATGTTCTCTGCTTCCACCAAGTTTCGTTCAATTAAATTTCCTTGCCAATCCCAAATTTCACTTCCATTTACTGTCACTAAAAAAGTTTTCAGCAGCAAACTTTCCGCATGGTCCTTGCACGTGGCAATCGACCTTCCTGTACTCAGCACAACATGTATGCCTTTATCTTGCGCTTCTTTAATTGCTTTTCGATTTTCTTCCGGTATTTCTCCTTTGTCATTTAATAATGTTCCATCCATGTCTAGTGCAATTAATTTAATTGTTGGATATTTTTTTACTTTGCTCATTTTATTTGCCCTCCTAATGCATTTTTCAAATAGTAAATTCACATTATGTATAAAACAGCTTTTTCTTGCCTTTCATCACCATAGTATACCTTTTGTCTTACAATATGCTAACTATTCTGTTAGTTTTACATTTTCTTAACGTTTTAAACAAAATAGACAACTTTATCCCACGCTTAACGGGCTGTAAGACCCCCACCTCAGGGAGGCCGAGAAACCGAGGAAGCTAGGTGGTGGATAACAGCCCGTAAAGGTCCGATAAGTGCAACTAACCATCAGTGGGGATGAGGAACCCCCACTGATGAAAGTTTACTTTATAATTCCCCTAAAATAAGGGGAACAAACTTCTAACTTTTACCTATGTACTTATCGAATTTTTTATATCCAGTCGCTTATGTGAAAAAATACTGTGAAGAATCATTCCAATTACAATCAGAATCATTCCAAACAAGGAAATCATCGATGGCAAATCAGCGTGAAGAAATAGAATTTCACCTAATAATGCAAATAGTACTTCAAAAGACTGGGTAGCTTCCACCGCTCCAAGTTTTTGCATATCATCTCGTACTAAATCTGTTGCAGCAAAGAATAAAATCGTTGCGAAAACTCCAGAAAATAGAGCAACAATCACAGACTGTATTAGTTGATTTTCTTTAGGAAATCCAACCGTCCATAGACCATAAAATGATAATAGGAACCAAAACGGAAGACTAGCAATCGTCATTCCAAGCACTCGCTGATAGGCGTCCAGTCTGCCATTACAAACCTCCATCATCTTCCGATTTCCAAGCGGGTATGCAAAAGAAGCGATCACAATAGGAATAAAGCAAAGCAATGTGTTTATCAACGATAGTTCCATTGCATACTCCACTTGCATCAAGATAATTCCTGCAACAATTAAGAGGGAAAAAGATAAAGTGTTATATGGAATTTTTTGACGAGTAAGACTAGTTACCCCTGTTGGCAATGTCTTTTTTTCATAAAAAAATGGTGTCAGAAGCGTACCAGAAATGATAGTCAGCTGCCATGTTCCCGCAACAAGCCACCCAGGACCATATTCGGATGCAAAACAAATAAAAGCGTAAAAAATGCCAAAACCAACTGAACTCCAAACAAGCCATGGAATCGGATTCTTCTTTAATTCCTGCCAAACAGGAGGAAGCTTGCTTCTAAATAATACAAGGAGGATTAAGAGAGGCACCATAAAAAAATATCGCAGCGACGCGCTCCAAATCCAACTTCCACCACTAATTTTCATTGATTGATTTAATACAAAAGTAAAAGCGAAAAAAAACGCCGCTAATACCCCTAAAACAAGTGAACGCATAAGATATATCTTCTCCCATTCTTTATTTATCCAACACAGCGTACTGTACATGCTGTTATTTCATTATAAATGTTCTGTATTTTTATTTATATCAAAAAAACGAAAACAGTTGATGTTTTCGCCACATGCTGTTGACAAACACTCGACTTCTTCGTTTTTCGCTCCGAATTACAATCCTAATCTACCAGCCTTATTGTAGAGTTGCATAATTAATGCTGATATTGCACACGATGTAGATTCGCAAAAATACCGTTCTTATTCAGAAGTTCATCATGTGACCCTTCTTCTTCAATTCCATTCTCTGTTACGACGACAATCCTATCTGCATTTCTTATTGTTGCTAGTCTATGCGCGATAACTAAAGTAGTGCGGTTTTTTGCTAATTCGTTTAAAGATTTTTGAATAATTAGCTCTGTTTCGGTATCAAGAGCAGAAGTTGCTTCATCTAAAATAAGTATCGGAGGATTTTTCAAGAACATGCGTGCAATGGCAATCCGCTGTTTTTGTCCTCCAGACAGTTTTAATCCTCTTTCGCCAATTTGTGTTTCATACCCGTCTGGAAGCTTGCGAATAAGGTCTTCTAAATGAGCTCGTATTACTGCAGCTTGAATTTCTTCATCCGTCGCATCCAACTTCCCATAAGCAATATTCTCTTTTAAAGTACCTGTAAATAAAAATACATCTTGTTGAACAATGCCGATTTGCGACCGTAGTGAAGTGGTTGTCATATTGCGTATGTCAATGCCATCTATCGTAATGCTGCCGCCATTTACATCATAAAAGCGTGGAATCAAAGAACAGATTGTCGTTTTTCCAGCCCCAGATGGGCCAACAAACGCAATCGTCTCCCCAGCTTGTATCGATAATTTAATATTTTGTAAAACAGGATAACTCGGATCATAGCCAAATGTGATATTATTCAGCTTTATATTTCCTTTAAGTGAAGGAACCTCTATTGCATCCTCCGTTTCTTTTATATCGGGTTCGGTATCCAATAACTCAATAAATCGTTTAAAACCAGCCATTCCCTTTGGATATAACTCCAATAAAGTACTAATTTTATCAATCGGCTTTTGCAGTATGTTTACATACAGAATAAACAAGACCAGTTCACCATTCGATAAATGATTATTAAAGGTTAACCAAGCACCATACACAAGTACGACTAGTGTAAAAAAGCGCATCAGCATATAAACGGAAGAAGAAGTAAGCGACATTACTTTATAGGCTCCTACCTTTGCTTTTCTAAACCTTCTATTATTAACCGAAAAACGAGACATTTCATAGTTTTCATTTGTAAATGATTGGACAACCCTTACCCCGGAAACACTGTCTTCCACACGAGCGTTTACATCCGCAATATCCCCATACATGTTTTTCCAAGCGTTGTTCATGCTTTTATTGCAATAAGTAATAAGCACAACAAGTACTGGAACAATAAATATAACAATAAGAGCTAGTTTCACATTAATAGTTAGCATGACCCAAAAAGCACCGGCAAAGGTCATTATGGCAATAAATAAATCTTCTGGTCCGTGATGCGCCAATTCGCCAATATCAAATAAATCATTTGTAATGCGGCTCATAATATGTCCCGTCTTCGTATTGTCAAAAAACTTAAAAGACTGCTTTTGAACATGATTAAATAATTGGGAGCGCATATCTGTTTCGATATTAATCCCTAATTTATGCCCCCAATAATTTACGATATATTGAAGATATGTACTAACAAAATATAAAGCAAGCAGTCCAATGCTAACGGAAACAATCGAATTCCAATTTCCTTCCGGAAGCATTGTATCAATAAACCAAGAAACTGCAATCGGAAAGGCAAGTTCTAATATAGCAACTACAACTGCACTGCTAAAATCTAAAATAAATAATTTTTTGTGTGGTAAATAATAGGTAAAAAAACGCTTAATCATCTACTTTCTCCTTTTATAAATGAATTAGATGCTATGAATCTCCTTTCTATTTATTTTTAACACTACAAATAAAATAATGTGAAAAAAGAATTTCTTTATTTGAGAATTATTATTAATTATATCCGCCACTTGTAAGAGGTTCAATATAAAATATTTATATTCCCGAAATACTTTTCCATTTTTCTTCTTTTTTGTATCTACAATTCTGCATATTCAGAATTGTCAAGGATATTAATAAAATAAAAACCTGTATTTTTATCATTTTTTAGAGGGATTTTTAATTCGGATATTGAAATTGTTTATAACGTCGAAATAGTAATTAATATTTTAATAAAATTTAGCGTATTACCGATTTATTTGCCTCATTTTGTTTTTTATTATCGAGTATTGGTTAAAAAAAGGAGCGTGGTTTCATTGGATTATCATTTGTTAACGTTTGTTACCGTTGCTGAAAAGCAAAACTTTACAAGAGCTGCTGAAGCACTCCATATTACCCAATCTGCCGTTACTCTTTCTGTCAAAGCATTAGAAAAAAAATATGATGTAAAATTTTTTGACCGGACAAACAAATATGTGCGTTTAACAAGTGCTGGAGAAATTTTGTACCAGCATGCAAAAAAAATTCTAACTGAATACGAACAAGTGGAAAGATTAATGGAAGACACAGCTGATGCTGCGAGTGGTCCATTAACGATTGGTTCCAGCTATACATTCGGGGAATATTTACTGCCGAAATATATAGCGGATTTTATCCAAGAAAACCCCCTTATTGATCCAAAAATATCAATAAGAAATTCCAGTAGAGTTATATCACAGCTTTTAAGGGGTGAACTTCATATTGGGATTATTGATGGAACAATAGAATATCATCCAAATCTAAGTATTACTCCTTTTGCAAAGGATGAAATGGTTGTCATTGTGGATAAAGATCATGCTTTTGCGAAAATGGATGAAGTAGACTTAGAAGATCTTTATGAAGAAACATGGATTATTAGAGAAGAGGGATCTGGAACGAGACAAATTATTGATCAACTTTTTACAAAGTTTGCATTTTCTCCCCCTGTATTACGATCCTTTGGAAGTACACAAATTATAAAGGAATCAATCGAAGCAGGCTTGGGAATTTCTATTGTTTCCAAATTTGCCATCCAAAAGGAACTGCGTATGGGAACCATTCACCCGCTCCGTATAAAGAACAATTTAATTACGCACGACTTTTCCTATGTTCTTCCTAAAACAGGATTTCTCCCCCGTTCAGTTGAATTGTTTCTAAAGAAACTGCAAGGAAAAAAAATAATAGCAAAACAGATGATCTGCAATTAGATCGTTTCCGTTTATCTTCAAACTCGCTTTCTTTGCCTATACTGCTATTATGTACTAGTTAAAATAGGCAATGACACAAATCAAAAGTGTTTGATCTACCATGATAAAGTTCAACTAACCATCAGTGGGGGTTTTCTTCATCCCCACTGATGGTTAGTTGAACTTATCGGATCTTTACGGGCAGTTATCCCCCACCTAGCTTCTTCGATTCCTCAGTATCACCGAGGTGAGGGTCTTACTGCCCGTTAAGAGTGGGATAAATAGGCTGTGTTTACTTTGGCCTGTTTTTATTTAGTATGTGAAAGCACGCTCTATATCAAATCATATTCCATTCTTTTCGCTGTTCGTTTTTTCGCCTCTTCTCCCAGCAATTTTTCCACTAAGTGAAAGGACATAGCAATACCTGCTGATATGCCACCTGAGGTGATAATTTTTCCCTCATCAACAAACTTCACCTCTTTTATTACATCCACCATTGGAAATTTCCTCTCCATTCTTTCATAGGAAGCCCAGTGTGTAGTAGCTTTTCTTCCGTTTAATAGACCAGCTGTGCCTAATAGCAATGCACCAGTACAAACAGAAGTGGTATATTCTGTACGTTGATCTTGTTGTTTTATCCAAGCAATGACATTATCATTATGTATTTCTGTCTGTCTTGCTCCCGGACCTCCTGGCACGATTAAAATATCAAAAAAAGGTGCATTTTGAAAGGAATAAGTCGGAGTTACCTGCAATCCATTTCTTGCTGTTATCATTTTTCCAGTTTCGGAGACTGTTTCTACTTTAAATGGTTTTATCTCCAGCTCTTCTGAAAAACTTGTAATAGATAACACTTCGAAAGGACCTGCAAAATCCAATACTTCAACATCATCAAATAATAAAATGCCAACTGATCTCTGTCTCAAAATTTCAACCCTTTCCCTCATAGTGATTTAAAAATAGCACCATATGCAATTCATCGAAATACTGGCAATTAACTTTTAAAGCCCTTTTTTCCATGCCTATCGTGGTGAATCCTATTGATTCGTATAATTGAATCGCTTTTTCGTTGGTAGAAACAACGGCTAATAGCAGCTGTTCTATATCATACATTTTTGCAATTGAGATAAGGTTTTCGAGCAATACTCGCCCAATCCCTCTTCCTCTATAGTCACTTTCTACGAAAAAGGAAAGAACACTGCCTTTATGTTTGATTTTTATGTATACTTCTCTTTGCAGCGTGATAGCGCCAATTAATTGATTGCGATGAAAAGCCCCTAATGTAATTCGACTAGGATCCTTTAGCTGCATGATTACTTTTTTTATTGGCTGTGATTTATTTTCCTCTTCTTCAATAGTAACTAAAAACGCATGTGGATTTTGCCTTAATGTCTTTAGTCTTAATTGCCAATATAATTTAGCATCTTTCGTTGTTAAAGCTCTTATATTCACACTTCCACCACACTTCAACATGATGATTTAATCTATGTATTTTTTAATCTTTTATGCTAATAGAAGCATACTCTTACTATATATAATTAGTTGATTTTCTTCCCTAACTTTCCCCCCTTCTTCTTTCTTGTATAATTTATTTCCATAAATATGCGTTCATCCCTGCTTTTTTATGATTATTATTCTTTTATTTCTATTATTATGGAAACATTGTAGTAACTTTACTAGGATGGCATTCTATAAAGTGAACCTTCCATCAGTGGGGGTTTTACTGCTCGTTAAGAGTGGGATAGAAATAGCGTGAAGCCAGCCTCCTATCATAGAGTCAAGTTTCACGCTTTTAAAAGAATACATCTATTTTACATTCTATAAGCTTTTAAGTCGTTTTTCTACCAACTATATTATTATTGCTTTGTAATGTGTAGTTAATTGCTATTATGCTCTACCGCTGTTTTTTTGCTTGCATCAATTAGCTGCTTTATTCCTTCGAGATCATTTTTATGAAATAGATCTACGATTTTGCTTCCGACAATTACTCCATCACAATATTGAGTCATGTTCTGTACATGTTCAGGAGAAGATATTCCAAAGCCAGCTAATACCGGAATTGGGCTTACTTCTTTTACTTTCAATAAATGAGCCCCTAAATGTTCTTGGAAGGCTGCTCTTGCACCTGTTATGCCTGTAACCGTTACGGCATAAAGAAACCCATTTCCTTTTTTAGCAATTGTTTCAATTCGCTCAATCGGACTTGTTAAAGTGACGAGACGGATTATTTCCACTTGATATTGATTGGCAAAAGACAGAAGCATATCCTCTTCTTCAACAGGCAAATCCGGAACAATAATGGCATTAATTTTTGCCTTTTCACAGCTTTGAAAAAAGGCTTCAATACCGAAAGCTAAAATTGGATTGATATACGTCATAAACACTAGCGGAATAGAGGTGGAGTCTCTAAAAGACGCGATTGCTTCAAACACCTTTTTTAATGTTGTTCCAGCTTTTAGTGCACGAATGCCGGCAGCTTGGATAATTGGACCATCTGCAACCGGATCAGAGAAGGGAATTCCTACTTCTATCGCTGTGGCTCCTGCGGATTCTAAAAACTTGATTTTTTCTTCTAAGGTTTCCAGTCCGCCGTCTCCTGCCATAATATATGGCACAAATGCTTTATCTCCTCTTTGTTTCACTTCTGCAAATGCTTCAGCAATTGTCAACATTATTTATCCACTCCCATCTTTTCCATTACAGTGTTAACATCCTTATCTCCTCTGCCCGATAAACATACGATAATTCCTTCGTCCTTTTTCATCGTCGGAGCTAATTTTAGTACATAAGCAATAGCATGGGCACTTTCTAAAGCCGGTATAATCCCTTCCAGCTTGCATAATAATTGCAATGCTTCAAACGCTTCATCGTCTGTAACAGATTCATATTGAACGCGGCCAATATCATTCAGATAACTGTGCTCTGGGCCTACACCTGGATAATCCAACCCTGCTGAAATGGAATGTGCTTCTTGAATCTGCCCATCTTCATCCTGCAATAAATACATATAGCAGCCATGTAAAACTCCTGGTTTTCCTTTTGTTAATGAAGCAGCATGTTTTTCTGTATGAAGTCCGTGTCCAGAAGCTTCGATGCCGTACATTTTCACATCCGTGTCTTCAATAAATGGATAAAACATCCCCATCGCATTGCTTCCTCCGCCAATACAAGCGACAACTGCATCTGGAAGTTTATTCTCTTTGTCTAAGTACTGCGCTTTTGATTCTTTTCCGATCACACTTTGGAAATCTCGTACCATCATTGGAAATGGATGTGGACCTAATACAGACCCTAAAACATAATGTGTATCTTCTACGTTTGTGACCCAATAGCGCAATGCCTCATTGCAGGCATCCTTTAATGTAGCACTACCAGAAGTAACGCCAACTACTTTAGCTCCAAGCAGTTCCATTCGGAATACATTTAATTTTTGTCTCCGAATATCCTCTTCTCCCATAAAAATCGTGCATTCTAAATTAAGAAGGGCACATGCAGTAGCAGTAGCAACCCCATGCTGACCTGCTCCTGTTTCCGCAACAACCTTCTTTTTGCCCATTTTTTTTGCCAACAGCGCCTGCCCTAATGAATTGTTGATTTTATGTGCGCCTGTATGGTTTAAATCTTCTCTTTTTAAATAGATTTTTGCTCCATTTGTATGTTTGGTTAAATTTTCTGCAAAGTATAATGGTGTCTCTCTGCCAACATAATCTTTTAATAAATCGTCCAACTCTGATTGAAATACCGGATCATTGATTGCTTCTACATAAGCATTTTCCAGTTCTATGACGGCTCTCATTAATGTTTCAGGAACATAGCGTCCGCCGTACACACCATAATGGCCTTTTTGATCTGGAAATGAATATTTGGTTGTCATTTGTATATCCTCCTATTGCTAGCTATGTACAGCTATTTTATTTAAAAATACTTGGATTTTCTGCAAATCTTTTTTTCCGTCGGTTTCTACTCCACTGCTTACATCGACCATATAAGGATTTACCATATCAAGCGCCATTTCTACATTATCCTTATGAAGTCCTCCGGCTAGGATTACTTTTTTTCCATGAAAGTCATAATTTTTAACAATATTCCAATCGAAAATTTTTCCGTTCCCGCCATGATATTTCTCTCTTGGGCTGTCTAGAATAACATAATCACTTGAAAAGTCAGCAACTGCCCGCAAGTCATCCTCTGATTGTATACTAAAAGCCTTTATTACCGGCAATGTAAATTGGGCGGCGAATTCACTCGACTCATCACCATGAAGCTGAATCACATTAATGCCAGAAATCTTGACTATTTCGTCAATGGTATCTTTTGTTTCATCTACAAAAACGCCGACTTTCCATATTTCTTTCGGCAAGGCAGCAATAATTTCTTTTGCATCTTCAGGGCTTATTTTTCGTTTACTTTTTGCAAATACGAATCCGATCGCCTTCGCACCATGCTCAACTGCACATAACGCTGCTTCTTTATCCGTAATGCCGCAAATTTTTGCCTTCATCTGGTCACAACCTTAAATTGTTACTTTCATTTGTTTTAATGTTTGTTCTAAATTAGAGCTTTTCATAAACGTTTCCCCAACTAAAATGGCATTTGCTCCTGCTGCAACTACTCTTTTAATATCATCCATTGTGGCAATTCCACTTTCACTGACTAAATAACTGCCGTTCTGTTTTATCATTGGGGCTAGACGCTCTGTTGTTTCTAAAGATACTTCAAATGTTTTCAAGTTGCGGTTATTTACTCCAATTAATGGTGCACCAATTGCAATAGCCCGTTCTGTTTCTTCTTCATTATGCACTTCCACCAGCACTTCCAAATCTTTGCTTCTTGCATAATCAAATAAACTTTTTAATTTCTCATCATCTAATGCTGCAGCAATTAATAAAATTAAGTTTGCTCCATATTGTTTTGCAAAATCAATCTGAATCGGTTCAATAATAAAGTCTTTGCAAAGAATAGGCACATTAACAGCCGATCTAACTGTTTGTAAATCGTGAAAACTTCCTTTAAAAAAAGGAGTATCTGTTAGGACAGAAATAGCGTCAGCACCAAATTGTTCATAGTTTTTTGTCTGTTCTGTTGGATCCAAGTGGATATTAATATCACCTTTTGACGGCGATGCTCTTTTAAATTCTGCAATAACGGAAAGTGTATCTGTATTGGCAAGATGATTAATAAAAGAAAATTGTTGATGATTCACAACAACTTCCAATTCATCTTTTCTATTGTGCAATTGTTCTAAAAATGTATATTTTTCTGTGATTATCTTATCTAAAATTGTCTCCATTATATCCCTGCTTTCTGAAGCTTTCCGCTTTTCTCCACTAATTTTTGTAATTTTTCATAGGCAGCGCCTGATTCTATGCTTTCTTTTGCAAGCTCTACACCTTTTTTAATCGTATCAGCCCGACCGGCTGCAAAAATGCCAATTCCAGCATTTAATAAAACGGTATCAAGGTACGCACCTTTTTCTCCTTTTAGCACCCGCAGTAATATATCCGCATTTTCTATGGAATCTCCTCCACGGATTTTTTCATTAGAATAGACTGGAAGGTTTACATCGTTTGGATGCAGAACATGCTTATTAATTGTACCATTATTTAAAATAACTAGCTCATTATCCCCTTGTAGTGAGGCTTCATCCATGCCTCCAGCTCCGTTCAGCACCACCGCTCTTGTTCTACCCAATTTTTTTAACACTTCTGCAAATAATCCAGTAAAGTCTTTCCGGTAAATTCCCAAAACTTGCGAATCGAGATTGATTGGATTCGTTAAAGGACCAATTAAATTGAAGATAGTGGGTATGCCTAACTCTCTCCGTACCTTCATGATTCTTCCCAACTTTGGTTGAACATGCTGTGCAAACAGAAATGTAATTCCGACTTCTTCCAGTTGTTCTTCATTTTGTTCTGGCGTCACATCTAATTTAATGCCCAGATGCTCCAGTACATCCGCACTGCCTGTTTTACTGGATATACTGCGATTACCATGCTTTGCAACAGGTATTCCGGCTCCAGCCAATACAAATGCTGACGTACTGCTTATATTAAAACTTTGGGATCCATCTCCGCCTGTACCGCAATTATCCATGCATCCTACTATGGAATTTTTAAAAGGAAGGGTTTGTTCCCTTACTGCATGCACAATTCCAACAATTTCATCTGCACTTTCTCCTTTTATTTTTAAACTTGTAATAAAAGCAGAAATTTCACTATCGGTAATCGCCTCGGAAAACAGTTGTCTCGCTGCCGTGATCATTTCTTCTTCTGTCAACGATTCTTTATTCATAAGCTTTTGTAGATATTCCCTCATTTTATAACCTCCTTTTTCGTTTCTTGAATAAAGTTAGTTAAAAGTTGTTTTCCAGTTTCCGTGCCAACAGACTCTGGATGAAACTGAAAGCCGTATAAGGGATATTCTTTATGTTTAATTGCCATGATTTCTTTATCGTCATCAGAATAAGCAAGCACTTCAAATTCTTTTGAGAGCGTTTCTTTTTTTATCACAAGGGAATGGTACCTCATTACCTCTACCGGCTTTTGCAGACCTTTAAAAACAGATGTGTTAGTTGTAGTTAAATAAGAAGTTTTTCCATGCATAATATTCTCGGCTTTTACAACTTCTCCACCAAATGCATATCCGATGCCTTGATGTCCTAGGCAAATTCCTAAAATCGGAAATTCTTGATGCAGTTCTTGAATAACACGAATTAAAATACCTGCATTTTCTGGTCTGCCAGGTCCCGGCGATAAAACAATCCGATCAGGATTTAACTGTCTAATAGCGTCAATGGAAATTTTATCATTTCTAACTACTTTTATTTCTTCTCCTAATTCTCCTAAATATTGAAATAAATTATACGTAAAAGAATCATAATTATCTATTAATAATATCATCTGCTACCCCTCCAAAAATACTTTTAGTTTATGAATGGTTTCGTCATATTCTTTTTCTGGAATGGAATCATGCACAATACCAGCTCCCGCTTGAATGTATGCTGTATTATCCTTAATAACCATTGTACGAATTGCTAATGCAAAGTCCATATTTCCATTTTTCGAGAAATAACCAACAGCTCCTGAGTAAATCCCTCTTTTTGTTCCTTCTAATTCATTGATAATTTGCATTGCACGAATTTTGGGAGCACCTGAAACCGTTCCAGCAGGCAGGATGGATATGAGAGCATCAACATTCGATTGATTTCCTTTCAGCTCTCCGCTTACTTCGGAAACGATATGCATAACATGTTTGTATTTTTCTATTTTTAAATATTTCTCCACTTTCACACTGCCAAAGTGGCTTACTTTTCCTACATCATTTCTTGCTAAATCTACCAGCATTTTATGTTCAGCAAGCTCTTTTTCATCTTGCAGTAAATCTGCTTCTAATTCTTTATCCATTTCAGGTGTTTTTCCTCTTGGTCTAGTGCCGGCAATAGGATTCGTTATAATTTTCCCATTGCTTGCTTTAATAAGACTTTCCGGTGAACTGCCAACAATTGCGTATTCTTCAAAATCTAAAAAGTACATATACGGCGATTGATTTTTAATGCGCAGCTTTCGATAGTAGGAAAAAGGTGAACCATTTACATTTGCTGACATTCGGTGTGATGGAACAACCTGAAAGATATCTCCTTCCAAAATATACTCTTTTGCTTTTACTACTTTTTCCATATATTCTTCTTTTGTCATATGGTCTTGAAAGGAAGATACATTTACTTCTTCTTTTTTTTCTACAAAAGGTGCAGTTAACTCTGCTTTTCTTTGCTCTATTTTTGCTTTAAGCTGTTGTTCCGTTGTTGTATCTGTTAATGGTGTAGCCACCAAATATATTATTTGTTCTAAATGATCAAAAATAATCAAATCTTCAAAAAATAGCAAGTGAACGTCCGGAATTCCCAATTCATCTTTTGCTTCTTCTCCGATATCTTCATATTGTCTGATAATATCGTACCCGACATATCCGACTGCTCCTCCGTTTATCGGAAGTTCAAATGGCAAATCCACCTGTTCATCAGGCAATAATTTCTTTACAAGCGATAATGCCTGTTCTTTTACTTCTTCTTTTTTATCTCCCCGAACAATAATAGAAGACGAACCGTTTCCAATTAATTCGAAAGCAGGATTACTTCCTATTATGGAATATCTTCCTGATTTTTCATGCTTAAGGGAGCTTTCTAATAAGAATTTTTTATTCCCTGTTATTCTTTGGTAAATGCTAATTGGCGTTAGTAAATCGCCATCTATTTTTTCAATAATTAATAATTGACTATTTGTTTTTAACATGTTATTTCCTCCTTATTTCAGCTAAAAAAAAAGTCCTCTATCTGAATATCTTCATAAAAGATACAGATAGAGGACGATTAGTAACCGCGGTACCACCTCATGTTAGAGTGTTTTTGACACTCTCCCTTTTCGAGTACAACTTAAATAGTATACTCTATCCTTTTAACGGTGGAAACCGACGTACCCTACTATCATTTCAAGTACACACTCTTAAGTCCATTCTGCTGCAAGGTTGTATCGGTTCCCACCAATTACCGACTCTCTATGACAACTTATTGCAGCATACTACTCTTAATCAACGTTTTGCGTATTTTAAATATTTTAAAGAAATACAAAAAGGGCTCTCTCCTATAAAAAGGACGAGAAACCCGTGGTGCCACCTTCATTAGCTTAATAATAAGCTCACTTTAAGGAAAACTTTACACATCAGTGGTGTAAAATTTCCGTCTCTTGTAACGACGAGACTTTCGCTAAATCCTACTTCTAAAAAGTTTCGGTTTAGAGGCTCAGAAGTCCATTCACTTTTATATCTACACTGATTTGCACCATCCATCAGCTCTCTTTAGTTTCCATAAAAGTTACTACTCTTCGTCATAGCCAATCACTATGTTGATTTCATCATAGTTAATTTCCATAAAAAAGTCAAGAGGTTTATTATTTTTTTTGCAAAGCTTTTTCAAATCTGTTTTTCCAATCAACTGCAAGAGCATCTAAGAGCATTACTTTTTTGATTTGCTCCTTATTCTCTCGGTCCAGCAGCATTAATTTCGTTGCATCCCAGACAGAAATGTCTTGCTGCTTTCTTTCCATTAAAGTAAAAGATGAATCAGCTGTTACAACTCCCTCTTCCAGCACCTTTAAAAAATAGCCAGTAAAGCAAGTTTCCACTATTCTATTTAAAAATGAATCAACATGATTAAATTTTGAAATGATAGAGCATGGAATCCTTCCTTGCGTCACTTGAACCACTGCATTGCCCAAAGAAAAAATATCGCCAATATACGTATTTTTTTCCAAAAATCCACTAGTACAAATATTTTCTCCAAACGCAGGAGGAGATAATTTTACACCAAATTCTTGTTCCCACTGATCATAATGCTCAAATGGATAAAAACAAACCGCCCGTTCTGGTCCACCATGGAAAGTTGGATTTGCCACTTCATCCCCTACAAACCCATCAAAAGTTAATAACACTTCTTCCTTATTTGATTTTCCTATTGCAGATGTATATGTTTTTTCTTTCCATTGATGAGATGCTGGCTTCCCTATACTTAATGTAATAATTTCACTCAATTTTTCTTCCTCCATTTAAATAGTATGATTTATTTTACCATAGAAATAATAGAAAAACGCATACATTAGAAATACACTTTTACAAAAAGACCATTTATTCCCATTGCAATTGATTAGTAATTTGCCATGTATTCGTACATATTAAAGTTAGCTAACTTACAGAAAGCAAGGAGATAAGCAAAAATGGAACATATTAATGACAAAAAAAATTTTCTTAATCTTTCTACTGCGAAAGACGCTAATCAAAAAGCGAAAAACGATGAAGTGAAAGTCTCAAAAATGTCCGTCTTATCCATTTCATCCATTCCTCTTGTAATGACATTAGGAAATAGCATGCTTATTCCTGTTCTACCATCAATAGAAAAAAAATTAACTATTTCTTCTTTTCAAGTTAGTATGATTATTACTGTCTACTCAATCGTTGCTATATTGTTAATTCCTGTTGCAGGATATCTATCCGATCATATTGGAAGAAAAAAAGTCATCATTCCAAGCCTTATTATAGCTGCTGTCGGAGGGGGCATTTCAGGAATTGCTGCATGGATGCTGGATAATAGTTATTGGGTCATTCTTATCGGCAGAGCACTTCAGGGTGTTGGTGCTGCCGGCGCTTTTCCCATTGTATTGCCATTAGTTGGGGATATGTTTAAAAAAGAGGAAGAAGTCAGCAGTACGTTAGGAGTTATTGAAACAGCAAATACATTTGGAAAAGTGTTAAGTCCTATTATTGGAGCAATACTTGCGGGGTTTATTTGGTTTATCCCTTTTATGTCAATACCAGTATTTTGTTTGCTTTCTATCTTATTAATTTTAGCATTTGTCAAAGTACCAGCCAATCAAAAGAAACCATTGCCTTTTAAAGAATTCATTTCCCATACAAAAGAAGTGATCAATAAAGATAAAAAATGGCTTTATGCTATCTTTTTCATTGGCGCAATTATCATGTTCATCTTATTTGCTGAAATGTTTTATCTTTCCGATATTTTGGAAAAAAAATATCATATTAAAAACATAAAAAAAGGATTCTTCCTCGCGATTCCATTAGGTCTATTATGCCTAACTTCTTTTATAACAGGTAGAAAAATCAAACAAGATCAAAACTTAATGAGATGGATCACTATAATTGGCATTATTGCCATAATAGTAGGAACCATCGCCCTTAATTTCACAGAAAATATATGGTTTATTGTTGCTTGTCTAACCATTTCTGGAATCGGCATTGGCGCTAGCCTTCCTCCGTTGGATGCTCTAATAACAGAAGGAATTGAAAAAGAAGAAAGAGGAACGATTACTAGCTTGTATAGTTCGATGAGATTTATCGGAGTTGCTGCAGGACCTCCATGTATGGCGTTATTATTAAAACATGCAGATCAGATTCAATTTTATTTATTAAGTGGAATAACCATGTTGTCCGTACTTGTTGCATTTTTTCGTTTAAAACTGCCACCATCATCCAAAGCCTAAAACAGATTCGTTTTATACATTGCCAACATTATAAAGCCCCAAAAGCTTGAGCTTTTGAGGCTTTTTTAAAAGATAAGAAAGTATAAGTTTTCTGAAGTCTGACAAGTGTCTAGCGCAGGCACCCTATCGACTTCAACGCTTCCCTCACCTCGCTTGCGTAGTCAACATCGACGCTTGCGTTCTTCGTGTTTCCTTTATCTCTTCAAGGAACACAAAACTAAAACCGCCACGTCCTTATGTCTTCGTTTGTGTAATCCACATCCTGTGGACCTCAGCTTATTCTGTCGATTGAGCAAGGGCGCTTGCGCTTTTCTTAATTATTTTTTTGTTGAACTGGTTTTTTAAGAATTCCAAGTAATACAGCACTAACAACTGCTCCAATTACGATGGATAATAGATATAATAACCAGCTTCCATCTACAAGGCCGATAACAAAGACACCGCCATGAGGTGCTCTTAAACCTATATCGAAAAACATCGATAAACCGCCTGTTATCGCAGCTCCAATTGCGACAGACGGAATAACACGAAGTGGATCCGCTGCTGCAAATGGAATGGCACCTTCTGTAATAAAAGATAATCCCATAATATAATTTGTTGTACCTGCATCTCTTTCTTGTTTTGTAAATTTGTTTCTAAAGAAAGTTGTTGCTAATGCAATAGCAAGTGGTGGAACCATTCCTCCAGCCATGATAGCTGCCATTGGCTCATATACACCGTTTGCGATTAATCCTGTACCAAATACATATGCTGATTTATTAATTGGGCCACCCATATCAATCGCCATCATTCCGCCGACAACTATTCCCAATAACACTGCATTAGCAGTTCCTAAACCGGCAAGCCAGTTTGTTAGACCTGTATTGATTGCACTTACTGGATCATTAATAACATACAACATTAACATTCCGACAATAAAGATGCCTAAAACCGGATATAAAAGAATCGTTTTAATACCTTCTAAAGATTGAGGTAATGTTGATAATACTTTTTTCAATCCTACTACTACATACCCTGCTAAGAAACCTGCAATTAATCCGCCAAGGAACCCAGCCCCGCTTGAAGCTGCTATCATACCTCCAACCATACCAGGAGCAAATCCAGGACGATCTGCAATGCTCATTGCGATAAATGCTGCCAGTACTGGCACTAATAAAGCAAATGCATTCGTTCCGCCGATTTTCATTAAAGCAGCTGCAAATTCATTATAAGTAGGATCTTCTGGTTTAAAAGAGTTGTAGCCAAACATAAAACATATAGCTATTAATATACCGCCGCCGACTACAAATGGAAGCATATTGGAAACACCATTCATTAAATGTTTGTAGATGCCTGTTTTTCCTTTTTCGCTGCTTTCTCTGGAGCTTGAACCACTTCCACCTTGATAAACAGGAGCTTCCTGTTTTAATGCTTTTTCAATTAATTCCTGCGGTTTTCTAATTCCATCTGCAACTGGTGTTTCTAGGACATGCTTCCCTTTAAAACGCTCCATTTGCACTTTAGTATCTGCAGCAACAATAACAGCAGTAGCGTTTGCAATCTCTTCTGAAGTCAGAACATTTTTTGCACCGCCTGATCCGTTTGTCTCTACTTTAATATCCACGCCAAGCTCAGCTGCTTTTGCTTTTAATGAATCCGCCGCCATATAGGTGTGGGCAATCCCAGTTGGACAAGCTGTTACAGCAACTATAAAATTCTTTTTGTCGGCAATATTTTGTTCTTCTTCTTCCTCTTCCACATCATAGCTGTCAATAATATTTACTACCTCTTGCTTTGTTTTTGCAGCAAGCAGTTTTGCACGTACTTCTTCTTTTAACAAGATAGTAGATAATCTGGACAATGCTTCTAAATGGGTGTTGTTTGCACCATCTGGAGCTGCAATCATAAAGAATAGATTTGCTGGCTGTCCATCTAATGATTCATAATCTAAACCGGATTCGGACCGGCCAAATGCAATCGCAGGGTTTTTGACCGCTTTCGTTTTTGCATGGGGAATGGCAATTCCTTCACCAATTCCTGTGGTACTTTGTTCTTCCCTTTTTAATATAGCTGCTTTATATTCTTCTTTATCTGCTAATTTCCCTGCAGAATAAAGTATATCAACTAATTGATCAATTGCGTCAAGTTTCTGTTTTCCTTCTATATTTAAAAGGATAGTTTCTTGCGTTAATAATTCTGTTATTCTCATCAGATAACGCTCCTTTTTTTATTATTCGGGGAGCAGCCTCCCTAGTGGAAAGCTATTCGAGACGCTCCAGCATTTTATTTAATTACTACTTGCGGCAATAAAGAATCCACTATTTCTTTTGTGCATAAACCAATGGAGAATGCTGTTGCACTTCCAGAAGCTACACTGTAGCGAAATGCTTCCCTAATATCCTGTGTTTCATGATATTTCGCAAGGAAGCCAGCAACCATGCTATCACCAGCCCCTACAGAGCTTTTCACTTCACCTTTAGGGACGGTGCTTATGATTGTTTCGTGCTCGTTAATCAATACTGCTCCATCTCCTGCTAGGGAGACAATCACATTTTGAGCACCTTGTTCTAACAGTTTTTTTCCATAAGGAATAACTTCCTCTACGGTTGTAATCGTTGTATCAAACAATTCTCCTAATTCATGATGGTTCGGTTTTATAAGAAATGGATTATATGGAAGCACTTTATTGAGCAGTTCTCCTTCTGCATCGACAACAAATGAAATATTTATATCATGACAAATTTTTACTAGTTCTTCATATGTTGTTTTCGGCAGAGTAGACGGGATGCTTCCGGCAAGAACCAATAAATCGTCGGAAGTTAATTTACTAATCTTCTGCTTCAACTCGGCAAATTTTTCTTCTGAAATAACTGGGCCATTTGCGTTCAGCTCTGTTTCAGAATCTGCTTTTACTTTTACATTTATCCTTGTATCTTCCTCAACTTCTACAAAGCTTGTTTCAATATTTTCTTTCTGTAATTGATCTACAATATAATTGCCTGTAAATCCTCCAACAAATCCTAAAGCCTTGCTGGATACTCCCATTCGATTTAATACCCTGGAAACATTAATTCCTTTGCCGCCTGGAAATTTACTAGTATTTCCAATACGGTTTAATTCTCCAAGTTTCACTGTATCTAATTCCATGATATAGTCTACAGAAGGATTCAATGTTAATGTGTAAATCATACTTTCACAACCTTTATACTAGTTTTCCGTAAATACTTTTCACTTGCTTCTTCCTCAATATGATTGGTAATTATAACGGCATCGCTAAGATCGGCAATTTTAGAAAAATAAACTTCTGAGAATTTGCTGTTATCTGCAATCACAAATGCTTCACTCGACAGTTCCATTGCCAGCTTTTTCACCATCGCTTCTTCTTGATCAGGTGTAGTATACCCAGACTCTGGATGAATTCCATTTACACCCATAAAACACTTATCAAACCGATAATTATATAAACTGACTAAAGCGCCTCTGCCGACAATTGCGTTTGTTTTTTCTTTCACTAAGCCCCCTAATATATAAGTGCAAATTCCTTTTTCTAAAAGAGGCTGCATATGCATCAATCCATTGGTTACAACAACAATATCCTTTTTCTCGAGAAAAGGAATCATTTCTGTAACAGTTGAACCTGCATCCAAATAAATACTATCTCCATCTTTTATAAAACTTGAAGCATAGGAGGCAATTTGTTTTTTTTCTTGAAGATTTTTAGAAGATTTTTCACTCATGCTTGGCTCTGTCCGTTTCCCTTGCAGCCTGGAAGCACCTCCATGAATTCTTTTTAAAAAACCTTCTTGTTCCAAAAATGTTAAATCACGCCTTATTGTTGATTCAGAAGTGGATGTTCTATCTACGAGTTCCTGAATTTTAATCGTGTCTTTCTCTTTAATTAATTGTAAAATCAAGCGATGTCTTTCTGGTGTTAACATATTTCCACATCCTCTTCTTTTTGAGTATGTGTTATGCCCCCTGTAAAAATAATACTGCAAACGGTTTCAATATACAAGCATTTTCTTTCAAAATCATCCAAAAAAAATCATTTTCCGCTAATTTGTGAACGTTTTTTGTCATTTGCTTTTATTCCATTAACAAGAAAGGATAAAAAAGCAGGACATAAAGTTAACTTTACCCTATTTCTTGACGAATTATGTTTTCTTTTGTTGTATTTATCCTTTCCTTTCTCCTATAATAGATATCAGCCTGACTTAAATTATACGAAAAGGATTTATAAAATGAACAAAATTTCCTATTATTATTTAGAACTTATTAAAATAATTCTAACGAGCATTGTGCTGTTTGCATTATTTGGTTCCATCAATGACATCATTATTAAATTAATTTCCGGCTACACATTTCCAGATATGAGTTTTTTAAAAGGACATTCTAAATTAATGCTATTTTTTTTACTGCAGTATCTAGGCTTTGGTCTGATTGTACTTGTTTTGTATAAAAATATCATTCAATTTATTGGATTCAAAAAACAAAAAACCGGTAGAAAACTAACTGATTCCTGGACAAAAAAATTAAGCTTTTTCTCAATCATTCTTATTGTTTTGTTTTATATTGTTTTATTGTTCTACTAGATTCTTCCTATATGCTGTTTCGTTTTTAAGCAGAAAACAATTGCGATTTGGAAGAGAGTATGGTGCTATCAAATCAATATATAGATGATGGATATTTTTATATCACTATATATAGTAATGAATATTTCCATATATCCAAGGTCTCTTTTTGCGCTTCCCATGAAGCGACTTTTTTTTGCATAACCAAATAAAAAACCGGAAATTGTCCAAAAGCAAAGTCCAACAACAATGACAGATAGATTTACATCTTTCCTCTTGGAAAAACGGCTAAAAAACAACTTATTATTTACGTTCTACATCATCTGAAAAAGAAGATTGCGACTCTTGTTCTAGTTAATAACTTAATAATATAAGTATAAGTAAAAGCACAGCAACCTTAAGTAATATTGCTGTGCTTTTCGAAATATCCCATACAAGTAACAAATTCATGTGGATAAAAAGCAAAGGGAGTGCAACCTAATCTCAGAAACAGTACACAAAAGACCGATACGTTAAGAGTTGGATAAATAGGAGGATAGAACAATAATATGGAAAAATGCATATTAATTCGAAGCATATTTCGTTTCAAAATCTTTTTTAAACATACAATAATAATAGGACGTAACCAATTTATTATTCAACAATGGCAAAATCCCTTTCTTCTGAATTCTATAGGTAAATCCGCATTTTTCATTTACTCGTTTTGATTTATAATTATAGTCGAAATGTCCACACCAAATTACATCTAAGTTTAATGTTGTAAATCCATAATGCAGCAATCGTTTAACCGCCTCTGGTACTATGCCATTTCCCCAATATTTTGGATTTAGTGCATAGCCAATTTCTCTTTGTTTTAAATGTGCAAGTGAAATGTCAGGTTTTCTTTCATGGATGCCAATACTGCCAATCACTTTATTTTCATCTTTTAAAACAATCGCATATGTATGATTATTTGTCAGAAATAACTTAATGATTTCTTTGCTTTCTTCCTCGCTTTTATGCGGCGCCCACCCTGCATAAGGTCCAACCAATTCACTGCATGCATATTCATATAAATCTTTACTATCTGTTTCTTTCCATCTTCTTAAAAGCAATCGCTTTGTATGCAAAACATCCATTTTTATTCATCCCTTTCACTCTTCTACTTGTTAAGAAAAGACGCTGGCTTTTAATTTCCACCTGTTCAGGGGAATCACAAGGAAGAAGATGAATCAAATTTAGATTCATCTTCTTGATTAAACATATCATAACTAGTAACACAGCAGCATCTTCAAAGCCGCTTCCATTTACATAATTGGTCTAAAGCGCAAACTACCTTCTTGCCACTCTTTCATAAATATCTTGTAATGTTCTGCATCCCATTTCCTGTACCTTCTCCAAATATTTTGTCCAAAGAATAGCAGTAAGCCTTGCATCTCCAAGGGCATGATGACGATCTAAGATAGGTATTTCGCTTAATAAACACCAATCTTCCAATGTGACAATCGATTGTTTCGGTTCAACCGTTTGAAACAAAAAAGATGTATCAACAATCCGATGCTTAAAAGGGGTTTTAAATTGCTTCCAGCAAGCAGACTGCATGAAATTTTTTTCATGGGATGAATGGTGGGCAACTAACGTATCATCTTTCACAAATTCAAAAAATCTTACAAGGACTTCAGACAACAATGGAGCATCTACTAAATCATCATTCTTTATACCAGTTAACTTTGTTATTTCTTCTGGAATATCTTCATTTATTTTAATTAATGAATAAAAATGATCATCTAATATTTCACAACCTCTCACTTTCACAGCACCAATTGAAATAATTTGGTCTCCCTTATCAGGGAAAAAACCAGTTGTTTCAATATCAAATACTACCGTACATAAATTGTCTAAAGGCAAGCGGGAAGCTACTTCTACTTTCAAGTCTTTTTGCAGCCTCCTCATAAAAGCAATCTGTTGTGAATTAAATCCATTGGAGTTTGTATTTAGTACACTTGAATTAACTTTTCCATATAAATCCCTCATATATTGGAGAAATGATTCCACACCCATGTTAACACCCTTTTTCAATTATCCTTTGAACTTTCTGATATAATTTTATTCCACTTCTTAATAACAGTTTAATTTCTTGGCGATCCTCTTTACTTAAGGTCTTTATATTTAAAAAATGCACATCACTATACGTTTTAGCATTTTTAAATAAGGTAATTCGATACTGTAGAATTTTGGTGAAATATTGTTCATAAGGTATAAGAAATGACTCATATTGCTCTATTTTTCTCAATTCCTCCATACGTCCAATAGTACAAGAAGACTGTATCCCCTCTTTTATCGCTAGAAGTCGGATGGAATTTACATATGGTAAATAAAGTGTATTTTTTAAATGAATAGAACCTTTATGAGGTCCTGTTCTTTCCACAAAAAATTGACCAAATATGCCAACACCTTTTTTTATGCGCATTACATTATTCATAAATCGCTCTAATAGCTTGGGATGCAACGAACGATATTCATGTATATAAGCACGAAGCTGTTCAACAAAAGGAGCATCTCCATATAATCTTCTGCAATCATAAAAAATTTGCAAATAACGAATAGATTCCCAACTTTCTGTCTTCATCCATTTCAGCAGCTGGTTTTGCCATTCTGCCATGGATTTGCACCATATTGGATTGCTGCTCATCACATTCCCTTCACAGTATGGATAACCAACCTCATTTAAAGCATCGCTTAATTCTTTGCCAAAACGAATAAAGTAGTCGTGGACAGATTCCCCCATCTCCTTATAGATTATTCCATGATCTTGATCACTAAACAGCCCTTGCTCCAACCTTCCAGCACTCCCTGTAACAAACCAAACAAATTCAGATGGTGGCTGTCCATGTGTTTTTGTAAATTCATCAAATATAATTTGAAATACTTGCCGTATGATTTTATCATGGCATGTATTTAATTCAAGATTTGTATTGGCGCATTTGATAATCTGCGCTTCCTTTTCTTTCTTCAGTTGATTAATGCTTATAATTTTTGAGCACATTCATGCACTTCCTTAAATAATAGATATTGATGCTGTAATAACAGCTTGTAAAAAAATAAAGTGAAGCTTTCCACAGAATGTGGATCACACAAACGTTGCCACAGGAAGTGGCGACCTTAGTTTGTGTACCTAATATCGGACCTTTACGGTCAGTTATCCTCCACCTAGCTTCCTCGATTTCTCACCATCTAGCATCTTGAGGTGGGGTCTTACTATCCGTTAAGAGTGGGATAAAAATGATACAAACGGATTTATGTTTCATTTTATCATACAGCAGCTCTTTCTATACTTTGAAACGAGGAAAAATCCACTAAAAAAGCACCTTAAAAATTTTGAAGCCCCACTTAAAAAGTGAGGCTTTCAACTATTATTTTACTACCTTAATAATTATGCATTTTTGCTTTCTTCATTAGGAAGGAAAACCTCAGGATATCCATAAGTACCATGTTCACTTATATCTAATCCCATGATTTCTTCTTCTTCCGTTACACGAAGTCCGCTGATTTTTTTGATAACAAATAAGATTACAAAGCTTACTACAAATGCATATAATGCAGAAACTACAATACCTGTCGCTTGAACACCTAACTGATGGAAGCCACCGCCGTAAAATAATCCCGGCTTACCAACTGTCGCAAGTTCTTTTGTTGCAAAGAAACCGTTTGATAATGTCCCCCATACCCCAGCAGTACCATGTACAGATAAAGCAAAAATTGGATCATCTATTTTTCTATTTTCAAAGAAACGAACACTATAGAATACTAAAATTCCAGCAACAAATCCGATTAATACAGCTGCCCATGTATCAACGAACGCACAAGATGCAGTAATAGCAACTAAACCTGCTAATGCACCATTTAGCATTGTAGATATATCTGATTTACCCAATACAATCCAAGAAATTAACAATGCAGAAACTGATCCTGCTGCTGCTGCTAAATTAGTATTTAATGCAACAAATCCAAAGAATCCATCTGCTACTGAAACTGTACTACCTGCGTTGAATCCAAACCAGCCAACCCATAAAATAATAACACTTAATGCTGTGTAAACTTGGTTATGACCAAAAATCGGGTTTGCAGATCCGTCTGCATTATATTTACCAATACGAGGCTTTAATAAGATGGTTGCTGCTAATGCAGCCATTGCACCAGTTAAATGCACTACTGTTGAACCGGCAAAGTCTTGTTTACCGTGTTCAAACAACCAGCCGCCGCCCCAAATCCAATGTGCAATTACAGGATAAACTAAAGCAGAGAATAATACAGAGAAAATAAGATATACAGATAATTTCGCGCGTTCAGCAAAACCGCCTAGAGCAATTGTCAAAGAAATACCCGCAAACGCTAATTGGAAAACAAAAAATACGGTTGTTTGAAGCCCTGCTCCATCTGCCTGTGCTCCAGAATAAAAGAAATCCGTCAACCCAACAAAAAAGTTTCCGTTCCCTCCAAATATAAATCCATATCCAACAGCCCAGAATACTAAAGAAGCAATACCAAAAGTAAAAACTGTTTTACCGGCAATATGCCCAGCATTTTTCATTCTTGTGGAACCAGCTTCAAGTAAAATAAATCCACCTAACATAAAAATAACTAAAACTGCTGCAATCATTGTCCACAAGCTGTTCATTAAGAACTCTAACTCTTCCATCAGGACTCTTCCCCCTTATATGTATATATATCCTAACATTAAGTGTCATATAATCTAACACTCTAATAACTTTATTTTACCGATATTAAATTATCTGTCAATATAATTTTAATATTTAATTTTCATAAAATTAAATATTTTCAATTTTATGTATATTCTGCACCTATTATCATTTTATTTCAAGAGCAATCTATCAAAGGAATTGTTTTATTTATGTAAACATAATTTTTCGCATTACAGCGTTTTATAAAATCCAAATATTACAAGATGCTCAATTCAAAAATCAGCAAAATATTAGACTTGTCACTTCTTCGATTCTCTTACAAGTGACAAGTAAAAAAGCAGACGATGTGATCGTCTGCATCTTCTAAAATATATTAGCAAATAAAAGTTGCACCAACGATAATTAAAAGAATAAATAATACAACGATTAACGCAAAACCGCCGCCATACCCAACTCCGCAGCCGTGTCCATAGCCATAACCCGCACCATATCCTCCATATCCGTACATAAGAACCTCTCCCTTTTTTTTGATTTTATCACATTAACCCTTTCTATTTTGGTTAATGCTGTTGCTAAAAGAGTCTAATGAAATAATACATTAGCACTTCCTTACAAAATCATCTTATGCACCATTACATATTTGGGTTGGGTAAATGTCTATTTTAAGCAAAAAACCTAGCGCTTTTTCACTTTTGCATACCTCTACTTTTGCATACCTCTTTTAACAGCATCGGCCAAAACACTGGCTCTTTCAAATGGAGATGAAGCCAAGCTAATTTCAGAAATCACCGCTACCCCGTCGGCACCAGCTCGCATTACATCCTCGGCATTCATACTCGTAATGCCTCCAATCCCAACAACAGGTATTTTGATACTATGTTGCCGCAATTCTTGCAACAAGCATGTTCCTCGAACTGGTTCCGCATCCTTTTTTGTTTTCGTCGGAAAAACGGGACCGATGCCAACATAATGTGCTCCCTCTATTTTAGCAGCTTTTACTTCTTCTAAAGAATGGGCAGAAACGCCTAGTATTTTATTTCCTATTTTCTTTTTCACTGCTTCCGCCTTTCCATCATCTTGCCCAATATGAATCCCATCAGCATCTATTTCCAAAGCTAGATCTACATCATCATTCACAATAAATGGCACATTATAAGCATGGCATTTATTTTTAAGCTTTGTAGCTAATGCAGTTTTTTCGGAACCAGTAAGCGCCTCCTCCCCTTTTTCTCTAAATTGAAATACAGTGATGCCTGCTTTTAATGCTTCAGTCAACACATGCTCTGGGTCTAATACACTGTTGTTGCTCCCCATGATAAAATAAACTTTTAGCAAGTCTCTTATATATTGATCATTAAAATTAGTCATATTTCCTCTCCATTTACTACGGATGAATTTTACTTTTTACTTTCCTGATATGCCCAATGATTCGTTGGCCCATGTCCTTTTCCAATATGCAAATCCTTCCGAATCGCTAAATAAACAAATTCCTTACCCGTCTGGAATGCCTCCTCTATGGAGCTGCCCTTTGCTAAACTTGCAGCTACTGCTGCAGCAAAGGTACAGCCAGTGCCATGCGTATTTTTCGTAAATAGTCTTTTGGACTCCAGCTCCATAAATTTTTGACCATCAAATAATAAATCGGTTAAACTGTCTCCGATTCCGTGTCCACCTTTTATAATGATATTTTTTGTTCCATACTCATATAAAATTTCTGCTGCTGCTTTCATATCCACAACATCTTTAATTTTCATTCCTGAAAGTTCTTCTGCTTCCGGTATATTTGGTGTAATAACTGTCGCAGCAGGAAGCAAATAACGCCGCATCGCATCAACTGCTTCTTTTTGCAATAAAGCAGCTCCTCCTTTTGCGATCATCACCGGATCTACCACAATTTGGGACCAATTATATTTCTTTATTTTTGATGCGACCAGTTCAACAATCTCTCCGTTAAATAACATGCCCGTTTTGACAGCATCTGTTCCCATATCTGCAGCAACGGCATCTAGTTGCTTTTCGATTGCTTCCAGGCTCATTGGATATACCGCATCTACCCCAAGTGTATTTTGTGCAGTAACAGCTGTTATCGCTGTCATTCCAAATACTTTCAACTCTTGAAATGTTTTTAAGTCCGCCTGTATGCCTGCGCCGCCTCCGCTGTCCGAACCAGCAATTGTCAAAGCTTTAAAAGTGCTCATCTATTATTCTCCATTCGCTTCTTCTATTTTCATTAATTGTTTAACATCTGCTTCATTTATTGCAGCTAAATGATTTAATAACTCTATTTGAAAGCTTCCAGGTCCCTGTTCTTGTACTTTTTTCGCAGCCATTTCTGCTGCTGCTCCATAAGTGACAAGTCCAGCAGCACATGCAGCAATAATATTTTCTTCCACAGCAATAAACGCAGCAATTACAGACGACAACAAACAGCCTGCACCAGTAACTTTTGTTAATAAAGGATGTCCATTGCTGATTAAGAATGTGCTCTTGCCATCTGTAACTATATCCTTTTGGCCTGTAATAACAACTGGTGCATCTATCGCTTGGGATGCTGCTACTGCAATGGAAATGGGATCCTCTTTCACACCAACAGCGTCCACTCCTTTAATCACAGCTTTTATACCTGCAACATTTGCCACCTCTGCTATATTTCCACGCAATAAAGCAATTTTTACTTCTTTCATAATTTTTCGTACACTCTCTGTACGGTATGATGTTGCTCCTGCTCCTACTGGATCCAAAATAACAGGGGTATTTGCTAGATTAGCTGCTTTTCCAGCAATAATCATATTTTCAACATTTTCAGCTGTTAGCGTACCAATATTTAACACAAGTGCATCCGCTATTGTTGCCATTTCTGCTACTTCTTCTTTTGCATATGCCATTACAGGGGATGCGCCTAAAGCCAGCAGTCCGTTTGCAGTAAAATTTGTCACAACAACATTTGTTATATTATGAATCAAAGGCTGTTTCTCTCTTACTCTACTTAAAATATCTTCAGCAGGAATTGTTTTATTTCCCTTCATTATGTCTCCTCCTCATTCTACTAAACTCTTATAACCACTGAATGCTTCTTAATAGAACACGATTATTTCCATCTCTTCTGACAATAAAAAAAGCCATGTCAGCATTCTCCCCATCCTTCCAGAACCAGCGGGAAGGATTTGAAAAAAGCATGAACATGACTACTTGCTTCTAATTGCATTCAGCAGAATATTCTTATTACACTACTCCCTACGCTGGCATTACCCAACAGGTTCACTCGGTTATTGACAGATTAGTCAAACTCTCAGCCTGTTTCCACAAGCTCCCGATACTATTTAGTTTCCCTTAAATTTTATAGTATTTTTCTAGTAGAATCAATAATAATCCATTCATCCCGCAGACTAGCAAATCAAAAATTATACAAAAATGGATTAAGCGGCTCCTCTATTGCACTTGCCCTCTTCATATGCAAAACAGGCATTATTTCTCCATCCTTTTCTTCTTTCTCTATAGTGCCGGAAATATGATACCAACCACCCGTCTTTAATGACTGTACTTCACCTTTTACTAAATATCCAAATATAGAGGTATCAGCAATACAATGTGTCATCACTTGTCTCGCTATCACTGCTTCTTGTACAGAGAAATTTTTTTCTCTATAAACAAACCCGTTTATCTCTATTTCAGTTCCTGCCGCGCTATCAAGACTAGTATTAAGATGATTCATCACTTGAAAAAAATTTTGATCTGTTATGATAATTTTATTTTTCAGCTGGACATTCCTCGTGTTTTCTCCCTTTTCTTCTTTTTGAACCGATGCATATCCATTATTGGATAATAATTCTTGATGAATAGAAAAATCCTGTATTGTATAAAAGAAAAACAATGGGCTAAAAAATAAAATATAAGGTGCTAGAAGTCTTATCGGTGTTGTACTTTGATCACAAACATCACAATCACAATCTGCTCCTTTTAGATTACTGTTTAAAAGTCGAAAAAATCCTAAAAAAAATAATGCTGCCATTGAAACTAATAAAAAAGGAATCATTTTTGGAGCGATAAGCAGTGTAAGTGTTTGCTTTACATATAATTTAAAAATAAGCAGACTAAAACTAATTAAAATAATTCCCTGCAGTTCATTTGTCAACTGCCAATCAGGACTCCATTCTTTTTTCACTGTCTCCCCCCCTTTTTAAGACTTTATTTACAGAAAATATCAAATCACTCGTCAAAGAAAATTGCCTGCAAAGATCGATAATAATAAAACAACAGCAGTCACAAGAAAGATAAAAAATAATACAAACTTCAACTTAAATGATGACAGCATAACAAATGTATTTTTTACATCTAGGATGGGGCCAAAGACTAAGAATCCTAAAATAGCATGAACCGAAAAAATTTTGGAGAAGGAAGCAGCTACAAATGCATCCGCTTCTGAACATAATGATAACAAATAAGCAAGTCCCATCATGACAGCCGTTCCTTTAAAGGTGCTTTCAGCAGCTTGTACTACAGCCGAACCGTTCAAATACACTTGAGCTAAACTTGCAAAAAACGCTCCGATCATAAAATATTTTCCAACTGTAAAGAACTCATGACAAACGTGATGAAGCATTCCTTTCCATTTTGATTCCCCTTTAATCCTATTTACTTGTACATTACCAATCAAATCTTCTTTTTGTATTTTCAACACATTTTGATTACCAAAAAAAAGATAAACGAGTATGCCGACAATTATTGCAGCGATTATACAGACAAGAAATCTGCCATAAACTATTTCCATTTTATTATTAAAAGCAAAATACGTACTCGCCAACACAATAAAGTTTAAAATTGGAGCTCCCATTAACAGAACTACACCGACATGAACAGGTACACCTTTTTGAACCAGCCTCCGAACCACAGGAATAATGGCACATTCGCATACTGGGGTTATAACTGCTGCAACAAGCGCCATCCCAATAGCGGCTATTGGATTTTTTGGAATTAGCCTTGCGATCATCTTTTCAGAAATATATAAATTGATGACAGAAGAAGCAATCGCACCTAACAAAAGAAACGGCAATGCTTCTAAAAAAATCCCTAAAAATAAAATAAAAACCGTTTTTCCGTCTTCTGACAACGAAATTCCAACCATTTGAATCATTGCTTCATTGCCAAAGAAAAATAATGATAGGAAGATGAAAAATAATAAAAAAATGATCATATCTTTTAAAGACGTTGGTATAGACATGCGTAAACTCCTTCAAAAATTATTAATGCCAACTCTTCATGCAATTCATTCAAAGTCGTTATTAAATACTTGTCCTTTTCTCTTTTATATGCAGTCAATTTTTTGGTTATGACTGTCTAGCTTATGATTTTTGAAAAACAAAAAAGCGACTGTTAATCGCTTTAAAAAATTTGAATATCTTGTTTTTCCAGTTTTTCGCCAATTAAAATGATTTGCCCTGTTGAATAAGCAGGCTTATTCTTCAGCTTTTCCCAAATAAGCTTGCCGGAAGCATATTGAAAATGATACCACTTCTGATCATCACTATTTAGAATCGTTCCTTTTGCTCGAACTAATTTTTCTTTATTGTGCAGAAGCATATATTTTATGTCTTTTTTGGACCACTCTTTTTTTTGTTCTATTTTTATCGCTTTCAAATGAATATGGACGGAATGTCCCTCTCTTTTATTGCTCTGAGTAATAAAAGCATTTTTATTTAAGTATTCTTCTACCCCCTCCCCAAAAGAAGTGTAAATAATGGGGGCCGTTTGATTATATTTGCGCACAAGCTTTTCAATTTTTATCCTTTTTTCTTTTTTACTCAACATATCTATTTTATTTAACACTAAAAGACTGCCTCGCTCCATTTGCTCTTTTTGCAATTGTCTTACCTCTTTAGAACTTGCAAATACACTCGTATAGTCCATCACATGGACACTATCAACTACACAAATGCTTTGTTCGATTACAAAATATTTTGCATATGGCTCTTCTGCAAATGTCTCAACAATTTCACCAGGATTTGCAACACCAGTCCCCTCCAAAAGCAAAACATCTATCTCTCCTTTCTCAACTATGGTTATTAATTCATTTAAGGTGGTTTTTAGATCATCTTTTATAGAACAACATACACATCCATTTAACAATTCAAATAAAGATTCATCTGCAAATAAATGCTTTTCCACATTAACATTTCCCAGTTCATTTAAAATGATGGCTATTTTTTTATTTTGTTTTTTTAAATGCTGCATACATTTTAATAATGTACTAGTTTTTCCACTTCCTAAAAATCCATTAATTAAATAAACTGCTGTTTTGTCCATAGAAAATCCTCCTTCATGCCTATCTAATATGATCACTGTATGAAGGAGGCGTTCTATTTAGTACATTAAAAGACTTGTTTAAAAGCATTATTTATATGATTTAAAGGAATATGCATCCCAAAAAAGGACATGAAGGGTCCTTTTTTGGGATGCATATTTTTATTTTATATATCGCTTTTACTAAAACCAGCCACGTGACATATTCTTTCTAACAGCGAAGCTCTATTATCGAAACCACTTAACTTTACTCACTAATAATAAAAAGCTATTCTACTTCTTTTAAATTTGCTATATCCACTTCTGTCTGCTCTTCAATTCCTCCGATTAAATGAACGATTGCCGTTTCCTCCGCTTCTTTAATTTCATCAATCCATATGGAAACGCCATTATATTGCACACCTATTTCTGCTGGAGAAGATAAAATTTGCTTTGCTCTATTAATGTCCACTTTTTTCGCCTTCTTTCTTTATTATGTTTGTTGTTTTTTCAAATGATATGAAAATAACTTACAATTGGTTCCTTTACAGATAATTGCTACCTTTACATTATGCCTATTATTTCTTTTCTTATTCTCTTTTTCGCGTACAACATATAACGTTTTATTTGTTCTATTTGGAGATTGACCAATGGGATATCCTTCTCTATACTTAATAGCTGACGTTAGAATAAAGGGTGATTTATGGACTTCGAAATAATGAATATTTCCTTTTATATGGTGACAGTGGAAGGAAAAGAAGACAAAGCGATTAAACAATATAAACATTTTCAAACATTAAAACATACAGATTATGAAGAGAGCACATTAAAAGAATTTTTAGACGGCGAACTTGAGAAAATTGCCAAACCCTATTATTGCGGTCTTTGGCCGCTTTTTCTTTTTTATATGGATGCGTAAAATTAAAATCAATATAAAAAAGAAACCTAGTTGCCTAAGTTTCTCAATCGACTACTTCTACGTTTAAGATATCTCGAAATTTTATCCTTACTATTATATATCCCCATACTGCGATATAACTTCGATTCTTAATTCCTTCTCCACCTTGACAGATCTATTAAGTCAACAAGATCTATAAGCGAATGTTATCCAAACGATAAGATTTTCTTCTTATTCGTTTGTTTAATCGAAAATACCTTGATTTAGGTTTCAGCGAATAGTAATGAACTTCATGAAAAAAATTCCATGAAAAAGTGCTTTAGATCTACTATTGTCAAGCTATGTGAGGTAGCATTCATACTGCCTATTAATATATGATGATGATATCTTCCTTTTAGCGTATAAGCAGAAGTAATTCTTTATTTCTTTTTTTCTGTTCTTCCACAGATGCTAAATCGTATTTTTTTAAAAGATGAAATAGTTCGTTTAATATTTGCTGTGATTGATTAATTTTTAGAAAAGTATATAAATCTTCAACTAAAGATTCGGGTAGTAAGTTTTGCTGACTCTCTAGCTTATTAATTACACTTTCATAAGAATGATCTATATTGCATTTTCCCATAAGAATCCCTCCATACTTTCATAACTGTAATATGATTTTATAAATTAATCCCTTTTATAGCAACCACTTGGGCTTAAGAAGAGAATATCTCTCCAATAAGTAAATCTTCCTCTTTTTTGGAGATTTTACATGGGGAGAATTAATCAAAATGTTAATTACTTATGAAGAAATAGTATTCTTTAAATATCATACATTCTGTGACAGTTGTTAGCGAATCATCATCTTGGTTCAAGACGTTTAGTCAGAAACAATTGGTAATTCAATTAAAAGGATTGTTCCTTTATTAATCTCACTATTGATATTGGTTCTCCCACCCATACTTTGAATAATACTAAACGAAACCATCATTCCCAGCCCTGTTCCTTTTTCTTTTGTTGTAAAATACGGCTCTACAAGACGATCGATCTGCTTTTGTGTCATTCCTTTTCCATTATCAGAAATTTTAATATATAAAAGGTGGGAACTATACTCTACATCAATGTATACTTCCCCGCCGTTCGTCGTTGATTCAATTCCATATTTCACGATATTAACTAAAGCCTGCTCTAATTTTTTTCCGTCTCCTAAAACATTATGGGACTCCTGTTTTTCATGACATAATTGTATCTCAACATTGTTCAAATTTGCTAAACGAGTGAGGATATTCACTACTTGAAGAATCTCTTTATATATAATGATTTTCTCTTTCTGATCAAGCGCCGGTTTTGCGAACATTAAATAATCATTAATAATTTCTGTTGCTCTGTCCAGCTCTTGAATCGAGATCAGGATGTGCTCTTTTGTTTCTGGTGGTACCTCTCCCTCTTACGACAGCTGCATAAATCCTCTGCTGGTTGTCAATGGGTTTCTTACTTCATGAGAGATACTTGCAGCCAGGTTGCTCACGATCTCTAATTTTTCTGCTTTCATTAACTTTCCAAGTACATCAAAATATGAATCTTCTTTGGTTAAATACCGAAAGAAGATTTGCAAAAAGCTGTACAAATTGCACCATGGAAGCATGGTCTTTAGCTAATATGCTATTGCTTATGAATCCTTAGGAGATATGTAAATGTTAATAGCGCTTAGTTAAACAACAGTACGTCCAATACTGCCAATTAAGAATTAGAATAAGTATGAAAGAAGAAAGAAGCTCGTGCTTATCCGGTTGATAATCATGAATTTTTCGTTTCTTTTGAGATATAAGCTATTTAGGTAAAATTATTTTATGTAAACTTCAGTAAAACTTTAAAATATGTTATAATTCCATTCACACATATACAATTAATGTAAAATTCCATCTACATGGAGGTATAAAAATGGATGTGGTGTTTTTGGTAACAAGCATAGGCGGATTATTAGCATTTGGAGCTTGGATTTTATACTATGTCTCATTAGGTAAAATAATTTCGGAAGAAGAAAAAGAAGCTGGAAGAGATTTAACCTATGAAATTAATCCTTTTACGGGTTCTGCAAAAGATTCAACCAATTACAATAAGAAATAAATAAAAAAAGCATTTGAAGTTCAAAATCCCCTTTTACTGTTTTTTATTTACATATTTTAGTTTTGAATATGCTTGCAACATACTTTGCTATATTATATTTTCTCCAATTTTTATACTATTATTAAATACGGTTAGCTATTATATATACTCAATATTAATCTTATATTTAATACACTTTTCTCCAATTCATTTTAGTCATCATTGCGTTTCTCTAATTTATTTCTACTATGTTATTCTAATATATCTAACTAACCCAAGAAAAACAAAAAACCCTCTTTATAAAAAGAGAGCTTCCATTCATCAACTTACATTGTACTTTTTATTAATTTTCATCGCTAAGATTTCTAAAAATTTATTTATTGTCATATTCTCTACTTTATCTGAATACCAAGAAAGCCTTGCTCCCATATCTTTACCGTCGTATTTAACTTCTAAAGGCATATAACCACTCATTTTTGAAGTTAGCGTATAATCGAACTCAATAATTAATACCTTACCTTCAGGTGTTTCTAGCTTAACTTTGTACCTCGGATGGGTGTACTCTGGTTTATACTTAACACCTTTAATCTTAGCTTTAATTTTCATTATTGGTTCTCCTTATAGTGTGTCTAACTTCTATTATACCTTATTTAGCAGGGAATAGACAATTATATTGAATCAGAATAAAATAACCTCCGTTTTCATTACAAAGCAACTAACCATCAGTGGGGGCTGAGGAAAAACCCCCACTGATGGAAGTTTACTTTATAGGATGCGCTTTAATAATAGCGAATTTTGCTGCTTGATTTTTTCCAAGTTTTTTTCATTTTGATACATATTAACGAGATAATAAATACAAAAAATAAACTGATGAAGAAGCCAGGTCTTATTTCTTTTTCTAATAATGTTCCACTTACAGCTCCAAGGATTAAGACAATTCCTATAATGGAAGCTATTTTGTTCCATAGTTGATTGGATAGAATCTTGAATGAAGATAGTAAGATAAAAAGCCAATTATACAGTAATAATATCCCGGCAGCAGTTGTAATATATTCATATATTTTCCCCGGTAGCAGCAGCGCTGTGACAATAGAAACCACTAATCCAAGAGCTGCAAGTCCTAACGAATAGAATGCCATGCTTTTATACTTTTTACTTTTTTTAGAAAATACTGCGGGAGCATCTCCGTCGTCCGCTAATGTAACAAGCAGGTTCGTTACACCAAATAAGGAAGCAGTCATGGTAGAGAATCCAGCAATGATAATTGCCCCATTAAAAACATGTGGGAAAAAGATCAAGTGATAATTGGATAAAGCGGTTACAAAAGGACTTTCCTTTTCATGAAAGGATTCGATGGATACCATCGAAACAGCAAGTCCGAGTGATAACACATAAACTACCGTTAAACAAATCAGCATGATTTTCCCTGCTTTTGGAGCTTCTTCTTTTTTTTTCAGCTGCATGGCCATTATTCCAATGACTTCAATGCCCCCGTATGCATAATACGCATAAATAAGAGATGCCCAAAACCCCTTAAATTGATCCACAAATAGAACTTTCTTTTCAATTGGCATATACGGCTGTCTGGCACCATCTTCACTCAATAAATCAAAAATTGCTGCTGCTGCAAGGAGGATAAACATAATAATGGCTGCAAATTTTAAAATTGCCAGTATATTTTCTATTCGATCAAAACCATTGGTCCCCAATAAAACGACAATAATAGAAAGGACAGCAAATCCTGCTGCAAAAATCCATAAAGGAACATGAGGGAGCCAAAAACGGGAGAGGATGGACAATGCAATCAGTTGACTGCCCATAATTAGTATATTAGAACACCAATAATTCCACCCACAGCTAAAGCTAGCCCATTTACCATATGCCTTGCCTGCATAGTAGCAGAAAGACCCTTCTTGCGGATCTTCAGCGGTCATTTTTGCTAATGCACTAAATACTATGTAAGTTCCAAATGCCGCTAATAAAAAAGAAAGAACAATTGAAGATCCGGTTATTTCTATCCCAATACTAGATCCAAGAAAATAACCTGTTCCAATGGTGCTGCCAACTCCAATGATCGATAGCTGCCACCATTTTAATTGCCCCTTGTTGCTTGATGAATTTCCTGAACACATAGAACTACTGTCTTTACTCATAAAATAACTCCCTCATCAAAATGATCGATACTATTATTTTTTTCTCCATAACTAATACCTTTTCCCCTATAACTCTTCAAATTATTGCTTATCTCCATTAATTTAAAGCGTTAATAGAGATAGCATCAATAGAAGAAATTCTTCCTCTCCACCATGATGTACTAATAGAGGAGGATGTATTGTCATTTAAAGCATATTTTGCATTTTTCAAATGAAGAAATGCTTCCGGGTTTGCGACTTCCTCCTTATTATCTTCCTCCTTCTGTTTGATATAAGCGTCTTCTAAATCTGTGAATTTTTTTTCCATTATTTTAGACAATACACTGTCACTTAACTCATGGTAGGCTTCTGTAATCCCTTTATAGTAAGCGTTCGCTCCAATTAACGTGCCCGAAACAATAACCCCATTAACATTTAGTGTTAAAGCCGTTTCAACTCCGTCTTCTTCTACTAAAGATAAAAACATAAGCAACACCGCATCGTTTGTTGTCAATTTTTCTTTTGTCATCATTTTTGCCCCTTTTATCTTTTTTCCGCTTAAAACTCTAGTCTCTTTTTTTTATTACGATTCTTTAACTAATTGAATGGTCTCCCTATATAGGAAGGGATAACGCCTTTCGAAATAGACATACATTTTTAAACTTTTATCCAATTATTAAATATAGAATCACTGCCTATTAATGATGTTTTGATAACACAGGTATTATCTGTTTCTTCCAAAATTACTATGCAAGTATTTTTATCTTTTTGTCGTACAAGCTGATCTAACTGAATAGAAATTATAAGACGGAAACTTGGAGGAGGAATCGTACTAGTGGGAGCCATATTTAGTTATATATTATTAGGACTTTCTTTAGCAGCACCTATTGGTCCAGTAAATGCTGCTCAATTAAATAAAGGGTTAAGAAGCGGATTTTTTCATTCATGGCTGATAGGCTTAGGATCCATGTCGGCTGATATTGTTTATATGATTGCGGTATACATTGGATTAGCACAGTTTCTTGAATTTCCGATAATAAAAACATTTCTTTGGCTTTTCGGAGGATTTGTTCTTATATATACAGGTATTGAAAGCTTGGTCAGTTCAGAAAATCACCTTACACGAACATCCAGTAATAAAGAATCTGCATTCCACTCTTATCGGACTGGCTTTCTAATGAGTCTTTCCAATCCTTTAACCATTGTTTTTTGGCTGGGAGTATATGGTTCCGTACTAGCCAATTCTGCACAAAAATACGGTACTGCCCAAATGCTTTTATACAGCTGCAGCATCTTATTAGGATTATTTATTTGGGATATTACAATGGCCACATTATCAAGTATATTCAAAAATTATTTATCCTATCGGATGATTACACTCATCTCCAAGATATCTGCTTTTTCTTTAATAGGTTTCGGATTTTATTTTGGCTACAATGGCATTTTATTTTTTTTATAATATTAAAAGTTTCTTTAGAATCAGCTAAGGAAACTTTTGGCTAACGCCAACCATCATTCATCTCCCTCCTACTCATTGGGCTGTTCCCTCCACATTCCTTGAGGTGGGAGTCTTCTGTCGGGAAATGATAAATTCTTAGAGAAAAGATGGATTCAACAACTTTCCAAAATATGAAAGTATCGATTTTTCTTTCCATTTGTTATAATAAAAATGGGAGGTGTTAAAAAATGAAAAAAGTAAATATTTATATCGATATGTACAATTTTCTTGCCTACTCTTATAAGTATTTAGGCAGTAGAGCGTATTTAGACTTTGTAAATATTCATAAAATGTTCCTTAACAAGGAAGAAGAATTAGGAAAAATAAAAATCTATGGTGGTTCTAGCATGGGCGGGCTGCTAAATAAACTTAGCCATTATCCTCATATTGACATTATGGAAGAAACAATTGGCTGGGATAATAAAGAAAAAAGAACGGATGTTAATTTAGCTCTTGATATGTTAATAGATGCTTTTAATAATAACTATGATAAAGCCGTATTATTAAGTGGAGATTCTGATTTTATAAAAGCAGTCGATGAAGTTAGAAAGTTAAACAAAGAAGTATTTATTGCAACTACTGAAAAAGATGGCGTTAAAAACGCAAGGAAATTAATTGACTACTCTTCAGGTGTATATATATTAAATAAAGAATTTTTTATACAGAATTGGTTGAAAGCAAGGTCATTTCCTTCATAGATCTTTTATTTTTCAATGAGAAGATGTCCTTTCTCAAATGCTCCTAAAGAACAATCAAGAAAAAAGTGAAGCAATTTCTATCCCCAATGGACAGCTCCCTTACTAGGACCTGCCAAATTGTTTATACAAACCTTCTATTTAATAATCATGGATGCCCTCAAAAATTTTTTAACATTCTTAACAAACATTCATTCATCCTTATTAGTTTTTTTAAGTTATGTTACCATATATGTTTTTCAATTTTTTTATTGGAAAATAACCTATAATTTTACTTACAGTCAATATTAACAACTTCAATTAGATTGGAACGCACCAGCCGCCATGACATTCAATTATAACTCCACTAATTAAAAAAATACCCCCTAACGGCTGGCAAACTTCAAACTTAACTTCTAGAACCTTTTACCCTTTATAATATGTAAAGTTAATATTGCTTCCAATGTTGAACATAAAAATAATTTTTCTGTACTAAATTTTGCAAATACTAAGAGCAAAAAAGTGATTCCAAAAAGTTGTTAAACGACCTATAGCTCCTTTCTTCTATCTAAATATGGGGTTTTAAACTCCATATAATAGCAGCCCCTTAGTTATCATATAGCGCTTTTAGAGTAAACTGAGCTAATATATGAGAATCCATTTTTTTATACAATTCATTCAAAAGAAATCCATTTTCAAGGTCAAGTATTGAATCAAGTGCGTAAACATGAAGTTCATATAGATGTGGACAATCAGGTGGAGTCATTCCACCATAAAAACTGGAAAGAGCTTTGGTTTGTCGCCCACCTAGTATACTGGTCCAACTATTTAATCCTTGTAAAAAATCATTTGTATTTTGACTTTCATTTTCCTGAATTTCATTTTTTGTTATATTAGCAGCAAGCCAATGTATCCAAGAAAATCCTCTTGTTACTGGATAGGCGTCCTTATCTTCTAATACAAGTGCATAAGAAACCGTATTTATTGGAGATTTCTCAATTTTTAAAGGAATAGAACAAGAAGGAATACCATTTTCATTAAAAGCAGTCCCTCTCTTTCCATATTTATCATGAAGTTTCCCATCTGTAATACCTGAACTTGTAACAATCATAATAATACCCTCCTTATTTATTCAAGGAGCTGCGCAGTTCCTTATTACAACTGATTTTATTGGATGCCTATTCACTTGTATATTACTTACTTTTTAGTGTGTATGAATCGTATTTTAAATAATTCCTTTTTCCTTTAAAATATTTTCTTTATTATTATTAATTAAGTAATCAATACCAATTTGTTGCATTATATTTAGGGCATCTACCATTTTTTCTCCTTGTGGATCTGTTAAAAAATATTCAACTCGCAAAGGATACCCTTCATAAACCTTTTTGTTAACAAAGCCAAATTCCATTAATTCTTTTAATTGTTCCAATAGCATTTTTTGGCTAATTCCCATAATGTCTTTTTCTAATTGAGATAGAGAAGTCTTTCCTAGCCGTAGTCTCCATAAAATGATCGGTTTCCATTTTCCTTTTATCATGTCATGTATAAGTTCTAAGGGACATGTGAACTTTTCACGAATTTTCATACTGTTTCACCTTCTTTAAATGTAAGTTTCTATAATATAAAGTGTTAATAGAGAATCTAGATATTTTTTCCTTGCTGAAATTTTCGTTTCTCCTTATGAAAAGAAAGGAAAATAAATTAGAAATGTCCCAATAATAAAAAGGGGAATAAAAAGAAAAACTCCTATACTTTTTCCTTTTCCTGCGTATTATATTTCCATCTATCAATAAGTCCGTAGCATAAGGCTTCAGCACATCCATATAACGCCAAATTTTTTCTTGTAAAATTAAGCCAATGGATAGACCGAATAAGCAATGCATTAATATGTAAATTAAAACGGGCAGGTAGATTTTTTTGATGAATATATTCGATTAAGAATGAAACAAGATTGCCGAACGATAATATAATGCAGTCAGAGTAAAGGCTATAAACCAAAAACCAAACAAGATAATCGATTATGGTAATATTCGTTTCTTCTTTTAATCCCAATAAATAATAACCAGCCATACATGTTGAAATAATGATAGTCAACAAAAAGTGGTGATTAGTTTACGTTCGATAAAATTCTTCCAATTCATAGTCATGCATCCCCCGCACAATTTATTATCCACTCTTTTTTTAATCACAAATTAACAACAAGGTAAATATGGAACCTGCTGTCGACTAAAATAAATGGTATACTACTAGTAATTATACTACAAAGAGAGTGATATAAATGATTAGAACAATTCAAGAACCAGATTTACCTGAAATTTTGGAAATATACAATGATGCCATTCTTAACACAACTGCAATATATGATTACACTCCGCATACATTAGAAGATAGAAAAAAATGGTATAAGCAAAAAAGGGAGGCAGGTTTTCCTATTCTGGTGATGGAAGAAGATAACAAAGTCGTAGGTTTTGCCACCTATGGCACATTTAGACCATGGCCTGCTTTTAAATATTCGATTGAACATTCTGTTTATGTACATAAAGATGCCCGAAAAAAAGGAATTGGAACGATTTTATTAAAAGAACTAATCTCTATTGCTGAAAAAGAGGGCTATAAAACAATTGTCGCCGGCATTGATGCAGATAATGAAAAAAGCATTATCGTCCATAAAAAATTGGGCTTTTATCATTCGGGAACCATTCATAATGCAGGATATAAATTCGGTAAATGGCTAAATCTAGCATTTTATCAATTAGATCTTAAGGGACCTGACAATCCTGTAGAAAAATAATTACTTCTTTTAAGCAGTGGTGAAATGGCAAAAACAATTCACACAGGAGGGCACCATGATTGAAGCAATAGGCGTTGTATATTTTAACCATAAAATATACAACACTTCTGCATATGCAAAACAATTAGAAGCAAAAATAAAAAAGACAAAAAATAAATATAAGGATGCTTTTAAAGTGGTTTCTATTTCCGATCCCTTTCAAGAGTCAGATGGGATATTTGTGAGAGTTTCCTGTTCTTATCAAATTTATATGACAGAAAATTTTCACTGCAAAAGTATAGATGATTATACTGGACAAGTATTTCCAACTTTAAGAGAAAGACTTCCTTATAATATCATTGCAACAAAAATTCACAGTTTAACAAAAGTTTACGATTCGAATGCCAAACGAGTAAGAAAAATATAAGGTCACTTTTAGAAAGGCTCCCCTAAAAAGTGCGATGTTCTTGTGAGTAGTCCGCAGCCGGCATACTCTTCGCTTTCCAGGGGGCGGGCGCCAAGCCTTTTCGGAGCATGGATCCTGTGGGGTCTCGGCTGTCCCGCTAATCCCATAGAAGTCTTCGTGGATGCCGGCTGCTCTGCGCTAAAAAAAAGGGATACTTCTTCTTTTCATGGGCAATGATGCGAATTTGGTTGCATGGGTGTCTACCCTGAAAATAAGTATTGTTTAAACATGAATGTAAATAGGTTTTCCGAAGCTTATCGCTCGCTTTCCGCGGAGCGATAAGCTTCGGAAAACCAAAATGATTATTCAAAAATCAACAACAATGAAACTTAACAGAGCCTTTAGAAAAAGTATCTAAATAATAGAACATGTTAATGACATAAAAATTCCAAAATCCCCATTTTCTCTATACATTAATGAGAAGGAGAAAAAAATGAACACTTCTATATTCCCTATCGTTTTAGTGATAATATTCTTCCTGCTTCTTACTCTAATGTTCAGTAAAATATCCAAGAAAATTTCTTTGTCCTATATTCGGGAAATATTGGCAGTTATATCTATAGCTGGAATCCTATATAAATCATATTTTGCACGATAATTAGGAGGGGATAAATCTTGAAGTTCCAAGAAAAGAAGAAAAAAGAGCGATCAAAAAAACGGAGATGGGAATGGTTGGATTTAGGTATTGACTTATTTGAACTCTTCTACTATTTTGCACGATTTCTTATACGTTCAATCGCAAAATTCATTAATTAATGAATAAACGTTCCATACTTATGCTTCCTATCTTCTGAAAAAACGAATGAGAAAATTAAAATTTACTCATCCGCTTTTTAGCATTATCTCTTATAACCTTGAGTTTAGCAGTTTGCCGGCCCATGTATATGCCATGTGTCCACCGTCAATGGTGATATATTCTCCTGTTACATAGGAGCTGTCTTCAGATGCTAGGAATAGAACCACTGAAGCTATTTCCTCTGGGTTTCCTAATCTTCCCATCGGATCTACCCATTCATATGCCTGCCGGAATTTTTTACCTGCTTCTTCCCCCATTATATCATTTAATAATGGTGTTTCAATTGTTCCTGGCGCAATGCAGTTTACACGAATACCATCTCTTGCATAGTCAATCGCCATTGCCCTAGTAAGGTTTGTTATGCCGCCTTTTGCTGCGTTATATCCAGAACGGTCAAGATCTGCTGCCAATCCTGAAACAGACGAATTATTAATAATGGATCCGCCTTTATTCAACATGAGTGGAATCAAAAATTTGCTTACTAAAAAGGTTCCTCTTAAATCAACAGACATTAACTTATCCCATAATTCAATTGGATATTCATGGAGCTTTCCGCCTTCTGTGTCTGTACCAGCGTTATTAAAAAGAATATCAATATAACCATATTCCTCTTTTATTTGGTTAGCAAACTCCACCACTTTATGTTCATCGGATACATCTACAAAATATGCTTTTGCATCACCACCAGATGATTGAATATCCTTTACAACATCTCTCATCTTTTCCTCTTTAATATCGGCACAAAGAACTGTTGCTCCTTCTTTGCTAAATAGTTCAGCGGTCGCTTTTCCTATTCCAGAGCTTGCTCCTGTAATAACAGCAACTTTTGATTTTAATCTGTTCAAATAAATCTCCTCCCGCGATAAAATGAATTAATGCAAGATATTCTATATCTACGAGGGGAATGCCTCCCTTGTGAAATTTACTGTGCTTATCTTCTTCTTTGTCCTACATGAAGAAACACCATTTCTTTCTCAGCTGCTTTTAAAGATTGCACATACAAATATCCTGCAAATAAGAAAAAACAAGGTTATGACAATCATAACTGCTTCTTTTTTCTTATTCGCATTATTTACCCCATTATCCAACAGATAAACCCAATTCTCTTTATCTATTATACTTGTAATAACTACTCAGCCAAGGAACTTCTGTTAATTCATCTGTTCTCGTGATGAAACTAACAACCTGATTAAAAAGACTAGGTTTGCACATCCGATGATAGTTTAATCCAATGCAGCCTTCAGCTGCAAGCTTATGGTTTATTTTCGTTGTTGTTTTTGTTTGTTCCCAATTCATCATCTTATAACCAATAATAACTGCAAGAATTATTATAGGGAAAAAGAAAAAACCATATTTTTTCATCCTATTTTCTTATCCTCAACGACATCTTTTAAAGGATTGACTTGAAACTCAATATAGCGTGCCTGCTGCAAAACTTCTATAGACTCTTTAGATAAAAGCCCTAAATTTTCAAGATCATTGATCGTGGTTTTCCCTACTGGTTTCCGTCTATTTAAAGACCCAAACCTCTTTTTATTATATAATCTCCAAAAGAATAATGAGATTAAAAAGAAAAAGAAAATTAGAATAGAGATATAAACAAAACTTCTTATCTCACTATTTACCGTTTTAAATGCAATTTTTAATACTCCACTATAGCGATCATTCACTCCTATTAGAGCGGAAGTAAAGAACCACACAACAAACAAACTATACACCCAAAAAAAGGCAGTGAAAAATAAACTAATAATAAAGCGTACAAAAGGCTGTTTATCGGAGATAATTATTTGCTGTTTTTCGTCAAACCTCGATCTGGACTGCTCCATGTCGCATAGCCTCCTTTCAATCGTGATCTTACTGCTTTGGGAAAAGCCCTAATGACCACAAGCGTATTGACAATCCAATAAATTACAGGATACCATGCAGCCCAAAGATAATATCGTTTTACATGATCAAATTTGGAGTCAATTTTTAAGGCAATAAATAATTGAATTAAACTCATCATTACTAGTGTAAAGGATGTAAAGGTAAACCATATTAACATTTCTTGTGGTTCATCTGCTGCTAGAATGAGCAGTAAAGTAACGAACAACCAGGCGAAAGACCAAATAGTGCTAATCCACTGTTCGATATAAACAAGCCAAATTCGGCGTTGATTCCATTGAAATAATACACGCCAATGGCGAAGCATTACTTCTTGACCACCTTGTGCCCAACGAACTCGTTGTTTCCAAATACCTCTAAGTGTTTCAGGCACAAACATCCAGCATAATGCCCTAGGTTCGTATCGTATATCCCAAAAGCGCTGCTGTAATTTCCAACTAACAGCAATATCTTCGGTAATCATATCGCGATCCCACAGCCCAACATCTACTAGTGCTTTTTTTCGGAATGCTACCACTACACCAGATACGGTCATCACTTTTCCTATAATTCGCTGTGTACGTTTAATGGCACCAATAATAGACGAATACTCTATTAATTGCATTCGACTTAACAATGTATTCCGGTTTCTAATCCGAGGGTTTCCCGTCACAGCACCAAGGCGTTCTCCTTTATGAAGAAAGTGATATATCAAATAATATGGTGCATCGTCATCTAAGATGGCATCAGAATCTAAACATAATAAAAACTCTGCTTTCGCAGCATGGGCTCCTAAATGCAATGCATTCGCTTTTCCTCTGTTTTGAAATAATTGGATAATCCGAACATCCGAATAGCTTTTGCTTAATTTATGAAGAATGGCGGCAGTTCCATCCGTACTACCATCATTTATTAAAATAATTTCTTTCAATGGATAACTTAAACTCCGTAAATTCCTTAGCGTTTCTTCTATTGTATCCTCCTCATTGTAGCATGGTACTAAAAAAGTAATTAGTGGCCAATTCACTTTCGAAAAATCTATTTTTTGATCCCTGTCACGAAACCATATATAAATAATCGTTCCAGCAATCCAAAAAAGAGACATAATTAGCGGATACCAAAAAACAAAACTAGTAATTCCAGAGAGAGTTGGTGTGAAAACTTTCTCAAAGTCCATTTTTTTAATACTCCTTAAAAATAATACAAACAACTACAAGTCTATCACCAAAACTATTAAATAGGTATTTAAAAAATAAAATAAACTGGAACATATTAGAAAAAATTATGATTTAAATTCTCCTTCACCTTTCTGCCCGTTGGTTCAGTAACTTCAACAAAAAGAGTGTCAATCCTTCTTGGATCAACACCCCAATACTAAGTTAATTTTTAACATCTTACATATTTACGTTTGAAACCAAGCCTCCCTCTATCAATTTCTTTATGAATACTTTCGTAAGCATTTAGAAAACTGCTTTTTTTCTTGTCCCGTTTTACTTCTACTGTACCTACTTCCTTTGCGGTCTCGACTGCCTTTTCATGTAGCGGCAAATATGAAATCCCCACGGTGTATAGAAAATTATTCATAGCGGATTTCGTTCTTTCTGGCGAATCATGAATCGTATTTTTCACCATTTCAAGCATATTGGAAATCTTGCTTTCGGAAAATTCCTTGTCTAGGCGATTCCCTAAAAGCCAGCAGTAGCAACTCCAGCCCGCTGACATTCTCAGCTCGTCACCGCTTGCAATCCATTTATCAGCAACGTCTTGTGCAAAATCTGACTCTTATAAAGTTACTGCCACCACATAATCGGACAGCATATAAAAATACGCCCCATCCAACGATCAAAATCCGACTCACTCATAGCTTTTGGGTTTGCAATAATGCAAAGTACATTGCGTCGTAGTTACCTGTGGAATAAAGCTCTTCAAAGGTACTTAAAAAAACTAAAGGAAGCATAAAATTGCCAAAACGGCAATTTATGCTTCCTTTAACACTTGTTTTTTACCCGCTAAGCCAAGCGTCCGCGCTGTTGAAGTATGAATTTCGTGGATAAGCTCTGGGTTTTCCACTAGTGATATGCCATAAGAAGGAATCATTTCTTTTATTTTCGGTTCCCACTCTTTGATATGTTGTGGAAAGCATTTTTTTATTACATCAAGCATGACATGAACGGCAGTAGAAGCACCCGGAGATGCGCCGAGCAATGCAGCTATCGAGCCATCAGAGCTACTTACAACTTCCGTACCAAATTGAAGTGTTCCTTTACCGCCGGCCTCAGTATCTTTGATAACTTGCACACGTTGGCCAGCTACCACTATATCCCAATCCTCGCTTTTGGCGTTCGGGATAAACTCTCGTAAATCTTCCATGCGCTTTTCATTCGATAACATAACTTGCTGGATCAGGTATTTTGTCAATGACATCTCTTTTACGCCTGCCGCCAACATAGTGAAGACATTATTCGGTTTTACAGAACCTAACAAATCAAACATTGAACCTGTTTTTAAGAACTTGGGTGTGAAGCCGGCAAACGGTCCAAAGAGCAATGATTTTTTGTTGTCGATAAATCTTGTGTCAAGATGCGGAACAGACATTGGCGGAGCACCAACCTTAGCTTTACCGTATACTTTTGCATGATGCTGCTCTATAACATCCGGATTGTTACATACCATAAATAATCCGCTTACCGGGAATCCTCCAATATGCTTTGATTCAGGAATTCCGGATTTTTGTAGTAATGGCAGACTTCCGCCCCCACCTCCGATAAAGACGAATTTTGCAGTATGGCGTTCGACTTTACCGCTATCGAGATTACACACTTTCAATTCCCATGAGCCGTCGCTGATACGTTTCATATCATTAACACAATGTCTGTAGTTTATCTCGACGTTTTTACTCGTTAAGTGGTCAAACAACATGCGTGTTAAAGCACCAAAGTTGACATCCGTTCCAGAGTCGATTTTTGTTGCCGCTAGCGGTTCATTCGATGTACGGCCTTCTATAATAAGCGGAAGCCATTCCATCAGTTTTCCCGGATCATCGGAGAATTCCATCCCCTGAAACAGTGGATTGCTTGACAGTGCTTCAAAACGTTTTTTTAAAAATGCTACATTTTCTTCCCCTTGCACTAAACTCATATGAGGCAATGGCATGATAAAGTCCTGAGGATTACGTATCAAATTGCTGTTTACAAGATAAGACCAAAACTGCATGGAAACCTGAAACTGTTCATTAATTTTTATAGCTTTGCTAATATCTATGGATCCGTCCGGTTGTTCAGCGGTGTAGTTAAGCTCACATAGAGCAGAATGCCCTGTTCCCGCATTATTCCATTCGTTAGAGCTTTCCTCTCCTGCGTTTTCGAGCTTCTCAAACACTGTAATTTTCCAGTCAGGTACCAATTCTTTAAGCAGTGAACCCAAAGTCGCACTCATGACTCCGGCACCAATTAAAATAACGTCTGTTTTAATTTGTCTGTCGGTCATTTTTACCATCCTTATACTCTAAAATTTGCAGAAAGGATGCAGGCGCTCCTGCTTAGGCGTCACAACGAGCCAAGGCGCGACCTAGTCACACACCTTTTCTGTATCGATTATAAACTTATCATAGTCTATCACAATTTTTTAAAGTTTAAAATATCTACCACTATGCTTTTAAAGTGAGGAGTCCGTCCACAATGCCCTAGGAACATACAAAAATCAAGGCCATTACCCAGTTTCTTGCAAGAGTTAAGGATTTATTTGTTTTGCCCTTATCAGTGAACCGCCACTCATCTTAGCTGCTCTGTGCTGGTTTATTTAGACATGAAAAAGGTTTCCCTTTCTTTTGTAGATGTTTCAGAATAACGTCATATTCTCGAACTCAGGGGATATCCAGTTTTAGTTATTTACTAAACCTAAAATAAACCATTCAATTCATTTTATAAAATGGTTGGATATTTTGTCAGCATTACTCATGGAAAATCCCCTAGAACTTTTTAGTCCTAGAGGCTTAAAATCGACTCTATTCCACATGTTCTTTCAACATGCACTAAATTACCTTCAAACTAATTTTCGCTGTTGCTTATAATATGGTTCAGCGTTATGAATCTAACTGTTTTTTTCAATTTGGATTAGATCTTATTATTAATCAAAAGGTAATTCCAAGTGTATTCTGCCCAATTGGAAAATATTCACTTTATCTACCTATGGTCCCCCCTCATAATTGTAATTGCGCTAGCTTCTGCTTTGCTTCTTCATGGCTTTCGTCTTTTTCTATACAGGTTTGAAATGAGTTAATGGCTTTGTCTGTTTCATTGTTTTTTAGATATGCTGTTCCCAAATAATAGTGTACATCGGCATCCTTATTGTCAAATTTGATACTGTTTAGCAAACATTCTATTGCTTTATTCACATCACCACCAAACTTAGGAGGTGCATTCAAATAACGAATTCCCAGAACTTTATGAGCTACTGGAGAGTTTGGTGAAATGTAAAATGCATTGTCTAATTCCTTCTTCATTTTAGCATTTAATACCATCTTATTAAGTAAATTGGTGTCATCAATAGATGCTCCGTAACATGCTGCTAACCATGCATGTGCGTCCGCATTATTTCCATCTAAATGGATGACCTTTTCCCACAATTGAATGGCCGTTTTCATATCTTTATTTTTCATTTCTAACAAAGCGCTATCCATTAATTCTTTCACTTCCGTCCATTCATTGTCCGCTTTATCTGGTCGAGTCACGGTTATCCCTCTCCCTATTTGTAGCTTTATTTATTTCTTACCAATGATCGATCTATCTCCTTAATTGGGACTGTATCCCGATTTACTCCCTCCATTTCTGTCCGAGTCAACAAAATATTGGGATTAAAGTACTCTAATAAATGAATGCCGGGTTCTTCCTGTTTTTCAAAGAATAAATGGTATTCCTTAAACGGGACATCTTCATCATGATTAAAAATAAGGTCCATCGGCTGATTAAATAAATTGGTTACTTGCTGTTTATTTCGATAACCAAACGCGACAATTTTCCTTGATGATGAGATGTTTAATTGTCGCATTGCCGAACCTATCCCTTCCTCTTTTTGCATAATTTTCTTTAACAATGGATTGGGAACATTTTCGGGGACTAGTAAAGCGATATTATGGGATACGATAAAATTGGATCTAACTGTATGCAAATAAGATTCTCTTATATAATAGTTAGGTTTATAGGTTGAAATTTCTGTTGTACACATGTTTTGGTTCATCACTGTTGGGTAAATCGTATCACCTGTAATAATTTCTAAATTATCTGTCGTTCGATTTGTCGATACAAGTAAAAGGTTAAATATTATTTGATTTACATAATGGGAATCTTGAGGCATTAAACCTCACTCCTTTCCGTAATCATTGGCAGAAATTTTTGTAGCTTAGCTTGTTCGACTTTACCCGCAGCATTTAATGGTAATTGGTCGACAATGACAAAGTGAGCGGGTATCTTAAATTCAGCCAAATGGTTTCTACAATATTCATAAAGCTCTTGCATCCATTGATCGTCTTTTTGTTTTTTATCGGTAAGTTCGATATAGGCTACCGGAATTTGAAAATGATACGCATCCTTTAAACAAACTACTGTAGCATTGTGAATCTCTGGATGCTTCATGATTACTTTTTCTACATCTGATACATGAAATATATTGCCTGAGCGATTGATTGTATTGTTTTTTCTACCAATCAAATATATATAACCATCCCTATCCAAATACCCGATATCTCCTGTCCGAATATAGTCACCAACAAACGTCTCTTCATTCAATGCTTCATCTTCTATATAGCCTTCCATACTAAAAGGCGTTTTGACACATACCTCTCCTGTAGTATGAGCAGGTAATACTTCTCCCTTTTGATTAACAACCATAACCTTAGAAAAAAATAGCGGACGCCCTACGGAGCCTTGTTTGGTTTCCCATTCTTTATTACCTATCATGGATATTGCTCCGCATTCACTTGTTCCGTACAAATCAACAAAGGATACATGCGGTCCGAATGGGAGTACCTTGCGCTTTAACTTTTCTGAAATCGTCATCCCTGTAGAGATTATTTCTTTTACGGACGCTGGAAACAACGCATTTTGTTCTTCTAACCATTGAATTGTACGCAAAAGGTCATAAGAACCCAGGATGACATGGGATACGTTATATACGTCCATGGCCTGATATAATTTTTCAGGAATGACATGGGAGCTCAAGTATATTGTTTTTCCTTCTTGCAGCATATAGCATAAAGAACTAAAATGGGCCCGATAATAAATTGGCCTTGCGATCAAGTGTACAGATAATGTAGCTTCCTTTGCGTAGCTCATATCAAATTTACTTTTATCCATTGCAATTCCTTTTGGTTTTCCAGTACTTCCTGATGTAAAGAAGATAATGTGCTGCGAATCATGGCTTTGGCTTGTTATTGCTATATCCAACTCGATCGTATTTTTTTGTTGCAGCGATATTTGTTCTCTTTCTACAAATAAAACGTCTAGATTGGCGGTTGATTCCAGTATTTCATTAACCTTATTCCAATACTTGAGCTCTGTGATGATATATTGCGCACTGACCTTGTCACGGATCGATACTATCTCCGAACTGGTTAATTGACAATTGATGAAGACTAGTCTTACTCGTAGTTTTGATAGAGCTAATACTAGTTGCATAAACTTCGTACTATTATCCATTAAAATGATGACCGTATAGCTTTGGGCAACACCTTTTTGATAAAGTAAATGCGCCCATTGGGTTGACGACTGATGAAGCTCTTTGTAGGTAACTTGCTTTTGTTCGTCCATAATGGCCACTCTATCTGGAATCTGTTCGGAAAAGTACTGTACCGCTTTTTCTACTTGAAACATTGAATACACCCCATCTAAAAATTTTCATGCTCTATTATTAGAATGTAGAATGAATAATCCTTTCAAAGCTTCTCTATTAGTAATCTACAAAACGTAATCGGGCCAATGAAATTAATAAGAATACAAGCCCAAAGCCAAATAATACGAGCGCATTATCCATAACATCACTAAGCCCCATACCTCGTACTAATAGATCCTGATAACCTGTTAAAGCCCAAGCATGTGGAGTAAACATAGCAATTGTTTGCATAACATCAGGCATAATGAATAGAGGTACCATCGTTCCCCCTAGTGCTGCTAGTGTAAGTACAATCATCATCGAAAAACCGGTGACTTGTGCTTCCGTTTTCACAAGTGAAGCAATCAACATACCTAAACAAGAACTTGCCCAAGCAAGACATAAGGAAATGACAATTAAACCTATCAGGGAGTGACCTAATGACATTCCGAAGGCAAAATGACCAAACGCAAACATAATAATTGTCTGAAATACTCCAATGATATAATTTGGAACTAGTTTGCCTGCAAATAAGTTCCACCTACTAATTGGCGCTGACAATATTCGTCGGAATGTTCCTTCGCTTCTCTCATTTAAAAAGGACCTGCCGGCAAACATTACGATGAAGAAAGCAAACATAACAGTATAACCTGGCACACTTTGTTGAAAGGAGTCCGGAACTTCCCCTTGATTCGATTCTCCGATTGTAGGATCTACGATAATGGGCGGTTCACTTAAGGAGGAGGAAGCTTTTTCTTGTAAATCTTTTTTAATAGCTTTGTAATCTACCTTATTATCGATTGTTGGCGTTTCAGGTTTTGAAACAACTGGCGCACTAGCAGGGAGTGATTCAGTAAGCTCTTTAATCTGGTCGGTTAAATTATCAATCTCTTTCTTATAGGCTTGTTGCACCTCATCAAACCTTGCATCCACTGTCTTATTAATTCCAACAACTTGTTCATCGACCAGGTTTGAAATGGAATATTTGACTGCGAATGTCTGAGATACCCCTTCGATTGCCTTAATAAGCACAGAGCTTGTATTGTATTGAGCAGGATCTGCATAGCCCAATAATGTGGTTTTTTCATTCTTGATAACCTTGTCGCTGAACCCTTCAGGAATAGATATAACCATCGGGTATTTACCTTCTTTTACCAATTTGATCGTCGTTTCTTCGACAAGTTTCTTGCCATCGATCGTTGTTATGATATGTAATCCCTTTACCTTCGAAAGTACGTCGATAAATTGTTTCGACTCTTTACTATTATCGTGGTTGATTAGCGGAATGGTGATGGAATTATCCTCTCCTCCCGAGTATACTGGCATTAAGGCAAAACTCATCACGCTAATAAACATGATCGGGAGAAGAAATAAGACAACAATAGCGCCTTTATCCATAAGTAGTAATTTTAAATCCTTTTTGACTACCGGCATAAACCTCATAATTATCCCTCCTCTTCTACCTAATCTCTCAATTGTTTTCCCGTTAAATGTAAAAACAATGTTTCTAAAGTTGGTGCCATAATGTTAATCGAATCAACATGAATCTTGTTGTTATTTAATGTTTCTATGATTATACCGAGCGACAACTGCGTATCTTTGACAATGATGGACAGCTTTTCACCGCTTATACTTGTTTGAACAACACCATCGATAGGCTTTAGCACATCACTCGCTTCCTCTAATGCTTCTGTACTTAACATACTTAACTCGACAATCCCACCATGGATTTTTGCAATGAGTTCGTCAGGAGTCCCTTGGGTAATAATATTGCCCCTATCCATAATAGCGATGCGATCACAGAGTGCAGCAGCTTCTTCCATGTAATGTGTCGTGTAAACGATCGTAACTCCTAAATCTTTTAATATACGAATCAACTCATATATTTTATTTCTCGATTGAGGGTCTATGCCGACAGTAGGCTCATCCATAAATACTACCTGTGGATTATGTAATAATGCGGCTACAATATTAATTCTACGCTTCATACCACCTGAATAATTTTTTATCGGTTCTTTCGCTCTATCTTTTAAACCGACAATATCTAGTAGCCAATTGGTCTTATCTACTATTTCCTTCTTCTTTAAATTGTATAAAGAACCAAAAAAAATCAGGTTATCATAGGCATTTAATGATTGATACAAAGCAATGTCCTGCGGAACGATCCCAACTAGTGATTTTACCTTTGCTGACTCCTTATTTGTGTCGAACTCATTTACTGTGATATTTCCAGAAGAAGTTTCTACTTGTGCACTTAACATCGATATCGTTGTTGTTTTTCCTGCACCATTTGGACCTAACAAACCAAATATTTCACCTTTTTGTATCGTTAAACTAACTTGATCTACAACTGTATTTTCGCTAAAGGTCTTTTTTACGTTTACTGCCTCAATTACATTCATACGGCATATCCCTACTTAGGCTAGTTAATTTTTGATTGGCTAATTCATAATTCGGATCAAATTTTAATGCGGATTCCAACGCTTCGATGGCATGTTTCTTATCATCTATTTCTAAATACGCAAGTCCGATCGCATAATATAACTCTGCATCCTCGGCGCCTTGGTTCACGCAATAGTTTAATTCGGAAATAGCTTTATTCGGATTGCCCCCAAATTCCTGTGGTGTATAGAGAAGACGGAAGCCGTTGACCCTTCTCGTAAGTGGAGAATCTGGACATAAGTTTTGCGCAATCGCTACCTCTTTCTCTAAATAGGGGAAGTATTTCATTTTTTCCACCATACTTCCTTTTTCCATCAACCGACCGTATGTTGCAGCCAGCCAAGCATGTGCTTCTCCATTTTCCGGCTGTAATTCAACTACTTTTTCAAATGTATTTTTTGCTTTTGTATAGTCATTCTCTTTTAAGGAAACGAGACCTGTATATAGCAGTGCCTGCACATTTTCACTCATCCTTTACACCTCAACTCACAAAATTTTCAAATCTATTATGCTTCAAAAAACACTCGATTTGCTTTTCCAAACGTTCTTGGAATTCTAGCCTTTACAACGACAGCGAAATTGATCGGAAATACTTTTTTCATTTTCATTAAAACTTTACGGGATAGCTCTTCCTCGGAACATTCGGCACTCAACGACTCTATTTCTAACGTAATAGAGTTGGTATGATGAACAAGGATGTGATACCAAAGTCCAACTTCTTTCACCCCAAGCAGAACATTCTCTATATAAAATGGAGAGAAGAGCTCATTCCCGATCATTATTTGGTTTTCTTGCCTTCCCATTAAATGGAGAATATCCATCTCACAACCGCATGAACAATTCGATACTTTCATAAAGCCTATATCCCCAGTACGATAGCGCAGCATTGGCATTCCTTCTCGGTTCAATGTTGTAACGACAATTTCCCCTAACATATTGTAGCCTAGATTTTCTTTGCCATCTGGATCAATAATCTCTACTTTGACATGTCCTTGTGTAACATGGTAGCCAGTATGTTCAGAGCATTCGACACCAATAACGCCACACTCGGTTGAACCATAAAAGAACGAAACTTCGCAGCCCCATAGCTCTTGTAATCGTTGCCGATAGGTAAAGGAACACCCTTCTCCAGTAATAATAATTCTTTTTAATTGAATATCCTTTTTAATATCGATGCCTAAATTCTCACTTTCTTCAGCGAGTAAGGCAGCATAAGACGGCGTTGTTGCCAGAATTGTAGCCTTAAACTCCTTCATCAAGGCAAGTGACTTATCGACAGGACCCATATAGCCCCCTTTTCCAATAGACAAAATCGTTGAGCCAAATGCAAATTGGTATAACCGTTGGAATCCTAACCCAGGTAGGGCAAATTCATAGGGTAGGGCTACAGCAATAACGTCATGCTCATCTTCTGGAAAAAGGTGTGGATATTTTGGATATAGCTCGTACAAGTATTGATCGTTAAGCGTGAAGCTCGTATAGATCGGTTCACCTGTTGTTCCCGATGTCACGTGAACTTGTCCAATTTCATTAGGTTCTACACATAACAACTTATTACGATCTCCTCTAATCATATCTTTCGTTAAAAAGGGAACCTTTGACAATTCATCAATGGTATGTATCACTGGTTCCATAAATCCGTGATCTTCTAACATTTGCCGATAAAACTCGTTTTTGTCCCAAACATGCTTTAACACCATGTTAACCATTTGAAGTTGGTAATCTTCAATCTCTGCTCGCATTAATCGATCGAATGTTTTTTCCTTAGCCTCCAGCTGATCATAATAGGCAACAAGCGGTTTTAAATATTGCTTATCCTCATCAATATTTAAGACAATTTTTCGTGGAAGATTATTTGCAGAAACTACCACCTTTCATCGCTCCCTCTAATTGGTATAGATTCCTTTATCCCCATGCTCTCATAAACTTCAAAAGCTTGCTCTGGTGTCAAATTATCATGAACAATTCCTGCTAAAGCACTGCACATTGCTTCTGGATTCGTATCTTCAAAAATATTACGCCCGATTGATATACCTTTTCCACCAGCAAGAAGTGAGTTATAAACAGCGTTGAATGTATCATATTTGTCTGCATTTTTATTACCGCCAGCGACTAGCACCGGAATGTGAAAGGCATTCACAACCTCTACCATACTGTCATAGCTTCCACTGTACTGAACCTTTACTAAATCAGCTCCCAATTCCCCTGCTACTCGAACGCCGTGTGCTATTTTTTTCGTTAACGATTTTTCATTTCCATTATTTGATTCGAAAACGTTCATCATGGCTAATACAGGAAGTCCCCATTGATAGGCTTCCTCACAGACCATGCCTAAGTCTTTTAGCATCATATCCTCATGAGAAATACCTAAATTAACATGCACAGAAATCCCGGTAATTCCAATTCTCAGTCCATGCTGAACAGAAGAAACCAATTGCTTTTTATTGACATCCATCGATAGGTTGGTAGAAGCGGAAAGATGAAGTAAATAATCAATCGTACAAGTGTCTGCTCCAGATTCTATCGCCCAATTTATCGTTCCTTTGTGCGCAACAATTCCTTGAAAATTCTGACGAGATGCCATTGAAATAAGCTCCGGCGTATGTGACAATTCACGAGTTGCTCCGATTGTCGTTCCGTGGTCCAGCGGGAAAAGTATCGTCCGTTTCGACTTTGGATGAAATAATCGATGAAGACGGAGAGATTTGTGAGACATTTTCCTTCACCTCTACTTGTTAAGTTTCGTTTTATTAGGAATTACTAGGACAATAACCAATCTATTTTCTAGCTGCGCTTTATTAACGTTCTGCAATGGATTCTGCAATTTTGATGCCTACGTGCCTGCCAGGTTCACATACGTAAGCTAATACCTCGTCCCCAACTCTAAATCTAGTAGAATTCTTTGGCTGACCATTTCCATCAAATATTCGAATATGCCAATCATCCTGAACAATGGTATTGATGCTGTAACCATCATATTCCGCTTCAATTAATAATAAAGGTCGCACTTCAATTTTTACCCTTCCCACATTTGCTGTTCTAACATTTCCATGAATATCAATAATCTGAACTTCACTTCCAACTTTTAAGTCCGTGATATACTCTGTCTTATCATTCGGACACCAAACATAACTATGAACGGCTCCTGCATTAACTCGAAACGGCCGTGTATTCATATAAGGGAGATAATGTGTCTCCGAGCAAACTAAGAGTCCGCCGCTCGAAGTAGACCCAACAATCATTGCTTCCTCTTTTGTAAGCAGTGTTGTCGTATCAATACATGCTCTTTTTCCTGGACCTAAGTGCTCGACATTGGTCACTTTTAATCGGACTACATCCAGCATGGAATGTTTATTTTCTTCGATGATCGTATTTATTCCCATAATCGTTTGGATTTGATCCGTACGTATTAGTAAACCGTCACAGCCCACTTCCATTACTTCCTTGGAAACCTTGGCATCATCCAATGTATGGACACTTTTAATAATTCTCGTCTGACTTTGCTGTAGCTGCGCAATAATTAATTCTAATGGGATATTTGTTTCATCCTTAAATTCGACGATGACGTAACCATTTTTTTTGCCTTCGATATGTGCTCTTTCCATTGATTGTTCATTATCTATGTACATATATAGACCTGTCTGCAGCCCCCTTTCTTTCGCTATGCTTAGGATTTGCTCATTCGGCGATATAATGACAATATCGTCTAAATGCTCTTCCCTTTCTAGTAGCTCATTCCACTCTGCCTCCACTTCTATGAAACATGCTATTTTTAAGCGGTCCGAATGATAAACTTCTTTTAATTGAAAAGCATTGTAAAGGATTCCGTCGAAATTACTAGATTGGTTGACAGTTAATATTATTTCATTTAAATTATCCAAATTATCTCGTGCATCAAACCAAATGAGTTTGTCCATGCTTTGTTCTCCTTCCTTATTACGCTTCAAGCCATACTCTTTTTGTTTTTCCTTTATTTCTTCTCACCTTGTCTACGATCTGAACATCACATGGGACATTTAGATGAAATTCGATTAAGGAACGAATATTTTCTGATAAGAGCTCGCGGTCTACTCCATTATCTTTTGGTTCAGCTTCAACAGTTAACTGATCATCTTTTACAATCAGTCGATACCAATTACCAATATTATCTACTTGCATAATAATATCCTCTATATAAAACGGGGAGTATTCTCCAGAAATTAACTTGATTTGATCACTTGTTCTTCCCCGTAAAAATAAACGTGGTATTTCGATTCCGCATCCACACTGCTGTTCATCAATAAATCCTAGATCACCAGTTCGGTAGCGAATAAGTGGCATTCCTTCTCGTAATAGCGTCGTTACGACAATTTCCCCTTGCTGACCCGGTTCTAATGGAAGACCTGTCTCCTGGTCCACAATTTCGATAAACAAATGACCATCCGCCAAATGAAAGCCATCTTGATATTCACACTCTATACCGATAAGCATGGATTCTAATGATCCATACAAAATAACACTAGGACTATTCCACAAATTTTCTATTCTCTTTCTAAAGTTATGAGATGTCCCTTCTCCAGTTAAAAAAATCTGTTGTATTTGGAAATCCTGTTGCACGTTAATATTCATTGCCTGTGCTGCTTCATATAGCTCAATGGCATAGGAAGGTGTCGTAACAAGCACCTCTGCATTCCAATCTTTCATGAATTGAATAGCTATTTCCGGATCGGAATAGGTCCCACCTTTACCAATCGGTAAAATCGTACAACCTAATAAATGTTGGAATTCATGATGAAACGTTAATGCAGAAGAACTCATTTCGTAGGGAAGAGCATTGGCCACAACTCTATCCTTTACTCTTCCCATCAACTTTGGATATTTTGGTGCCAAGTAATAGTTGTACAATTCATCGATCGTGTGGCCAATATAGGTTGGACTCCCTCCTGTTGTTCCGGTCGATTTACATATATGAGCAAGTTTTTTTTTCGTTAATATCTGTTGATAATTATCCCTTATATCTTTTTTTCTCATTAAGGGTATCGTGCGGTATGTATCTAAATCGATTGGTTGATCTGGGGAATATCCCGCATTTATTAATCTCTGCCTGTAAAAAGGATTCTCTTTGAATACGTATGCTAATAGTTGATTTATCGCAAAGGTATGGTAATCCTTCACCATATCTCGATCTAATGATTCAATCGATTCCTCATTATCATCTAGTAAACGAAACCACCGAATAATACTTTGTAAATGATGCTCGTTTCCTTCCTTTGTAATTGGCTCGCTTATTGATTTCATTGTTATTACAAAACCCCCGCTTCTGATTGTATGATTTGAAGAATATTGTTACTAAAAATGAATTCTTTCTTTTCATCGGAAATAGGCAGTCTATCAATCTTTATCCTTTCTACAACTGGATCAGAAAGTGGAAACTCGGAACCAAAAATAATTTTTTCGTGCCCGCATTTGTCGACGGCTTGTTCAACAGCAAGATAGTTTGATGAAGATGTTTCTAAGAAAACATTGTCCATTGTCGAAGCCAATTTAATTGCTTCAACATCGAGTGGACCGAATCCCATATGTCCAATAATAAATGTCGTATTTTTAAATTCCTCTGCTAACTTTCCGAGCGATCCGGTGCTAGCACTTGCATGAAAAAGTGTATGGGTGTAGAAAGGAATCTTTAGTTGACCACAGAGATCAGCCAATCCTTTCGATACTTTTCCTAATAAGGAAAATTGGTGGACCATTGGCGCCATTTTCAATCCAACAAACCCACTATTTTTTAGATCCGTAAGCTGCGCTAATGCATCATCGATTTTTTGGTTCGGATTAATCGTACAGAATCCATAAAATTTCTCCGGATATTGTTTCATGACATCTAATAAAAAGGCATTATTTGGTTCTACATTACCCACCTTTGCTTTACCAATTACATAATTCGTCATTTGCCTAACATCAAGCATTCCTCCTGGGAATAACACCGCCTTGTCAATGTTTGCTGCAACCATTGCATCCATCAATTTCTCAACACTGTTGTACGGTTCATGCGAGATATGAGCATGTCCATCAATAATCATCTTACTTCATCTCCTTTTCATTTATATAAAGTGAAGCTTTCCACAGAATGTGAATCACACAAACGTTGCCTCAGGAAGTGGCGACCTTCTTTTGTGCACCTACCTCGGACATTTATGGGCGGTTATCCTCCATCTAGCTTCCTCGATTTCTCATCATCTTAAGGTGGAGGTCTTACTGCCCGTTAAGGGTGGGATAAAAGACTCTTTGAGCCTTGGAAAATACTCTCGTAATCGTCCCTACATTAACCTCACAGTTGATCCCAGTTGACGTATACATGTGTTGCTTCACTCTCTCGGCCAATTCTGAATCTAGTGTATTGGGATCCATGTTTTCAATATGAATCGTTAGTTCTTCATCATCTAAGATAAACTGATACCAGAGTCCAACCTCATCAATCATGAGCAAAAAGTGCTCCAGCATAATTGGTGAATAGTCGATACCTTCAATCATAATATTCGTGCCTTTTCGTCCGCGCAAATGAATTTTTCGAAGCTGGGTCGTATTTTCTGGATCAGGCTCTTCCAAAAATCCAATATCTCCTGTTTTGTAACGAACAAAAGGCATTGCTTCCCGTAAAAGAGTAGTGATCACGATTTCGCCTGTTTCCCCCGTATTTAACGGTTTTCCAGTATTCTCATCGACGACTTCAATTTTTACATTACCTTCTAAAATATAATAACCTGCTTCATTATTGTGCTGAATGCCTACTAGTCCACATTCAGTTGAACCGTATATTTGTTGGATCTCACAGTTCCAAATGATTTGCAGACGCTTTGTAAACTGCGGTGAGCACCCCTCACCAGTTAGCATTAATTTTTTAATTTTTATATCTTTTCCATTCTCTAAACCTTGCTTCTCTATTTCTTCTGCCAGTAATGCGGCATACGAAGGGGTAGTGACGACAACAGTAACTTCAAAATCCTTAATTGCCTCAACCGATTTGTCCAGAGGAGCCATATACCCACCTTTTCCTAGGGATAAGACAGCAGCACCAAAGATGAATTGGTATAACCGATGAAATCCTAAAGCTGGCTGCGCCAGTTCATATGGCAAAGCTATTCCGACAACATCTGCTGAGCTATCCCCCTTAAACAAATAAGGGTAGGAAGGAATTGCATCATGATAGTATTGATCAGACAGTGTATGAGCGGTGTAAATTGGTTTTCCAGTAGTACCTGACGTTAAATGAAATTGGGTGATTTTTATCGGATCAACAGAAAGAAGTATTTCTTTGTTGCCTCTAAGGTAATCCTTTTCTAACAGTGGAACCTTTTCCAGCTCACTTAGGCTAGATAAATATGGTTCTAAAAAGCCAGCCTCTACTAATTTATCTTTATAAAATGGAGTGTTGTCCCACACGTGTCTTAAGGTTAAGTTGATTGCGAATAAATGATATTTTTCTTTTTCTTCATCGCTGATATTCTCAATTGTCTTCCCTTGTTCAAGGTACATTTTGTGAAATGCTACTAATTCTGAAATATGCGTGCTTTCCCATTGATCAAAAAACATGCTGGGCACGATTGTGCTAACAGAATTATTCATTGGTGGTCCTCCTTTTTTTTGAAATATATTGTGGTTTTTTACTAATCGTTTCATCAAGTAAAGTGGATCGATCTAACAGTTCATTTGCTCTAGTAATTATAAGGTTGATCGACACGTTTAACTTGTCAGCCAGATGTGACTTTATCGTTTGCTCGTTTACGGCTTCATTAAACTCCATTACCGCATCAACCCCGTTATTTACAATGTCAAACCGCCATGCGACTGGTACCGTTGGTAGCGTATAAACAGCTTCTTGAAAGTCATAGGCATCAAGCAATTGCTGATTGATCCATTGACGTTCACTGATTCGCCCGTAATGCCTTAATTCTATTTCATGAGATCCACACGGACACTCACCTTTATGTAGAGAAACAATATCTTCATTAACATAACGGAGTAAGGGAAACGCCTGATTAGCTAAAGTCGTAATGACAGCCATCCCTTTTTCCCCATATTCAACCGGATGCTTTAACTGATCTCCGTACACTTCAATGAAGTAATCCTGTTCAGAGAAATGAAGACTGCCGTGACTGCACATGGAAGCAATATTCCCTGTTTCCGTCGAGCCAAATAAGTTATAAACCGGCTTGCCCCACAGCGATTCAATATGCGCCCTTCGACTAGGTGTTAACAGTTCACCCGCTACTAAAATGCCTCTCAGCCTCTTGAAATCATCGGCAATATTTATATGAGATAAGCGAGCTGTCTCTGCTAACAGCTCCATTTCTCTTGGAAGTCCTGCCAATACCGTACAGTCGAGATTCTTTAATAGCTTTACTATTTTGGGATATGTAGTAACTGAATTCCTGCTACTTGCCGGTACAATACCGGCGCCAACTTGATATGCGGCTTGTTGAATAAGAAAACCCGGTAAAAATAAGGCAAATGGAAACCGAATGAGAATAAGATCATCTTCCGTTAATTTAATCCCAGCTGAATTAATTTGTTCTCCACTCTTTTTCATATCCTCCTGCGTGAACCATGCAAAAGATGGGTGACCTGTCGTACCAGAAGATTCGTGATAATGACTAATTTCCTTCCGAGATACCGCTAATAACTCGAGCGGCGATGTATTTCTCAGCTCTTCTTTAAAGGTAAAGGGCATCTCCTGAAAATTCCTTTTGAAATCTATGTATTCAAGTAATTTACCGTGGTAAAAATTGGACCTTTTCAGCCTTGCAAGAAAAGTATCGAAAGTACTTTCAGGAAAGTAATTTTGGAGTGTACTTTTTTTAGAGCGCATATTAAAAAGTCTCCTTCCCATAAAGTTTTCTAATTTATTTATTCATAAAGTGAACCTTTCCATCGGTAGGGTTTTCTTCATCCCCACTGATGGAAAGCTTGAGTTCCACAGGATGTGGATCACACAAACGAAGACATAAGGACGTGGCGACCTTAGTTTGTGTACCTCTATCGGACCTTTACGGGCAAGTTTCAACACCTAGCTTCTTCGATTCCTCAGCATCCCCGAGGTGGGCCGTTAAGAGTGGGATAAAAAGAATTACACGCATTTCTTTGTGAGATAACATATCTTCTGTGGAGTTTAGGTGTATATGTATGTAATAGAGACGTACCACAGCCATTGTGGCTGTATTCTTAATTTTATATGTAGTGGAAATCATAGGTGTTCGTCATCTGTTGTCCCCCACTCTTAATTCTTCTAGTTGATAAGCCTGAGGGAATACGGACACTTGTGACAAATAAAATCTAGTAATCAGAGATGAGAAGCTCTAGAAGAATGAAATGCACAAAGGCAAGTTCGTTGCTTTACAATGTGATTTTGCTAGGAATTTATAGAGTTGCTAATACTATTCTTATTTCCAAACTAACTATGCTTTCATTTCAATCTAATAGAATTAAATCGAATGAACCATGACTAAATCCTTAAATAGCAAACCTTGCATAATTATCAGTTATCTTAACACAATATTTTTGTATATTTTGTCACAATTTGTAATTTTTGTAATAATGATATAAAATAACTAGTAATCTATGCTGAACATAGGAGAAAAGTGCTGTAAACTAGTATCAGGAATTGGGATAAACGATACGTTTTTTAAGAAATAAAATGCCTGGGATTAGGAGTGTCTTTTGTTCCGGGCGCATAAATCCCTAATCATCAAGCTCTACCTGCGCCTCCGATTTGATCAGATGTGCTTTCATAAATTAGTACCTATCTTTTTGTCATCATCTAAAATTTCTTGTACTTTGACTTGAATCACCTGCTGAATATATATAGTGATGTATTTATGTGAGTCTTTCTAAAATAACTTTGATTACTATACTTCCCCACTGAAAATAAGTACTATTTAAAGATACAAAAAAGAAGTAGTAGTTAACTTAACTACTACTTCTTGAAATACTGTCCAGGCTCCATTTTGGAAATTAATTCTTTATTATGGAGAATAATACTTGTTTCCACATCATTTGTTGGAGCGATTTCAATCCATCTCATTCCTTGACCATTATCTTCTTCAGAAATTACACGAAACCCTACTTTATCAGTCCAAAAATTCAGTCCACAAATAACTCGTCACGCGCACCAGTTAGTGTAACAGGCTTAACATTGACACACCATTAAACAGTTCCCATCTGGGTCTTTAAAATTAAACCAGTGATTATTCTCAATTTCAGTTATTAATTCAACTTTTTTACTTTTCATATATTCATAGGCTTGTTTTATATTGTTAGTGTTGAAATGAAAAGGGGGAGTTTTGAAAATATTTTCCTCAGAATAAACCTTGCTATCTAATACTATACTTGTTCCCTCCATTGGTACTATATATAGATGACCTGATAATATTTCTCCACCAGCTTGTAACCCTACTATGTCACAATACCAATTTCGTGCTTCCTCAATATTGTTAACAGGAATAAAAATTGCTCCGATTTTATTTAATATAGGCTTCATAAGCTTCCTCCAAAATAAGTAATTGTTTTTTGGCACTAAAAATCACTTTCCTAATAGAAACATTCTACAAAAGCGTTTACAAACCTCTTTTTTTTTGATAATAGGAAAGGGAATTTATCAATACTGAAAAGAAAAAAACACTATATCCATTCCTAATACTAATAGATTGGAGAGTATTTCCCATTCACTTATAATTACCTAACTATTACAATTAATTTATTTCATTATTTGAGCGCGTAAAATTTCTATATAAATTTCTAAAACATTTTAGCGAATGAGAATTTTAAAGTAATTTATACTTGTAGAATAATATGAAATAGATAATCATTGGGGAATATCTATGAAAAAACTTATTCTAATAAGGGAAAAGCTCTTCTCAAATGAGTTGTGCAACTTTTTATGTTCGTATAATGAAACTTTTCATTATATCTAACGTATTAGTTTAACAAGGTGGTGAAGTGATGAATATTGGGAGTTGGGTAGCCATTGGATTATTTGATAATAAAAAGAAATAATTAGTTGCCTTATATGAGAGAATAACTACCATTTCTGCTTACCTTTGCATTTCAAACAGGCTTTTCACTTTAAATCTTCCCTTTTCATCAATGAAAATAATTCACATATTGTTAAATTTATCTTTATATCAATGAGAAGCTGCGTAAGCTAACTGTTTATGCATGTTTTTTTGAGGAGTGTGTTTGCATGGAAAATTGGATTACAAATACGATGGAGGAATTTGGATACCTCGGTATTTTTTTGCTTATTACTTTAGAAAATATCTTTCCTCCTATTCCATCTGAAGTTATCTTAACTTTTGGAGGATTTATGACAACATATACGAATCTGACAATTTTTGGCGTGGTAGCTATTTCTACTATTGGTTCAGTCTTTGGTGCAGTCGTTCTCTATTGGATTGGCACCTTGCTTGATATGAATAGAGTAGAAAAGATCGTTGACCGATGGGGCCATATTATTAGATTATCCAAAGAAGATTTACATAAAGCGAATAACTGGTTTTCTAAATTCGGAAATTGGACGGTCTTTTTTTGTCGATTTATTCCTTTGATTCGAAGTTTGATTTCCTTGCCAGCAGGAATGGCTCGGATGAATTTCAGCATTTTCTTATTATTAACCACTTTAGGTACGCTTATTTGGAATTTTATTCTGATCAAAATTGGCGCAATGGTTGGCGGATCGTGGGAGAATATCGTCCAGTATATGGATGTATATTCTAATGCTGTTTATGGAATTATAGCTGTTGCTGTTATTATCGCTATATGTCTATTTATTCGAAAAAGGTTGATGAAAGCTAAATAAGCAATCTGTCCTGTGTTGTTGCATGGACAGGGAATATTTTTTACGCAGGAGGTTTTCCATGAAGAAAGAAGACAAAATTCATGCTGAGAAAGTGTTAAAGCATTTATTTATTGGAGCGCAGGTCGATGGTCTTCAGTTTGGAATATCATCTAGATTAACAAAAATACATTTTACTAATTTCGAAGATTTAGTAGACTTTGGTGGACTGCTCTATTTAAACATTGAATCAAAATGGCATCTATATCATTCTCCTCCAGAAAAATATCCATTAAATGAAGAGGAGATGGAAGCCTATTCGGAGGAAGAAGAATTTAGTTGGATTTATCAAATCCGGAGACAAAAAGTTATGGAAATTAAACTGGATGTTAGTATTCCCCACCTAATTATTACATTGGAAAACGGATGCATTTTATTTGTGAATGGGAGTCATAATCAATTTGAATGCTGGCAGGCAGGCGTTGAATTTGACGATGGAGATTGGCTTGTCGTAGCTGTTCCTGGTAATGAAATTGCAGTTTGGAATCCTGACAATTTTTTGGATGATAAAAAAATAGCAGACGATGGATTATCCACCTCCTGCTATTTTACACGTCTATTTTCTAATTTATTCAAACCAAAATAATCTTAATTTCTCTGCATCCAATAGTGCAGAGCCATAAAATTATACATGAAGAGCTTCTTTTTTTAAAGGAGGCGCCATAAAATCTGGCTGGATTGGTTCTGAAATTGTATTTGTTAATATCTCCTCTATTTTCTTAAAATCCTCCAATGTTAAATGCCAATCATCGATACGATTTATTGTTTCCAATTGATCGGGACGACGTGCTCCTCTCAACGCAATCCCAGTTTCTGATTTATCTAAAACAAATCGAACAGCCAAATCAATTAATGGACGATTATATGCTTCTTGAGCATATTGTTCTAATTTATTCGCTGCTTCTATATATTGGTTAAATTTTGGCTGTTGAAATTTTGGATCGCTGTTTTTTCTCATATCATCTCCATGAAATACGCGGTCGCTTGTCATTTTGCCTGATAAAAGACCTCTGCATAATGAGCTGTAAAGGAAGAGTGTAGCATTTTCCTCCTTGCTGTAAGGAAAAACATCTCCTTCTGCTTCCCTCTCAAAAATATTATAAGGGGGCTGAATCGCATGGATTGGGGCAAATTCCTTAAACATTTCCATTTGCTCGATAGAAAAATTACTAACACCGATGCTGTGAATTTTGCCTTGTTCATATAAGGATTTCATAGCTTCCGCCGTTTCTTGCATTGGTAAAGCTGGATCTGGCCAATGTACAAAATATACATCTAAATAATCAGTCTGCAGCCTTTTCAGTGTTGCATCGATTTCATTCATGACTCTTTCTTTCGACCCATTTCGGAAAAGTTTTTTTCCTTGCCAATCTAGAGCACTTTTAGAGGTTAAGATAATCTCCTCTCTTTTTCCGATTTCTTTTAATGCTTTGCCAACCACTTCTTCCGAATGGCCTAACCCATAATCATCAGCAGTATCAACTACTGTCACCCCATTATCTAAAGCATAATGAATTAGATTTATTGCTTCTTCATCGTTGGTTCCGCCCCACATCATGCCACCAATTGGCCATGTGCCCAAACCGATTCGAGAAGTTTTTTTGTTAATCCCATTAATCGCTGTATATTCCATAATATCTCCTCCTTCTAATTATGAACTTATTAGACTCTTCCCTCTCAAACAAGTACAAAACATGTAAACGTTCATGTAAACGCATAAACATAAGAAGAAAATATTGGTAAGTAAAAACAATAACATTCATCTTCCTTGCATAGGGGAATGCTACTTTGTAAAAAATGTATACTGATCGAAAATTTTTGTATTTCGAGGCGTGACTTCTTGGGAGGAGCCGCGGGCAACAGGAAAGTTGGTCAGAACGAAGTTTTCATAGGCTCGAAGGATGCGAGTCTTTCGACATAAATAAACGAGAAATTAGGTCGACCAAGTATTGATCCGGTTATATTAATTAAATTGACCTTTATTCCATATACCTTTGGTATTCGATCTATACGGAAAACAATAGAAGAAATAGAGACTAAAATGGCTTATCGGTGGTTTTTAGGATATGGATTTCATGATAAAGTACCACATTTCTCTACATTCAGCAAAAACTATGAACGTCAATTCCCCGAAGAAATTAGCAACAAAATACAATTTAAACTAAAAAGGGATTCAGAATGAGACCATTCTGAACCCCTTTTGTCGACAAACTGAAAGGATGGTTATTTAAACCATCCCTTCTCTTTAAACCTCGATATCGCTTCAATTCTATTTTTTACTTCTAATTTCTCTAATATCATGCTGATATAATTGCGTACTGTACCTGTTTTAATAGAAAGCTGATCCGCTATTTCTTTCGTGTTTTTTCCATCTGCGACAAGTGTCAGTACCTCTTTTTCCCGTTCTGTCAGTGGATTTTCTTCTTTATAGACATCATCAATCAGCTCAGGAGCATAGATACGTCTGCCATTCATCACACTGCGAATGCTGCTTGCTAATTCATCACTCGGACTATCCTTCAATAAATAACCGCTAACACCTGATTTTAAGGCACGCTGAAAGTAGCCGGAACGGGCAAAAGTAGTTAATATAATGACTTTGCAGTTTTCCATTTTTAATTCTTCTGCCGCTTCCAATCCCGTGATTCCTGGCATTTCAATATCCATAATACAAATATCAGGCTGCAGTTTATGGACCAATGCGATGGCTTCTGAACCGTTATTGGCTTTTCCAACCACTTTCATATCCTCTTCTAGATCAAGTAAAGAACCTAATGCACCTAAAAGAAGCCTCTGATCCTCCGCTATCACAATGGTTATCATATAAACTCCTCCTTTTCTATTTGTTTCCCATCTTTTGGAACTTTTATTTTTAATATAGTGCCATTGGATGTTGCTACATCTAAGCTTCCATTAACAAATTCCAAACGTTCGCGCATTCCTACTAAACCATGTCCTTTAGAAAAATCTTTCTCTGTTACAGTAGCAGTACCGTTGTCTTTTATGAGAAGCATAACTTCAGTAGATGTTTCATTTATTTCTACTGTGCAAGCAGTTGCTCCACTATGTTTTACTATATTCGTTACTCCTTCTTTTAAACACATGCTTAAAATATTCTCTGCAATAGAAGACACATTGGTTAGATTCATTTCTTCCTTACAAATAAACTGAATATCTGCAGCTTGGAGAATTTGTTTAACCAGATACATTTCTTCTTTTAGTTTTATGCCTCGCATTTGAGAAACCATTTTCCTTACTTCATTTAAGGCCGTTCGAGCAGTCTGCTGCACATCCTTTAATTCTGAACGGGCTTTTTCTGGATCTTTATTAAGCAGCTTTTTCGCTAAATCTGCTTTTAAGCCAATAAGAGATAGTTTCTGTCCTAATGTATCATGCAGATCTCGAGCTATACGCTGCCTTTCTTCTAACTTTCCAAATTCGGAAATTCGTTTATTCGCATCTTCCAGCTTTTCCTCCAATTGCCCTCTTTCTTTTCGGTTGTGAATCGTTAATGGCAATAAAATGACACCGAACCAAATGATCAACACAAAAGGCAGCTGCTTAAATAATAATTCATCATGCATAAAGATTTTCAAATTAATCACTGAAGACATCAATACTAATTGTACGATATATAATATTGAAAATGGGATCAGCTTTTTTATATTGCCAATAAAATAAGATAAAAAAAAGGCAAAGTAGACGTAGCTGTATAAATAAGCCGCGGTAACAGAAATGGACAGTAACAAGGATGTCCATATATAAATCGTCCACCCTTTAGCCGTATATACTATTCGATAAAATAGAAAGAACATAGTAGTTAAGATAATGCCAGTGACTACATCTATGGTGGAAGAAGCGTGAAAAATAAAATAAAAGGGCAATATGGTGAGAAGCGTCCATATATATGGAGAAATTCCCGTACTTTTCTTAAGTACTTTTAGTTTTTTAATCATATTAACCTCTCATTATGTCATAGTATATTTCCAACCACCTTCTCATTGTGCTTTGCCCTCTTCATTCCTTGAGGAGGGAGTCTTCAGTCGGGAAATGATAAACAAACAGCATTGTTTAATAGCATGTAAAAAACTGCTTATTAAAGAGAAATGCTGTTTGTTTAATATAGTATTTACATTTCCGGTTTGGAAGATATCTTTGAAATAGTTGGTTTGAACTTTTTTAGTTCTGAGAAAGGGATAAACTGGTTCTTTTTTTCATCCCATAAATGAAATCTTAATGAACGCAAACTTGTTTTCAATGTGATGGTCGGCACATTTTGAAGTGGCGTTGTTTTATTATGAACTTCTTCTAATAAATAGTTCGGCACTCTTGGACTTAAATGATGAACATGATGATAGCCAATATTGCCAGTTAGCCATTGCATCCATCTTGGCAATTTATAAAAGGAGCTACCTTCAATAGCTGCTTTCACGTAATCCCATTCTCCATCTTCCTCAAAATAAGTATCCTCAAATGTATGCTGTACATAAAACAACCAAACACCAATAATGCCAGAAATGAGGAAAATAGGTATTTGTACAAGCAAAAATGATGACCATCCAAGTGTTTCACCAAGCAATACTACAAGTAAAACGATGGAAATATTCGTTATATACGTATTAACACGTTCTTTCCAACGGGCATTTTTTCTATTAAATCTGTTCATGATTAAAAACTCGTAAATTGGACCTAATAAGAACATAATAAAAGGATTCCGGTATAAACGATATTTTATTTTCGTTATAATAGAAGCTTGTATATATTCATTAACAGTCAGCATCCATAAATCTCCAACTCCTCGCTTATCTAAATTGCTGCTTGTTGCATGATGGATGGAATGACTGTGCTGCCATTTATTATATGGAAACATGGTAAGAATACCTGTTATCAGACCTACTACTTTATTGGCACGACGGTTTTTAAAAAAAGAGAAATGACAGCAATCATGGAATATAATAAAAACCCTCGTCAAAAAAGCTGCAGCAAAAATCGTTATCACGAATGTTAAGAAATAAGAGATCGATAAACTTTTATAAGCAAGGTACCACAGCAAAACGAACGGCAAAATAGTATTGAATATTTGCCATATGCTGTTATGGATTGTTGACTTTTCATATGGGGCAATGGCTTTACGCAAATGCTTTAAATTTTGAATATTCATAGTTAATTCCCCTTTTTCTTCTCGTTATCTCTATTTTAAAAAAAAGGGTGTTTTTTTTGCAGACATACATGTCATGTACACTATATGACGAATGTCATATAAGAGTGAAGACGAAGTATCATTTGAACAAACTCCAGGCAGGTTGAGACATAAATGATGCATAACAATCGACGAAGACATAAGTATAGATATCTCCCTATCACAAATAATAATAAAGTGAACCTTTCCTTCAGTGGGGTTTTCTTCATCCCCCACTGATGGTTAGTTGAACTTATCGGACCTTTACGGGCGAGTTTCAACACCTAGCTTCCTCGATTTCTCAGCATCATAGAGGTGGGGGTCTTACTGCCCGTTAAGAGTGGGATAAAATAATACAAAGGAGTTGCTGTATGAAAATAACAAAAACATATATGGTTGTCTGTACAATGCTTGTTTCTTTGTTCGATTGCATGATGATTCCTGTGCATAAAAGTGAAGCATCCCCGGCACCTAAAGCAGCCATTACAGCCGCAGATTATCATAACAACAAAAATTTAACTTATCCTATTGTTTCTACTATTAATAATGAGGTCGAAAAGAAAATCAATCAAGTATTGACAGACCATATGAAAAAATCTGAATTAGCTTATTATAAGTTGATGAAACAAATGCTGGAAGATAAAAAAAAAGGACTTTTGCAACGACTCTCCCTCTAGGTCCCAATATGAATACGTTACGAACTTTGAAGTAAAATACAATCATAAAAACAAACTCAGCATTCTTTTTAATGATTATCAGTTTACTGGAGGTGCTCATGGAAATACAATCATCACAACTTATAATTTTAATTTGCAAAATGGCGATATATATACTTTGGATGATTTTTTCACATCCCCTCAAACATATAAAAAGGTAACGGCCTATGAAAAAAATTATATGCTTAAATACCCGGATATCTTTTATCCAGAAACAAAGGAATTTTATTCTTTTACCGTCACGAATCAAACATCCTTTTATTTTGCAGATGATGGATTGTATTTAATTTTTCAACAATACGAAGTAGGCCCATATGTTTCTGGAAAACCAATTATAAAAATTCCTACTTCTATTTATAAGTAATGATAAAGAAGGAAAGCAAATTATTGCTTTCCTCCAAGCTATCGACATACGGTCGCTTCCTTCGTTGTTCACCTTACTCGGATTGCTCATTACTGGGTAACAGAGGATGAACCTTAAAGGAAAACCGACTAACTTCGCCACGTCCTTATGTCTTCGTCGATTGACTACCATCCTGCTAGCCTGTGACAACGTCGTTCTAATCAACCTTCTGTTGCCCGCCGCTCCTCGTCATGAACTTCACACTGTGATGCGACAACCGCTTTCGATCAGCCTGAGGGTTCTGAAAAAATGAGATTGTCTACACTCTGCAAGGAAAGCAAATTATTGCTCCCCCTCTTTTTTTTGCTTATTAATCTCCTCTTTTAATTTACTTTCTGGTGCAAATTTTTCTTCCCAATGAGGTGGTTTGATAATTTTCCCATCCTCTTTTCGAAAACGAGGCTTTCCATCTTCAAATAACTTCCCCATATTTGCGTCTTGAACAATCTTAAATAAATTGAATGGCTCGACGCCGGCAATAACAAAGCTTCCTTGGTTAAAATACTCAATATCAGTTAATGCATCCATTTGTGCGACTAATACATCTTCAATCGGTTTTTTTTGAGTCATTATTTTATCAGCGGCACTATTCAACCCATCAAGGAAGCTTGCAAATAAATGTTTAAATGACTCTTCCTCTCCATTCACTGTAGCATATAAAAATTCAACAATTTCTTCTCCTGTCCATACAGCCCGGTTAAGTGCTGTCTTCTCATCAATTGCTGCTGGAGCATCTGCTACACTATGTCCAAATGCTTGATGAAATTCTTTTACCATACGATACATTTTATTATTATCCTGACTCATAATATCTCCTTTAACTCTTTTTTGAACTGCAACTATTTTAACATAGTATTGTCAATCATTTCACCTATTTAAAAGAATTATAGTCACAGGAATTGCAGACTTTTATATAACACGGTATTTCATTACAAAATTCTGTTAGTTTTATGATACTTGTAAACATTGATTTACTAGCATTTAAGCCCCTGTTATAATACTAAATAGAGAGAGGTGTTTTATCAATGGAGATATTTAGTATTCAAGAGCTAAATGAAGTAATACGGCATGTCGAAATTGAAGGTCAAGGAGGTATTTATAAAGAGGAAACTGGCCAGCAACCAAAGGATCATCCTAAAGAATTTCTTAATCGAATTGAAAATCATAGTTCGGATAATCAATTAATAAACAAAATAAAAGGATTAACCGAGGATGAAGCACTTCATATTTTTGTAAAGTCTGTATATGTTGTTCGTATAAAGCAATTGGAAAGCAATCATTATATTGAAGAAAATGGAATTATTTATAAGGTATTTGAAGATTATTTAGTGGAAACTCCTACACATTCATAATGATATTTTGAGCAATAAAAATGTCCCATAGATTTCCCCACTTTACACGGATGCAACATATGCAGTAAAAGTGCTCTGTCTTCTATTGGGACATCTTATCCTATATTCCTAATCATTTTTTTGATAAATTTAATCCCTCCACCACCTACATAAACATTTCTTCACCATTATTTTCAGCGAATTTGTTTATTAATATTTTTTGCCAATTGTTCAGCTTTGGTTTTTTTTACATAAAGATTCATATATTTTTTATTTGCGATTAAATTATCTTTCCAGGTTGAATTCGTCATCTTCTTCTTTAACTCTTGAAAAATGTACATAATAAACACACCCTTCATTCGTTATTTAATATCCTTTACCCCATTTATATCGTATTAAACATTTTCTCTTCCTATCTTTCTGTTTTTATCCCACTCTTAACGGTCAGTAAAACCCCCACCTCAAGTTGCTGAGAAATTGAGGTGGGGGATAATTGCCCGTTAAGGTCCGAGGGAGATACTCAAACGAAGGTCGCCAGTTCCTGTGGCAGGTTTGTGTGATCCACAACCTGTGGACCGCAACCTTTCCAACAGTGGGGGATGCAAGAAAACCCCACTACTAGAAGGTTCACTTTATTTTTTTCACTAAAAAGGAACGAAAATTGTCTTCTGCTTTAGAAGTAGGTACAATAAAGTGACACTTATGAATAAAGCAAAGGAAGGATTATAAATGGAAATTAGGCAGTTAAAGTATTTTATCGAAGTAGTTAAACACAAAAATATTACGAAAGCGTCAGAATCGCTGCATATTTCCCAGCCTGCACTAAGTAAAGTGATTAAAAGTCTGGAGGAAGAAATAGGCATTACTTTAATTCATCGTTCCAATAAAACGCATGAATTAACAGATGCTGGCCAAATCGTTTTTGACTATGCAAAGAAAATCATCGCACAAGTGGATGAAATGTCTACTACATTGCTTGATATGACGAATCTGAGAAGGGGCAGCATCAATATCGGCATCCCTCCCATTATTGGAAGCTTATTCTTTCCAAGAGTTATTGCATCATTCCATCGTTCTTATCCGAACATACAAATCAATATTAAAGAATATGGTGCTGCAAAAGTTGCCAAAAGTGTAGAAGCGGGAGAATTTGAGATAGGAGTATCTGTGCTTCCTATTTCCAACGATGCATTAAATATTTTTCCTTTTGTTCAGGAAGAAATGAAATTAATTGTGAATGAACAACACCCTTTATCATCAAGAAAAGTGGTTCACATGAAAGAATTAAAAGAGGAAGAATTTATTTTTTACAGTGAAGAATTCGCTCTTTATGAAATTATGCGAAAAAAATGCATTCATGCAGGCTTTGAACCAAATATTATATTTAGAAGTTCACAATGGGATTTTATTGTAGAAATTGTTGCTGCTAATTTAGGGATCACTATGCTGCCGCAATCCATATGCAATAGAACGAATAATAGCCAAGTTAGCATAATTGATTTAAAACCCGTGACAAAATGGGAATTAGCCATTATCACGAAAAAAGACCGTTACCTTACTGAAGCTGGAAGAAGGTTTATTGATTTTGTATTAAAATAGTCAATGATCAGAAAATCTTCACATTTTCTGATCATTGACTATTTTTCTCTTGACAAAAAAGACAGCTCTCCTTTTCTATCATTACCAAAATGTAAGATTTTACATTCCCATCATAACTTTTAGTTATATTAAATATAATTAGTATGTATTTTACGAATAACATCAAAAGTCGTATGATTATTTTATCAAGAATAAATAATATTTGGCATCTATGTATGTTTTTTACCTGAAGGGAAATGATGAATTATCATGTTGAAGTTTATTATTATTATCGCTCAAATTTTATTTATCCATGTATTCCTTTTTATTGGAATGGCGATTAAGCTTGTCATACCTCTTCCTATACCAGCTTCTATGGTTGGTTTAATAATATTATTAGCCTGTTTGGTGACAAAAATAGTCAAAATTGAATGGGTGGAAAAAGGTGCAGCTTGGCTATTGGCAGAACTCTTATTATTTTTTATCCCTTCTGCGGTTGGAATCGTCAACTATGATGAAATTCTTAATATAAAAGGTATTGAAACAGTTTTATTAATAGCTGTTAGTACATTTGTTGTAATGATCGCTACAGGATTTACTGCTGAAAAAATTTACAATAGAAAGAGAAGTCTTCCTAAATGAAAATAATTTTATTAACAGCTATCACTTATTTATTTTATCTAATTTCTAAATGGGGATATAAAAAATGGAACAATCCGCTTTTTAGCCCATTGCTCTTAACACCTTTGCTATTGATTGCTTTTATTACCATTTTTCATATTTCAGCAGGCAGCTATTTGCAGTCTTCCAAACTATTAACACATTTATTAGGTCCTGCAACGATTGCGTTTGCTGTACCAATTTATAAGCATCGACTATTATTAAAGAAATATTATATGATCATTTTAGTCAGTGTAACAACAGGTACCATTGTAGCTATCATATCTTCCTATTTTTTATCTATACTAATCAACCTTCAATCAGATTTTATTATTAGTATTATTCCAAGATCGATTACTACTCCCATTGCAATTGAAGTTTCACAAGATATTGGAGGTCTCCCAACCTTAACAACTGTTTTTGTTATATTAACAGGAATTATCGGCGGAATTATCGGGCCGTATGCAATAAAATTATTAGCACTGAAATCTTCTATTGCGAAAGGATTAACTTTAGGAATGGGTGCCCATGGTGTTGGGACATCAAAAGCGATGGAAATCGGGGAACAAGAAGCAACTTTTTCAACATTAGCAATGATACTAGCAGCTTGGATTACTGTCGTATGGGGAAGTTCTTTAATTCCACTATTAATGAACGTAATGAGCAGCAGTTAACTTCTGTTGATTATTAACATTATACTAAGCATGTGAAACACATTCACATGCTTTTTGTATTTTAAATCTCATCTAAATTTCTAAAAGAAAGTCTTTTATCCATAATCCAACAGTAAAGCCTATCTAACGATGCCTCGGTTGAGCAAAATTCATTCGACACATGGACCAATTAAACGTAGTTTTTTGTATTTCATCAAAAGCATCCCACAAGTTATTTACTAATCGCAATTCGACATTTCGTTTAAACAATTCTTGAAAAAGATCAACTGCCTCCCATTTCACAATTGGAAATTGCACTGTTTCACTTATATAATAGCCGGCATTTTTATCTTGAAGTCTAAATTACTTTTTATCAAATTCATACAAATATAACGTTGTATTTCTTATGCTGTTAAACCATTTATGCTCCATAACTACTACGTGCGAACATGATTTCGATGACATATATTTCTGACTATCTTATGTCAGATGTGATAGCTCCAATATGATAACAAACACGAGGACAATTTCTCGGGGTTAAAAAGTTGGGCAGGCAATTCTCCTCTATTGCCCAGACGAGCCCTTTTGTCTGATCTAAATCTTTTCGGTTTGGTAATCTGGGATGAAACACTTGAATATCATTTTCTTCACTTACATGAAATATTTGCATCTACTGGCCCCTTATGAAGAACTGTTTCTGATCGGTTCAATAAGAAAAGGATAAAACCCAAAAGAGTTTTATCCTTTTTTTATAATTATTTAGAATATATACTATTGTTGTTAACTACTTGAAGTTCTCTTTTAGTTTGTTCCATGTCACTTCCGCAAATTGGGCACTTTGGTGTTTCACTGCTTTTAAAGTTGTCCCGAATCCAACATTTACACGTTTCTGATACACAATCCCAAACGATAACTTCTTCTTTTACCACTTCTTCATTATTTTTTCTACCAAAACCCATTGCCAAATGAAGCACCTCCATGAAGCTTTTTTAAAATAAAAAACACTTGTCAAAAAAGGAAAAACTTCTAAAGTCCTTACAACAAGCGGCAAAGATATAAAATGGACTTATCTTCCTATTATAACATATTTCATAATTTTGTAAACCCCCTGCAAAAAAGATGCAATTTATACCGATGTATTGAGCTGCTCAAAAATAGTAAAGAAAAGGATTGGCTATAATGGCAGAATGTATGATATTATTTTCAGGGATAATAAAAGAGCTGTTTTGAATATGATTATGGTTTATCGTCGTCTTTATAGAATATAACCAGCACTATATGACATAATAGAACAACTATCATTTACCCAAATACTACTAGAAAAAGCTAATTGAGGAGGAAATCATGATAATCAATGAATTTACAGTAGAAAAACTAAACGATCCAACAGGGATTCTTTCAGGTGATCGATATGAGTTTTTTTTAACAATTGTGGTAGATGAAGAAGACGATCTCTCTACAGAGGATAGCTTACAACTTAAGGTTTTATTTTTAGTAGAGGAAGAAATAAAAAAGGTTTTAAATTACCACTTCTATAATAGCAGCCAAGATAAATATTTGGATTTTGCCTTAGATGAAGAAGAATTAGCAGAGATTTACACTTTCTGCACAGAACATTATACAGAAGCCAACTAAAAAAGCTAAGGCTCTCGACAAACTGAATCAGGCTGCTGTACAGCCTGATTTTTTTCACCTATTACACCTCTAAAGATTTACCATCTTCTACAATATGATGCATTAAATGAGCTAAATAATGAATGGGACCGAAAGCATCCTCTTCAAGCTCTTCCTCGTCCAATTGCAGATCATTTAAGTGCAATGCGATAAACTGATAAAAATCTTTTAATTCGAAGGAATAGCAAGCTGAAGGTGCTTCTTGTTCTTCTTCATACTGGAGAACAAGGTAAGACTCTTTGCCCTGTTCATCAATCGCGTCAAAATAAATAAAAAATCCAATATTTGTATCCAATTCAAATAGTTGTCTTGTCCCGCCGCTTGTAACCTTATTAAAATCATCTTCGTTTAATTTTGCGACGTTCATATTTGCTATGCCATCTTCTTTATGGAATTCTACTGTATATTCTTTCATCACAACACACCTCTTTCATTTTTCTATTGTAAACAATCTTTATCTAGATAGCAAAAAATAACAGGTGTGAATTCTATTTGTCTTCACTAAGAAAGCCCGCTGCATGCAGCGGGCTTTCTATTATTATTTATAGTTTCGTTACTTTTACAGCTTGTGGTCCACGTCCACCTTGCTCAATGTCGAAACTAACTTCTTGGCCTTCATCCAATGTTTTAAATCCTTCTGTTTCAATAGCAGAATAGTGTACAAATACATCCTCTCCACCTTCTACTTCAATGAATCCAAAACCTTTTTCAGAATTAAACCATTTTACTTTACCTGTTGCCATTTTATTGCCTCCTAGATTTAAATAAAGACGGATATTCAGAATATCCTTCGTTTATTCAGTTTACCCATTTTTCGCATGTTTATTCGAAATTTGGATAAAAATCTAATTCTTACAATAACACAGCAAACATATTACCCATTACTGCGGTTTCTGCTTCTTCTTTCTCCGCCTGATCCTTTGCGGCTGCGATCAAAACTGCGTTCTCCGCCACGGTCATTGCGACGACGGCGTCCACTTCCAGAACGATGGTCTTTTTTCGGTTTTTTGCTGCGAAGCGGCTCAACCGCTGTTAATTTAACTGGTGTTGCATCAGGTTCTTTTGTTAATAATTTTAATGCTGCAGCTAATAACGTTACAGAATCCTGATCTTCCAACAACGTTTCAGCAACACGTTTATATTCTGCATATTGATTTTCTTCAATTGTTTTCGCAATTTTGTTGATCGTAGCTTGCTGATTACCAGCTAACACATCTGTTAAAGATGGAAGCGGCTTTTTCGACATTTTCTTTTTTGTTACATTTTCGATAATACGTAAATGATCTACTTCCCTTGGTGAAACAAATGTAACAGCCAATCCTTTTTTACCAGCACGTCCAGTACGGCCAATTCGATGCACATAGCTTTCTGGATCTTGTGGAATATCAAAATTGTATACATGGGAAACGCCGCTAATATCTAATCCACGCGCCGCAACATCCGTAGCAACCATAATATCAATGCTTTGCTCTTTAAAACGGCGGATTACCTGATCACGTTTACCTTGAGGAATATCACCATGAATACCTTCTGCTGAGTAGCCGCGTTTAATAAGACCTTCCACTACTTCATCAACACGCTTTTTTGTACGACCGAAAACGATTGCTAACTCTGGTGATTGGATATCTAAAAGGCTGCATAAAACATCAAATTTTTGACGCTCTTGCACTTCCATGTATTGCTGCTCAATATTCGTAACAGTCATTTCTTTTGCTTTTACTTTTACTAATGCCGGCTCTGTCATAAAACGCTCTGCCAAAGATTGAATTCGTTTAGGCATTGTTGCTGAGAACAAAAGTGTTTGACGGCTGTCTGGCGTTTCACTTAAGATTCTTTCGATATCCTCAATAAAACCCATGTTTAGCATTTCATCTGCTTCGTCTAGTACGATCATTTTTATATCTTGTAAACGTATTGTTTTGCGTTCAATATGATCGATTAAACGGCCTGGAGTTGCTGCAATAATTTCCGGCTTTTTCTTTAATCCACGAATTTGACGGTTGATATCCTGTCCACCGTAAATTGGCAATGTACGAATGCCTTTTACAGCACCAATACGGTTTAATTCTTCCGCAACTTGGACTGCTAATTCTCTAGTCGGCGCAATAACCAACCCTTGTATTGCTTTACCAACTTCTATTTTTTCTAATAACGGAACACCAAAAGCTGTTGTTTTTCCTGTCCCTGTTTGTGCTTGTCCGATCATATCTTTGCCGGAAAGTGCAATTGGAATAGATTCCGCTTGAATTGGTGTTGGTTCCTCGAACCCCATGTTAGATAATGCCTTTTCTAAACTATTGCTTAATTGAAAATCTGAAAAAGTTGTCAATACTTTTTCCTCCTTAGTATTTGCTCTGCAAATCGATACTTCTTATAGGAATATGTCGAAGCATACAGAATGTTTTATTGTAAAAGGGATTTTAATGCGTGGCTTCTCTTTATAAACCATTAGCATCAAACATTTTTATTTTTCCCTTTATTATGGAAAATGAGTCTGTTTCGAAAAATATCTATAGCAGAGCGTATTGTATTATTACATTATATTAATATATACTCTCCATTTTATTTCACTTTTTTTCATTTCCAGAATAATTAAAGTAAATCATTCAAAACATTCGGTATACCCCGTTTAAAGTGGGAAATATGTGGATAGAAAACTGATGAATAAAAAGGATGAATATAGTTTGAAGTGTTCTAGTGTTAGGAATCCTTTAATTCCATTTAGAAGCGTTTAACTGACTCAAAGAATCTTGCTCAATAAAAAAGGTGATGCATTATGGAAAGGCATCACCTTTAAACTTTACAGTACTGGATTAAGCTTTAGATACATTAGAAGCTTGTGGTCCACGGTTACCTTCAACGATTTCAAAAGTAACTTCTTGGCCTTCTTCTAAAGTTTTGAAACCTTCAGTTTGGATTGCAGAGAAGTGAACGAATACGTCTTGACCTTCTGTAGACTCGATGAAACCGAAACCTTTTTCTGCATTAAACCATTTAACTTTACCTGTGTTCATTGTAAAACCTCCAAAAATGTGTTACACCTTTAAGCACCTAATATAAACTTTTAGGAATCGATAAATCTTCGCTACATAAAAGGTCGTAGCCTTTAATATGCAGGGATCAAAATCGCCTACATATTATTGCAGCTACGACCACTTATCCATAAAACATATACCGAACTTAATAGCGTTATATACATAATATAAAATTTTTCAACTATTGTCAATTGCATTTTAAGAAAGTTTCCCTGGTTTAGAGATGTTCCTTTTTTCAGAAAAAAGGAACATCTCTAAATAATTTCTTTATATCAGACGGGCTTCTGCTGAATCAACCGTGTGTTTCAGAAGCATGCTTATTGTAACAGGGCCTACTCCACCAGGAACAGGTGTAATTGCAGATGCAGGTTCATAACATGCATCATAATCAACATCACCGATATTGCCTTTATTATAACCAGCATCTAAGATTACTGCTCCTGCTTTAATCCAGTCTCCTTGGATAAAATTTGGTTTTCCTACAGCTGCGATAACAATATCCGCCTGCTTCACATGGCCAGCAAGATCTGTTGTTCTTGAATGGCATGTAGTAACCGTAGCATCTTCATTCAATAGCAATGCAGAAACCGGTTTTCCAAGAATTGGACTTCTGCCTACTACTACAGCATGTTTCCCGCTTGCTTTTATATTATAGTATTCCATTATTTTCAATATTGCAGCTGGTGTACATGATGGATATTTGCCAAAACCTAAAGCTGTTTGTCCATATCCAAAGCTTGTTACCCCATCCACATCTTTTTCAATATCAATTGCTTCAAATGCTTTTCTTTCATCAATTTGATGAGGCACTGGATGCTGAAGCAAAATGCCATGAACATTATCATCTTCATTTAATTGATAAATCGTTTCTAGTAGTTGATCTGTTGTTGTTTCTTTGTCTAATGTTATTTTTTTCGAATCAATTCCGAGTCTAGCGCATGCATTTCCTTTCATTCTTACATATGTTTCAGAAGATGGATCGTCTCCTACTAAAATGGTTGCTAAACAAGGTGTAATTCCTTTAGCTTTTAATGCTGCAATTCTTGTCGTTAATTCGTCCTTTACTGCGTTTGCTACTACATTACCATCTAGTATAAGTTTCTCTGTCATATATATCCCTCCGGAAAAATGTTAAAAGATGCTTCTATACATCTTTTGCCCAGACGACCGGCGATACTATACACAGCTCCCATATGGTTTATTCCATTATTGTCGTCAGTCACTGTGTAATTTGCTTAATACAGAAGTATCATAACACAGGTGCGTTCCAATTTGAACAATGTTTTTTCTTTTATTCATATGCTTGTAGTATAGTATTACCCTTTTTCTTCGTACTGGCTGTTTTATTACTTATTTTAGAATATAATACAACAATTTACAAAATAAAAAAGTGCCTCCCAATTTAGAATTCAGCTTTTGCTAACTCAGAAATCTTATAGTTAGAAAATGCTGTTATCTGATTAGAGACACTTTTTTCATGCAAAATGCATATACTTAAGGATGTACACTTAATAATTAGTTGTGTATATTCCTAAAACAACGAAAGCCCTACCTCTCTTTCATCCTTACGGCTCCTCGGCCGTGCCAGTGTGAAATTAGGATTGTTCATTCGAACGGCTAAATACATATCTGAATTAAATTTTAATGGAAGGATTAATCCGCGATTATTGAAGGTGATAGAATATGTTTTTGAAGATAGTTGAAGTGTAAATCTAAAATTTAGTAATAGTTCCGATTTTTATTAAATGACTAACTTACACGCTTTTTCTACATGAATCCGTTCAAAACCTTAAATACATACAAGGAGTATCTTATCCTAATATTTACAAAAAGTCAAATGGTTATTATTCCTTTTTTCATTCAAAGTGCCAGCGTCTTTTTCATTTTTATTTTATCCATCATAAATAAAAATGAAAAGACCACGATCTGTATTTTCCTTTTATGAAAGAATAGTGGTCATATTTTTGAAGCATATAGATTAAGCTGGCTATTCTTTTTTTACAAATCAATCTGTACAGTTGCGTTCAAAATTTCTTTTTCCAAGCTCTTCGCATACCACAATTTTTTTTCTTTATTCCATGAATAAAAGTCTGTCATAAAGTTAATCACGTTATTTTTGTATTGCTTCACTTGGTTCATATCAAATAAGATAAATCCTGTGCGCCGCAGCAATACATCTACTGGCGTTACTGCCATTTCAAATTCAACCGCATAACGGATTTTTGCCCATAATAGAAGTGGCAGTTCATATTTTGCTGCTTCTTCGTTTTTTTCTTTTATCATTTTAAATAGAATGAGTGCATTGCTTCCAAATTGTCTGGCAAGAATCGCTGCTTCCTCCGTAGTTAATCCAGCTTCTATTCCAACCGATGCAGCACTGGACTTATAGCTTTCAAAATTGGCAGATCCGCCGACATCGCCTCCCGAAATGGGCAAATGTTTTGTTGTACATGGACCATATTTTTTTTGCAGCTTATTAGAAACTAAATCCACAACCGTCTCGGCCATTTTTCGATATCCTGTCAATTTTCCACCTGCTATCGTAATTAATCCAGAAGGAGATTCCCATATTTCATCTTTTCGAGAAATTTCAGAAGGATCTTTCCCGTCTTCTAAAATTAACGGTCTAATCCCTGCCCAGCTTGATTCAACCTGTTTTTCTGTAATTTTTACGGTTGGAAACATATATTGAATCGCTTTAATAATATAGGCTCTATCATCACTTGACATGGTTGGATGTATCGGATCATCGCTATAAAAAGTATCCGTTGTACCAACATATACTTTTCCATCCCGAGGGATGGCGAACATCATTCTTTTATCAGGTGTGTCAAAATAAATCGCCTGATTAACGGAAAAAAGGATTGATCGATCACAAGGTGCACCCCTTTTGTCAATTGAAGAGCTTTTCCTTTTTTGCTTCCATCTTTTTCTCGAATAGCATCTACCCATGGTCCTGCTGCATTTATTATTTTTTCTGCATAAATTTCGTATTTTTCTCCAGATAGCTTATTCGCAACTAAAACTCCATTTACTTTCCCTTGAGCATTGTATAATAGCTTTTCCATCTTTGTGTAATTAAGGGCAGCCGCGCCTTTTTCGATTGCCTTTTTTATTACCTCCATTGTTAGGCGACTGTCATCTGTCCGATATTCCACATAATAGCCCCCTCCTTTTAATCCTGCTTCCTTAATGAGCGGTTCTTTCAATAATGTTTCTTCTTTCGTGAACATGATGCGTCTTTCCTCTTTTTTTACTCCTGCAAGAAAGTCATATACTCTTAAACCGATGCTTGTGGTGAACTTTCCAAAAGTCCCCCCCGCATGAAATGGAAGCAGCATCCATTCTGGTGATGTCACATGTGGACCATTTTCATAAACCACCGCTCTTTCTTTTCCAACTTCTGCAACCATTTTCACTTCCAGTTGCTTCAGATATCGCAATCCTCCATGAACCAATTTAGTGGATCTGCTTGATGTTCCTGCAGAAAAGTCCTGCATTTCAACAAGCCCCGTACTTATTCCTCTTGTTATTGCATCAAGAGCAATGCCAGCTCCAGTAATACCACCACCAATAATCAGCACATCAAATTTTTTCTCTTTCAATTTTTGTTCGATTTCTTTTCGATTAAGTGGTTTCATATACTGTCCTCCTATACGATCCTGCTTAAACAAACAAAAAGAGAGCACAAAGCGACATTATCAGCTATCCGATAATGACTATTGGTCTCTCCATATCTCCAGACATCTTATTAACTTAAAAATAGTATAGCATAATAAACTGTATTTTCACACTATACATACTTAAATGAATTTCACAAGAAAAAGAAGCTACTTGGTATAGAAATAATTCGTCTTTCACTTGTTATAATTATGCTTATTTAAATGCCATTGTTGCATAAACAGCCTTGTTCCAACCTGCATACAATTCCTCGCGTTTGTTTTCATCCATATTTGGTTCAAAAGCTTTATCCAAACTCCACTTTTCAGAAATTTCTTTTTGATCTTTCCAAAACCCAACCGCAAGACCAGCTAAATAGGCTGCACCTAAAGCAGTCGTTTCATTGATAACTGGAAGCTCTACAGGAACATTTAATATATCTCCTTGGAATTGCATTAAGAAATTATTTTTTACAGCACCGCCATCAGCTCTTAATGTCTTTAATTTAATTTGAGAATCTGCTTCCATTGCAGACAGAACATCTCTTGTCTGATAAGCCAACGATTCTAATGCGGCACGAATAAAATGTTCCTTTGTTGTACCTCTTGTTACACCAAACATTGCTCCCTTTACATCACTGTCCCAATACGGCGTTCCTAAACCGACAAATGCAGGCACTAAGTATACTCCATCTGTTGAAGGGACACGGCTTGCATATGTTTCACTGTCTTTCGCATCCTTTAACATTCTTAATCCATCACGCAGCCATTGAATAGCAGATCCTGCTACAAATATGCTGCCTTCTAATGCATATTCAACCTTTTCATTTAACCCCCATGCTATTGTTGTTAATAGTCCATGTTCTGATTTTACGGCTTTTTCACCAGTATTCATTAGCATAAAGCATCCTGTGCCGTACGTATTTTTTGCCATGCCTTGATCAAAGCACCCTTGACCAAAAAGAGCTGCCTGCTGATCACCAGCCACTCCAGCAATTGGAATGTTTTTCCCAAAGAAATGATAATCTATCGTATGACCGTAAATTTCAGATGAAGGCTTCACATCTGGCAGCATGGATTTTGGAATCGTTAAAATATTTAATAATTCTTCATCCCATTTTAAGTCATATATATTGAACATTAAAGTCCGGGAAGCATTTGAAAAATCAGTAACATGGGTCTTTCCACCTGAAAGCTTCCATATTAGCCAAGTATCAATGGTTCCAAATAATAACTCTCCGTTTTCTGCTTTTACTCTTGCGCCTTCTACATGTTCCAGAATCCATTTTACTTTTGTTCCAGCAAAATAGGCGTCAATTAAAAGACCGGTTTTATCGCGGAATAATTGATCATAGCCTTTTTCTTTTAATTCTTCACAAATTTCCTTCGTTTGCCTTGATTGCCATACAATCGCATTATATATAGGATTTCCTGTTTTTTTATCCCAAACTACTGCTGTTTCTCTTTGATTCGTTATTCCAATTCCTTCTATTTGTTCTGCTTTAATATCCGATTCTGATAAAACGGCTGCTATAACAGACAAAATCGACCCCCATATTTCATTGGCATTGTGCTCCACCCAGCCAGGCTTCGGAAAAATTTGCGTGAATTCTTTTTGCGCAGAATGAACTATCTCTCCTTTTTTATTGAATATTATCGCTCTTGAACTAGTTGTTCCTTGATCCAAGGATAAAATGTATTTCTCCATTGTAAATTCCTCCGGTTTTTTTTCTTTTTATTATTTTCATACGATTCTAGTAAGCTGCTTTTCCCCTATCGTATCCTTTCCCCTTTTTATTTCCCAAAAAGCAAAATACAATAAAGTGAACCTTTCCATCAGTGGGGGTTTTACTGCCCGTTAAGAGTAGGATAAATCGAAAAAAGGAGCGCACGACAGTAATTCACCACATATAACATGTGATAACCTGTGTGCATCTCCTTTTATCCAACACGTTTTATTAACTTATGAGGTTATTATACCAATAAATGAAAACGCTGTCAATGTTTTTTTATCCTATATTCACTATAAAATTAGGAAAAATAATGTAAGACAATTTTCTGTATCCAGCTATCTTAAAAGAACAGAAATATACAAATGTCTACTAGTTATCTTTTTTCATTCAAAGGTGTTTTTAGATGTTGTGATGCCTGCAGCACCAGCTTGTATCGCATTTTCCACTCATATTAGCAGAAGCTGGTATTATTTTTTGGTGCATCCTACCTATTCTCCTCCATGCTCCACCTTATTCAAAAAACATTTACTTATTGGTTTTTCCTTCATAATAATGAAAACATAAAATGCAAAGATAAAGAAACGCTATGCCTATGGAATAACCACCAAGTACATCTGTTGGATAATGTACCCCTAAATAAATTCTGCTTATTCCGATACTTAGAATAAAAATCGCCATCAGAATTACTGTGATTAATTTGATACCTGCTGATTTTATTAAATGAATAATAATAAATGCCAAGCTGCCGTAAAACAGTATTGCACCCATAGAATGACCGCTAGGAAAACTGTAGCTTTGTTCCACCACAAGTGGCAGGATATCTGGACGCTCCCGCTTAAAAAACCATTTTAATCCTTTATTTAACAAACCTCCCAACCCTGATGCACAAAGAAGAAAAATAGCTAATGACCATTTTTTCCTCCAGCACAATATTCCCGAGATGAGGACAACTAGAGCAGCAATCCATTTTATCGAAGCAAAAAAACTAATGGTTATCATAATGGGTGTAAAATCATCTGAAATATAGGATTGTACAAATGAGATGATATGTTGATCAAAATCAATAATATCCTTGCTTGTCACCCAATTGGCTATGGCAATAAATCCACTGCATCCAATTACAATCACAGATAAAAATAGCAGCAAATATTTAATGGTTAGTTTTTTTGCATTATCCATGTTAATCCTCCTATTTTGGTTGAGTTTGTCCAACCATTTGTCACTTGTCGAAACACTTGAAGTAAGTTTGAAAAGGTGAGATAAAAAGTCTATCCTATTCTTTTTATCATCGCAATATATTGTTTTTCTATATTCTAGATTTCGCTTTACTCTTTTTTCTTTTATTTCCATAAAAATCTGCTTTAAAACGAATAAATCTTTTCATAAACACATGCCTAAACATAAAAATTTCCGTGGGATCTTACTTCTCCCCACGGATACCGTTAAGCTTCTTTTACTGCTTTTTTTCTTGTTCTTTTTTTCTTTTCTTCTGGTTTATTTGGCTTGGTTGTATCAATAGAAGCTTGAAGCGCGGCCATTAAGTCCATTACGTTGGTCGTTTCTGCTTTTTCTTTGCTTACCACTATTTCTTTGCCTGATTTTTTCGATTCAATCAAATGCAGCAATGCCGTTCTATAATCATCTGTATATTTATTCGGATCAAATGTTGTGGTTAATTGGTCAATTAAAAGAATGGCTGTTTCCAATTCCTTTTTTACAATTTGTCCTTCCGCAGGAACACTCGGAACATCCTCCACTTTTCTTACTTCATCAGGAAAATGGATTGTCTCCATTACAAGTGTATTTTCGTAAACACGAATAACAGCAAGCTGCTCTTTAGAGCGGATGATAATCTTTGCAATCCCTACTTTTCCTGACTCCATTAAGGCTTGTCTTAATAATGCATATGCTTTATTTCCGCCTTCACCTGATGACATGTAGTAGCATTTCTCATAATAAATAGGATCGATTTCTTCCATTTTCACAAAATCGATAATCTCAACTGCTTTATCTTCGTTTTCTTTTCGCAATTTTTCTAATTCTTCCCCATCCAGAATAATATATTTCCCTTTTGCATACTCATATGCTTTTACAATCTCTTCTGGAGCAACTTCTTTTTGACATGCCGAGCATTTTTTTTCATATTTTATCGGTGCATGACATTCTTTATGAAGTGTTCTTAATTTTATATCTTTATCTTCTGTTGCAGTATGCAGCTTAATTGGAATATTAACTAGTCCAAAACTAATATTTCCTTTCCACATTGTATGCATGGTTGTAGACCTCCCATCTTGCTCCTTAAATAAGCAATATTTTTTTGCAACAGGCTGTCGATAAGCGCTCGAATTCTTTGTTCCAAGCAATTTCGGATGAACAATACAAATACTAACGCTGCTCTGCTAAGGCTTCACCTCGAAACACAAATGTTTACGACCGACCTGCAAATTTTGTCTCTACTTTTAAAATGGCTTATCAACTGCTCTTTCATTCAATTAATAATTGGAAATGAATGAATCAACTAAAAAAGTGAAAGCATAATACAAATGCATTTTAGCAAAGGATGAAAAAGATGATCTATTCAGCTAATTTTACCGTTGTCGGCTATAATAAAAAAGAAAATTCCTTTATTGTATCACTTGTCAAAAATGAAGAATTAATAGAGGTTGGTTCCTTTCATAAAGGATTAACTAAACAAGAGAAAGAAACATTATTGCAGATAATCAACCAAAATGGAGGAAAGAGCGATAAAAATAGCATCTATGTGCAGCCAGGCATTTGTGTCCAATTACAATTCAGCTCTTTTGAAAACGCTCAAATAGCAAATGCATCTTTTCAAGAATTTTTATTAGGTTACAATTGGAAAAAGTGTACTTATGATCAATTGATAGAAAAAAAGATAGCAGCAAAAGTGGAGATAACCCATCCTGATAAACGATTGTTTCCAAATAATAATACAACAAAGCAACAATATATTCATTATTTAGAGGCAATTGCTCCTTATTTGCTTCCCTTTTTAAACAATCGATTGCTAACCACAATTCGTTACCCGCATGGGCTTTTTGGTGAATCCTTTTATCAAAAACAATGTCCAGACTATGCTCCGGAATTTATTATGACAAGCAGAAAAGAATCAATTGATTATATTATTTGCAATTCGATCGATAGTTTAACCTGGTTGGGCAATCAACTGGCATTTGAATTTCACATTCCTTTTGAAACCATCTATTCAGAAGGAAACCCATCGGAAATTGTATTTGATTTAGATCCACCTTCAAAAGAACATTTTCACTTAGCGATTGATGCAGCTAAAATGCTGAAAGATATTCTAGACAGCTTAAAACTGTATGCTTTTTTAAAAACTTCTGGTAATAAAGGCATTCAAGTATACATACCACTGCCTGAGAAAACTTTTACATACAAAGAATCAAGGAAATTCACAGAGTTTGTTGCTCAATATATGGTATCTTCCAAACCTGATCATTTTACTATTGAGCGCCTGAAAAAAAATCGCCATAACCGATTATATATTGATTATATTCAGCATAGTGAGGGAAAAACGATTATTGCTCCTTATTCGATTAGAGGCAATAACGAGGGTAGTGTTGCCTGTCCTTTATATTGGGAAGAATTAACCGAAGATTTATCTCCTAAAACATTTACGATGCAGCATGTACTATCGCGTTTAAACAAGCAAGCTGATCCTTTTGAAAATTATTTGAAAGCAAAAACAAAGCAGCCATTCGAAAAAGTTTTAGACTTTATTAAGAAATAGTTTTTTATTATAGGCTGTCGAAAACGTTCGCTTTTAATGCAGGAACGATTTCGATCAGCATGAAAAGTTTGCCTTCTTCTATTTAAATAAACTTTGTTTAAGACATACTTGTGGTTAAGGTGCTTGAATATCTTTTCTCATCCTATGCTTTTCATTTATTAATACCTTATCCTACATCCTTATTTTGCCCCTTACTGATTAGGAAGTTTACATTCATTTGCTGGGATTTGCACAAATGCTTGTATGCTCGCCTGTCTTAATGAACGCCCTTCAGGCCATTCGAAATAATGGACCTTTACAGTAATAACGGGCTTCAACCACTGTACCTCGCTTCTTTTTTCGGGCTGATTAATAAAAGGTTTGTTGTCTATTTTCAACAATTCCAGAATCTCTGTTAATTTTCTCCAATCTTCATTTTTAAGTTTTCCTGTTCCTACATGTCAAATATACCAGAATTGATCCTGCTTATCGTAGAGGCCAAGCAGAACGGAATTAACGATTCCAGATCGATAGGTAGCCCCGCCGATAACTGCAATACTATCTTTATAGTTTTTTATTTTTTTCCATTCAGCACTTTTCCCACCTACTATGTATGTACTATTCAAATTTTTTAAATGTATCTACATAAAAAAATATGTACATTAATATATTTAATTATCCAAATCCCTTTCTAATAGGAATATCTAGAAATTATTTCTAATGTACAAAAATATTTAATGTACATAATATTTTCTTTTTTTGTACAACTATTACTTAATATATAGATAATATTAGGTTTTAATGAATTAAATACAATTGATAGCTACAATTAACAAATAAAACAATAAATATATTGGTATTAATGTGTTTATAATAAGAAAAAAAGGAATGACTAGAATGCAACCAATTACACCTTTCGAACCTATTGGCACAGATATAATACCTGTTGGTGACAACTGGATTGGACAAGTAAAGTGGGACGGAACAAGAATACTTACTTATTCATCTGTAAAAAGTGTAAGACTTTTTAATCGAAAACTTAATGAAAGAACAAAACAATATCCAGAATTATTGATACCATCAAAATATACACAAGCTAAATCAATTATTTTAGATGGTGAAATAATTGCGCTCAAAGAAGGAAAACCCTCATTTTACGAGGTGATGAAAAGAGATAAAATTAAAAATATTGAGAAGAACGAAAGGATTATTCAAAACATACCCATAACCTATATGGTATTTGACATTCTCTATTTGGATGGAAAATGGCTAACAAAGTATCCACTTGTTGAAAGACAAAGGTTCTTAAAAGAAATTATGATCCCAAATGAACACATACAAATAGTTGAGAGCTTTACCGATAAGGAAGGACTTTTTCAAGCATGTATGAAAAGTGATCTTGAAGGCGTCGTATTTAAAGATCTTAACAGTACCTATTTAATAAAAGGCAAAGATAGTAGATGGCAAAAAAAGAAAAAACAACATGACCTTGTTGCTGTAGTTGGAGGTGTTTCCTACAAAAATTCAATGGTAAACTCCTTAAATCTAGGACTATTTAATGAAATCGGTCATTTAGTTTATATAGGTAGCGTAGGTACTGGAAAATTAACAAGAAAGGATTGGATGGACCTTACAACAGCAATAAAACCTTTAATTACAGAAAAAACACCCTTTATTAATTTCATTGATAAAGGGAACATTGTCTGGTTAAATCCTATGCTAACGGTAAAAGTTACCTTCCTTGAATGGATTGAAGGTCAAATTTTAAGACATCCAGTTATTGAGGCATTTGTTTCTGTTTCACCATCAGATTGTAAAATAGATTTTATATAAAATTTAGATTTCTTGTAATGAACAAACATTACTTGGAGGGGTAACATGATAAAATTGATTCTTTAAACTTGTTTTTTAACAAAAAGTTTACATAAAACAATTGAAATCAATATATAAGTGAAATATTATATAAGTAAGTTTTTATATGTGATTTCATCATAAGAAAGAATTAGATGTAAATGAACTTATATAAGTTATGGATTGCAAATTTTTTAAAAGTAAAAAACTGGTACTAAGACTTTGTGAATTAGCAAAAATAAACCATACAAATGAAGTTTTTATTTGAATAAACAGACGATCCTATCGGTAAATAGACAGTAATAAGTGGATCATATAAGCAAATAGTTATATATTAATATTTCGTTGAATATTAGGAGGTGCGATTATGCGAGTATCAACTGTTCAAATTGAAAACGCAGCAACAATCTTAAAGTTATTAGGGGATAGAACTCGTTTAACAATGGTGAAGATTTTAGAATCACAAGATTGTTGTGTTTGTGAATTTGTGGAAATATTTAAAACAAGTCAGCCTGCTATTAGTCAACATGTACGTAAATTAAAAGATGCTGGAATTGTAAAAGAAACAAGAAGAGGACAATGGATTATCTATTCATTGAACAAAGAAAATGATTTTTATCCATTTGTCCAAAACTTACTTCAACAACTGCCAAATCAAGATTTCAAATTACAAGAATTAGAACAACATGGATTGCGAATTTCATGTGAATAACGGAGGTTAAAGTATTGACATCAGTTATATTAGCATCATTGTTTTTTTTAATAACCCTTATTTTAGTTATATGGCAGCCAAAAGGATTATCAATCGGCTGGTCAGCCTGCGGGGGAGCCATTCTCGCCTTAATCGTAGGAGTAGTAGATTTTAAAGATGTAATAGCTGTTACTTCTATTGTATGGAACGCTACATTAGCCTTTATAGCAATTATTATTATCTCCCTTATCTTAGATGAAATTGGTTTCTTTGAGTGGTCAGCTCTCCATATGGCCAGAGCTGCACGAGGAAACGGAGTTCAAATGTTTGTCTACGTGGCTATTCTAGGAGCATTAGTTGCTGCGTTTTTCGCAAACGATGGTGCAGCCCTTATTTTAACTCCTATTGTTTTAGCAATGGTCCGAAATTTAAAATTTAATGAAAAAATGGTTTTTCCATTCATAATTGCGAGTGGTTTCATTGCGGATACAACATCTCTTCCGTTAGTTGTAAGTAACTTGGTTAATATTGTTTCTGCAGATTTTTTTAGGATTACATTTACTGAGTTTACTTCAAGAATGATTATTCCAAACCTCTTTTCCTTGATTGCAAGCATTTTGGTTTTATATCTCTTTTTCCGTAAAAGCATACCGGAAAATTATGATCTGTCTCAACTTAAGCAGCCAGTCGAAGCGATTCAAGATAAAAAAATGTTTCGATTATCTTGGCTTGTGCTAGGAATCCTTTTAATTGGATATTTCGCAAGTGAATTAACTGGAATTCCTGTTTCTATTATCGCGGGTGTTGTCGCTATTTTTTTCCTTGCTATGGCTAGAAAAAGCCCAGCTGTTCATACTCGAGCTATCATTAAAGGTGCACCTTGGGCAATTGTCTTTTTTTCAATTGGAATGTATGTGGTAGTTTATGGATTAAGAAATGAAGGATTAACGAATATATTAGCTGATCTTATTCAAATGACCGCCGATCAAGGCTTATTTGCTGCAACGATAGGAATGGGATTCATAGCTGCTATTCTTTCATCTATTATGAATAACATGCCTACTGTTATGATTGACGCACTAGCTATTGCAGATACAACGACAAGTGGTCCAATAAGAGAAGCGCTCATTTATGCTAATGTCATCGGCTCAGATTTAGGTCCTAAAATCACGCCAATCGGTTCCCTTGCAACCTTATTATGGCTGCATGTCTTATCGCAAAAAGGGGTTAAGGTATCTTGGGGAACTTATTTTAAAACAGGAATCATTCTAACCATTCCAGTATTGTTTATTACTTTAGTTGGTTTATATATATGGTTGATCATTATTCATTAATTATTAAAGGAGAAATACAACATGACTAAAAAAATAATCTATTTCTTATGTACAGGCAACTCTTGCAGAAGCCAAATGGCAGAAGGTTGGGCAAAAAAACACTTAGGTGAGGAGTGGGAAGTGAAAAGTGCAGGACTTGAAGCACACGGACTAAACCCGAATGCAGTGAAAGCAATGAATGAAGCAGGAATCGATATTTCGAATCAAACATCTGATGTGATTGATCCAGAAATATTAAATAATGCTGATTTAATTGTAACACTTTGCGGTCACGCAGCAGACAATTGTCCTGTAACTCCTCCGCATATCAAACGTGTACACTGGGGCTTTGATGATCCTGCAAAAGCTACAGGGACAGAAGAAGAAAAATGGGCTTTCTTCCAACGTGTTCGTGATGAAATTGGCGACAGAATTGAACGTTTTGCTCAAACAGGTGAATAGAGCCTGTTTCTAAAAGCTGTGAGATTACCTCGTGTATTTTTACTGTATAATCATTAAATTTCTTTATAAAAAAATCCTAGCCTTCCAACAAATTAATTGTTGGAAGGAGATTTAACTCTTTTTAATTTTTTTATAAAAAAGCAGAAAAAGAAACGTTTAAATGAATAGCATAACTAAAACATTTCGCTCCTTCTCTCCATTAATAAAACATCTCTCCAAATACCATTATGTTTACCGATTTTTTCTCTTCTTCCGACTTCCCGGAAACCACAACCTATGTGAGTATAAAGACTTGCTTTGTTTTCAGGGAAAATTCCAGATTGTAAGGTCCAGTAACCTTTTTTCTCAGAGTGATCAATTAATGCTTCTAACAGTGTTTTTCCTAACCCTTTCCCATGATAATCGGGGTGAAGATAAATACTTACGTCACCAACTCCCTCATAGACGCATCGGCTTGATACCTTGCTTATGGCAGCCCAACCAATGGTTTGAAATGTATCGTTATTTATTAGAACTAAGCTACAAGATAGATCACGATTGTTTTTCCAACTTTCCCAATTAGGTGTTGTGGTCTCAAATGTGGAGTTTCCTGATTCAATCCCAAGACGATAGATTGTTGCTACTTGTTCCCAATGATCCTTTGTTAATAAATCAATTTGAAAGTTCATCGTTTTCTTCCTTTTCTGTAAGTTTTTCTATTTTATAGAAACAAGATGATTCTTCTTTTTTATCAACTTCTTCAAGAATAATATTACAGCAATCATTTTTCTTTTCTGTTTTGAATAATTTTTGAAATAAACTCATATTCATCACCTCCTAGATAAAGTAAAATAAGAACCCTGAAATTGTCGACATACTGAATACGGAAAGAACGAAGGCAAAGACTAATTTCTTTTTGAAAATACTATTAAGCAAGGTGACCTCTGGCAGACTAGCCCCAGCAGAACTAATAATAAGAGCCATAACTGGACCTAATGCCATTCCTTTTGCAATCATAATTTGGGAGATCGGAATCATCGTTGATAATCGGATATAGAGGGGGATTCCTATAATAGCAGCAATAGGAACAAGCCACCAATTATCCCCTCCAAAATATTGAGCAATAAATTCAGTTGGTACAGCTCCGTGGATAATAGATCCAATAGCAGCCCCAATTAGGAGATAAGGATACACCGTTTTTATGAGTGTTATGGTTTCTGAAAAGGCGTTCTTTAAATTAAATGCTTTTTTTTCTGCCATATAATTTTTGACTAAGACGTTTTTCACTTCTTTTTCAAACCCTAGCTTTTCAAGGCTGAATCCAATGATAATGGAAAGAACAGTTGTGATAAGGGTGTAATAAAGAGCTACTTTCCATCCAAGTAATGCGGTCATAATGGTTAGAATCGTTGGATCTAAGACGGGCGATGAAAAAAGAAAGATCATTACAATACCAAATCGAATTCGATTGTTTAATAGATTCACGACAACAGGTATCGTGGAGCATGAACAAAATGGAGTGACAAATGCGAAAAGAATAGCGATCAATGCACTAACGAGTGGATGACTCTTTTCCATGAGTTGTTCCATTTTGTCATAGGGAATAAATGCTTGAATGATGTTAATAATAAATGAAATACCGATAAATAAAACGGTTAATTCCAGAGCAATCCATAGAAAACTTTTGAAAACTTCGAACCACATAGTAATTCCTCCCTTATTTAGTTGCAAAATGCAAGTATAAATTTATTTAAAAAGCAAGTAAATGAACTTGCTTATTGAACAGGTTTACAGCACATTTTACTTTTTGCCATGGATTGATTGAGTAAGGTTAAGGAACGGATAACCGTTTCTTTTTCAAAATCAGTCATATATGAAAATACTTCATTCAGGAACTGATTCATTTGGGTATCAATTGATGTTGCGATTATTTTACCTTGTGTTGTTAAATGGAGCTCATATACTCGTTTATCTTGAATGGACTGTCTTTTTTCAACCAATTCCATCTTAATTAAGGTTTGAATTTGTCTGCTGAAAGTAGTAATATCTATTCCTAAAACTTCTGATATTTCCTGCATAGATGGGTTATGTCTTTTATCAATTTCAAATAATATGTGACTTTGGATAAGAGAGATTTCTGTAGATCCTATAGAACAGCAATTTTTATCTAGTAATCCAAAACGTCTTATAGTTGTCTGCAAAATTTCACGAAGATTTTCTATTCTAATCACCTCATTTCATATTTTAATAAGTATTTACCAATTGTTTATAAGAAGCCTGAAAACTACACTCTGTTTTTTCGCCACGGGAACATGGATTTTCTTGGAAGAATTGAGTAATAATATAGTTTTTCGCTTCCTTAACATCGATATCAAACGCATTCATAATAAGATGAAAGTACGAATGAAAATATTCAACTGATAAATTCCCTGAATTGTTAACGATCATGATTATCACTTTCCTTACATCAAATAGTATTGATTTAATTTAATTATATTCATTTACTTGTAAAATGCAAATATTATTTATTATTTTTGTTTTTTCTTTAATAAGGAAAACAAAGATTTTCAGTGGATATATTTTGCTTGATAAATTTATCAAATAAAGACAAAAAGTATCGAAGCTGTTTTATATCATTTGATTAGAGAAATTAATCGATATTATTAGAACAAAATATCATCAGTGTATTGGGCAGTATCCCAGGTTAATTATCTATTTATTTAATAAATGTACCGATTGAATTCCCTATTAATTACTGAGAATCTTACATCCATTATTTGTTTTACAATTTATATGATTTTTACTCACCAGCTAAATAGTCTAAGTTTGGTTCTTAATAAAGTTAAGGACCTGTGAAAAAGGTTAATTTTCTTTAGCTTTTAAGTAAACATTATTTATATATAAACAACGTGAAAAGGTTATAAAAGCAAAAATACTCTTGATAATAATTCGCTGATCCACTCTTCTCCAAAAGGTATATCTTCTGCCATGATAGGTTCAAACGGTTTAATTGGTTTTATATCCATCCCTATCTCCTTTTCGTACAGTTTGTGTTAATTCATGATTCGATAATATGCATAGTATTTCTTCTTTTATAGATTATATGAAATAAAAAAGGAGGTGTCCTATAAGTCGTTTTTCCGACTTTTGGACACCCTTATTAAGTTGAAAAATACTGTTAAATCAGCTTTCCTGATTTTTTTCGTATGAGTTGCTGCTTTGTGATTCGCAGCCTGTATACACTTCGATTTCTTGCGGAGTGAGCGCCGAGCCGCTTCTTCGCTTGCGCTCTGGCAGGATCTCGCCTATCTCGCTAATCCCACAGGAGTCTTCGTGTATAACAAACAGGCTGCTAGGTTCATGATAGGAAAGGAATTTCATCTTATTCAAAATTCTACAAACCTTTAGAAAACAGCCATAGATTTTGAAAAGTTGATACTTTTCGGACAGCCACAATTGCTTATAACACAATACTATTAGTTCCTTTAATTAAACAAACAAGAAATCCCTAGTATGGAGACTTTATTTTGGAGCTCGGAAACCTGCATTTATCGCATCTTCTTCCGAACAAAACATGACTTCTTCTTTTGTTTGTTTATACCAGCGTGAGTCCGGTGTATGATAAATTTTTGCTGAAGAAGTAATATTTCCTTTAATATTGCATGCATTGGAGTTGTTTGCCTTTTTTTCTGGTTCTTCTTTTGGTTCTATTAAATCTTTATGAAAACCATCGTCTTGAGCATAATTTTCAACTTTCCATATGCCAATTCCTTTTTGCTGGGCCTTTTTCTGCAAACTAGTAAAGGAATCGACATAACGGGTATTTGGTGCATAAATATAAGCCACCCTAGCAAACCCTTTTTGAAGCAGTTTTTCCTGAATCATTTCTCCGTCTGCATAAACATATGCCAAAAGTCGTCCATATTTATCCCGATTTTGTCCGATATCAAATTCAAGCTGCAACGTTTTTGCCTGTTCAACTAAATTTCTCGTAAATGCTTTTGCTTCTTTTCCATATGGCTGTTCTCCAAAGCGGGGATGGGATGTTTCTGGCGTATCAACTAATAAAAACCTTACTTTTTCCTTTTCACCTTTATAAACTACCCCGATGGTATCTCCGTCTATTGCCTTATCAAGCTTTACCGCTTCTCTTTTAAATGTTGATTGTTCTCTATTTTCTCCCGATTCGGAAGTCTGTGAACAGCCTGCTGTTACACACAGCATTATCACCAAGCAGCTTGCAACTATTTTTTTCATCTAATCCTCTCTCTTCTCCCAGCTGTTTTTCCGTAATTGCCCAAATAAAAAAGCTGTCTCTAACTCAGGACTTTTCTCGATGTTCCTAAACAATCAAGAAAAGATCCTAATGGACAGCCTGAAGCTTGTGCATTTAATGCTTTGTCAATACTTAACAGCCTATGTGTTAAAAAAGCTTTCTTTCACCTAATTTTTATGCATCCATCTTCTTATACTAAATTTTTTCGCAAAAATTGTTGTGCCATTTGTTGGAGCTTTTCATATTGAACTGCTTCCTCTTCACACAATACCTTATTTAAAACATTAAAATTGTCTGTATATTTTAAATCTACTTCTGCTTCTACTTGATAAACATATGTCGCATTGCCAATTAAATCAATTCGATATTTACCATCTGTTTCATGCACATAGCAGCGAACCTTTCCGCCATTATTGTATACCTCAATATATTCGCCGACTTGATTATATCCATTAAGAATAGAAACAAGGGAGGAAGCAGACATTGCTGTTCCACATGCATTTGTAAACCCTACTCCTCTTTCAAATGTTCGGACATAAATACTTCCTTTTTCCAAAATATAAACAAAGCTGACATTTACTCCATCTTCAAATAATTCATTGGGTCCATTAACATATGTACTTAATGATTCTTGAAGAGAGGAGTCGATTTGTTTTTTATCGACGATAGAAATAAGATGCGGATTAGGAACTGCAAGTGCAGTAAAATCCAGCTCCTCATTCAAGGCCGGCAGCTTTTCATTGCGTAATGTTTCTTGATTAATGTTTAACGGCAAATCTTTCACGTTAAATGACACAGGCGAGATTTCTACTAAATAAGTTGGTATTTCAGGAAAAATATCTTCTTCCTTTTTCACTTCTAAATTTGCTTTCATTGTTTCAATGATTGCTTCTTCTACATCCAATAATTCACAAACATATCTAGCTACACAACGAATTCCATTTCCGCACATGGAAGCTTCGGAACCATCTGCATTAAAAACGCGCATTTTTGCATGTGCCGATTCACTTGGCAGAACAAATAAAATTCCATCTGCTCCTAGAGATGAATCTCGATTGCAAAAAGATTGCGCAAGCAGTGCACGCTCCTCTTCTGAAAAATGATACGGATTAGATATTTCATCTATAATTAAAAAATCATTTCCACTTCCATGACATTTAGTTAATTTAATATTCATTTTTTGTTCCTCCAAATATTTTTGCATTATTCTCTCCCATTTTACTGTGCATAACTTCATCCTGCAATTATTTCCTCCCTTATTTTATGGAAAAGGAATGAAAGCAGCGCTCACTTAGCTGGTTATACCTCATTTGTTTCCTTAATAAGAATACTAAAGTGCAGGCATTTTTTAGTATGATGAAGAATTGAAAAAAGTCTCCATCTCCATTTTATATAAAACAAGGCAAACACACTTAGGTTTATTCCTACTGAAGGTGTTTGCCTTGTTTTATCCCACTCTTAACGGGCAGTAAGACCCCCACCTCGTAGATGCTGAGAAATCGAGGAAGCTAGGTGGGGGATAACTGCCCGTAAAGGTCCGATAAGTTCAACTAACCATCAGTGGGGGAGGAAGAAACCCCCCACTGATGGAAAGGTTCACTTTATTAATTATTGCGAACTTCCAATAATTTTTTTGCCCAAAGGATAGAATTTGTGTATGCAAGATGCAGCTCTTTTTCTTCTATTCTTAATTCCTGGCAGCTTTTGCTGATTGTTTTCCAATCTGCTTTTTCCATGGCAAGTACCATATTTAAAACGATTCTTTGAGTATTCTTTTTTCCCATCAATGCATCAGATATCGCTTCATCTAAAGGTACTTGTTTTAATATTTCTTTTATTGGTAGATTTAATATGCTATCCATTAAAGAAAACATTCCCGTTAAAAAATGGCCAGTAATATTCGTACCTGTAGGCATAAGTCTTGCCACCAATTCACACATTCTGGCACGCACTAAACATAGATTCATTTTTTCTTTTGAAATCCCATTTTGAGAGTTTTTTTCACGAACCGCTAAAACATACAACCATTTTTGCAATTCCATTAAACCAAGCAAAACGATTGCCTGCCTTATACTTGTCACTTTATGTTTAAGACCAAAACCAATCGTATTAATTAGTTTTAACAGCTTGTAAGATAATGAGACATCTTGTTCTATTAGGTTAGAAATAACATCAATGTTTGGATCTTTTTAAGAAATAAATTTAATAATATTCACATAAGTATGAAAGTAGGTTGGCACATCATGTGTTGATATAATGGATGGCTTCGAGAAAAAATATCCTTGAAACAATTCATATCCTAATCTTTTTGCTTTTTCATATTCTGCTTTTGTTTCTAATTTCTCTGCTACCTTTATTATATCAAATGGTTGCAGCATCACTTCTAATTCTGTTCTTGTTTTTTCAGCAGTGTTCATAAAATCAATTTTCACTATATCTGCCTGCATTAATAAATCATACGCATAAAGATTATCTTTATCAAATATATAATCGTCTAAAGCGATTTTATAGCCTAATTCTTTTAACTCCTTGCAAATGTTTATAATTTTTTGACTAGGTTCTACAGTTTCTAAAATTTCAATGACAATATCTCTTGGCTGAAAATATATCGGCAGCTTTAATTCTAATAAATTTTCGGTAAAATTAATAAAACATGGCTTTCCTTGCGATAGCTTCTCTATGCCAATATTTAAAAAACTGTTGATAACAACATCTGCCGTTGCATGATCACCATCAACATTAGGAAAACTGTTTATTTGATTATTTCGATATAGTATTTCATATCCATATACTTCTTCCATTCTATTAAACAGCGGCTGTCTCGCCACAAAAACTTCCATTTTTCTACCTCCGCCATAATAAAGCTATACCTCATATACTTCAAATAAATCTTCCAAATCCTCTATAAAATTTCAGAATCCGCCATTCAAAACGAATCTTTCTTCATATATATTGTTAATGAAATTTTATTCAGGAAGATGAACAATCCATGAAAACATAGTTCTATTTTAACATATAATCCCTATATTATTCCATTTATTGTGTATATTGAAGGATGAACCTTCTAAGAAAGCAATAGATGGATGGAAAACTTTTTTACTTTTTCAAATGCGGTTTGTAAAATCGAAAACAAAATAAAGCAAACTCCATCAGTCGGGGTTTTTCCTCATCCCTCAATGATAGTTAGTTGCACTTATCGGACCTTTACGGGCAAGTTTCAACACCTAGTTTCCTCGATTTCTCGGCATCTTGAGATGGGGGTCTTACTGCCCGTTAAGAGTGGGATAAATCTAACCTCTATAAAAAAATATCAAGGACTCGATTTCATAAGTCCTTGATATCTAATCACTGTCAATTATATCTGATAATTATTCACTAAGTTTAAATTCTTTGTATAAATTCCCCATCTCAATCGCTCCAACTGCAGCTTCCCAGCCTTTATTGCCTGCTTTTGTTCCTGCTCTCTCAATAGCCTGCTCAATTGTTTCGGTAGTAAGAACTCCAAATATTATCGGTACACCAGAAGAAAGGGAAGAACTCGCAACTCCTTTTGCTACTTCATTGCTGACATAATCAAAATGAGGTGTTGCACCACGAATTACCGTTCCTAACGTAATGACTGCATCAAATTTATGAGAATCCGCAATTTTTTTGGAAGCAAGAGGAATTTCAAATACACCTGGCACCCAAATCACAGATATATCTGCTTCTTCTACTCCATGTCGTTTTAGTGCATCTTCTGCACCAGCTAATAATCTTGTCGTAATAAATTCATTAAATCTTGATACTACGATTGCAATTTTCAGTCCACTTCCAATTAAATTTCCTTCGTATGTTTTAATCATATTGTTGGCTCCTCTGTTTTTTGTAATTTTTCCATATAAGAAATAAGTTCTTGAATTGTAATCATTTTTAAGTCAAATCGTTCTGCTGTTTTTATTAAGTCAGGTACTCTTGCCATAGTTCCATCTTCATTTAATATTTCACAAATAATACCCGCAGGCACACTTCCAGCTAATTCTGCTAAATCAACAGCAGCTTCTGTATGTCCATTGCGTTCCAATACACCGCCATCTTTCGCGATCAAAGGAAAAATATGTCCGGGTCTTGTAAAATCTTGTGCTTTCACCTTTTTTTCGACCATTTTTTTAATCGTCAGCGCCCGTTCAAAAGCACTAATTCCCGTTGTCGTTTCTTTATGATCAATGCTGACCGTAAAGGCAGTTCCCCGTGGATCATTATTTACTTCAACCATTGGAGAAAGTTCCAATTGTCCAGCCAACTCTTTTTTTATTGGTGTACAAATAAGACCTCTTCCTTCTTTTGCCATAAAATTAATCATCTCTCCACTTGCAAATTCAGCAAGTCCAATGAAGTCTCCCTCATTTTCTCTATCCTCATCATCACATACGATGATAACTTTCCCTTTTTTTAAATCGGCGATCGCCTCTTCAATGGAATGAAACATGTGTATTCACCTTTCTTTCTTGCTAATAAAATCCATTTTCTTTTAAAAATGAAGGAGTAAGCTTGCTTTTTTCTTCTTTTTTTTCATTTCCTTTATTCATAAAGGAATAAAAATATTTAGCCATCATATCAAATTCCAGATTCACCATATCCCCTGCTTGTTTCTTGCCTACAATTGATAAGCTTGCAGTATGAGGAATAATGGAAACAGTGAATGCATGATCCTTTACTTTAAAGATGGTTAAACTAGTTCCATCTATTGTAACCGACCCTTTTTCAATCAATAAATGGGAATACTTTTTTGGGACTTCAATATCGATGACAACACTATTTTCTACTTGTTTCTTATTTAAAATCGCTGCCGTACAATCTACATGACCCGTGACAAAATGCCCGCCAAACCTGCCATTAGCCTGCATCGCCCGTTCTAAATTTACAGGACTGCCATCTTTTAATGCACGAAGCGAAGTTTGTTGAAATGTCTCCGGCATGACATCCATTGTAAAAACCGTTTGGTTAAAAGAAGTTACCGTTAAACAAACACCATTTACTGCAATACTGTCTCCCAGCTTCATATCTGCCATAATGATGTTGGCTTGAATGGTTATAGTTAGTGAATGTCCGCTCTGGGAGATCTTTTTTACGGTCCCTTTTTCTTCAATTATTCCAGTAAACAAAAAACACCCTCCTTCTTCTCAACAGGAATTTTCATAATGGATATGGGTAAATAGTAAATTCGGAGTTTGGTAAGAGGATCATAAATGGTGAAACTAGGAAAATATCAGCAGCATTCTCGTCTTTCCAGTTTTCATTCAGCTATTCTTTTTGAATATTGCTGTTTTATTATATCTTTTCCAAGAAGCAGTAGAAAAAACGGGATTTTTTTTTTGACTAGATTAACTTGCCCTCTTTTGTTTGAAACCATGCGCTTTAACGCAAAAAACCCGTATATTTTGAATATACGGGAAAATTCCATAACAAAATAAAGGTGAAAAAAATCATTTTTTCTGGAATAAATGAATTGCTGCCTACTAATAAATATCAATCTTCTTTATTAGATAAACAACCATAAGTATTAAACCCCAAAATAATGAATTTTCTGCCCAATTTAACCGAGTAAAAAATTTTACAACAGCTTCGTTATTCCTTCTCCCATCCAGACTTTACTGTCGGCTTTGGTTTCTCACCAAATCCACCGTCTTATATTCCTATAAGCCGGGTCACGGGCTTAGAGTTATCCACTCATCACCGCCGGTTGGGATTTCCACCCTACCCCGAAGGCGATCATATTCCTTGCTGCCAAAAAACTTTTTGAACAGCCTTTCGTTTCACAAAATGATTGTTACATCCCTCTGCAAACAAAAAAATATGATCCTTTACTATTTAATTATTTTTATATTACGCTAAATAATAAATGAAAGCAATGAAAATAACTTAAGGATTTGTAACTTTTTTGATTTTTAATCGTATCAATAGTACAAACTTTTAATACTATTACTTTTTAAAAGGAGTTCTAATATGGAAACTGTGAACTATCTGCAAGATGAATTAACCGCCATTCATAAATGGGAAAAAGATCAAGGAGATTTATGGTTTTGGGAAAAACTGAGTCGTTTACCTTTTAAACTATTAGATAAATGGACTCCAGCATTTATTCAAACGAAAATCGGACAACTTTTGGATGAAATGGGAAACTATATTCAAAACGGTGGAAAATTATTAAGCAATGCTTCATCTATTAAAAAATACTATCAGCATCTTTCCGTTCATTCCTTGGAGGAAGTACAAAATTTGCCACTGGCTGAAATGAAAAAAGCAGCGGCAAAGCTCGCAAAAAACAGAAAAAAATGGGCAGCACTACAAGGTGCCAGTACTGGAGTAGGAGGTTTTTTAACATTAAGCCTTGATATTCCCGTATTACTGTCCATGCAAATTAAACTATTGCAGGATATCGCTTTATGTTACGGCTATGAACCAAATGAGAAAAAAGAAAGAATATTCATCGTAAAATGTTTGCAGTTTGTTTCAGCAGATGTGGTTGGCAAAAAGACGATACTAAATCAATTAAGCAATTATGACTGTAACAGTGAACAAATAAAGCGAGAGGTTATTTCGGAAATGCAAGGTTGGCGTGAAGTTGTCTACGCATACAGAGACTCTTTTGGATGGAAAAAGCTTTTTCAAATGGTACCAGTAGTTGGAATTGTATTTGGTGCATTTTCTAATCGTTCCAGCATAGAGTCAATCGCAGAGGCAGCTGATATGTTTTATCGAAAAAGACGAATCGTAGAACGTTTAAAGATGGAACAGGTTACCGATTAACGACTCGGGGTTGTCTGAAAAGTATTAACTTGTCAAAATCTATGGCTGTATTCTAAAAGTTTGCAGCTTTTATGAATAAGAGGAAATTCTTTTCTAGCATGAACCTAGCAGCCTGTATACACGAAAACTCCTGCGGGATTAGCGAGACTGGAGAAACCCTTCAGGAGCGCAAGCGACGAAGCGGCTCGGCTCGCCCCGACGGAAAGTGAAATGTATACAGGCTGGGGATTACAAAGCAGCAACTTATACGAAAATTCAGCAGTATTTTTCACCTTGAAAAGGGTGTCCAAAAGTCGAAAAAACGACTTATTGGACACCTCCTTTTTTTATTCATAAGATGAAACCATTTAATAGAACCAAACGTCCAATTAAATACTTAATGATCTTTATATGCATATATTTTTGTTAATAATGCATAAAGATGGATCATTTCCTTATTGCTTGCTGAGTGGTTGATAGATAATAACGGCAGATTAGGATTCATAAAACGGCAGCTCCATTCTTTCGGCATCCATCCTTTTTTAACAGTTGCCAATTCCAGTCCTTTTTCATTGATAAAACGGTAATCTGTGAAAGCAAGGCTTTTTCTCATCGTAATTTTCTTTTTATCGTACATAAATTCAATGATGGAAACTTTTTCTGTTTTTTGTTCTAGTATTTTGCCGATTTTTTTGCCTTCTTTATTTTTTATTTCGATCATTTGTCCTTTTATGGTGAATATATATTGCAGCATCGAATGACTATTATAAAATCCATAGCTTTTCGCGTACAACCTATCAATAAAATAGGGAAAATACCAACGGCAAAGCTGAAATTTTTCATCTTTAATTTCTCCTACTGCAAAACCATCTGCATCAAAGATCAGCATTCTTAATGAAGGCGCAGGAAGAAAGGTCAGCACCACAGTTTTCTTTTCTAAGAGAGATTCCCTATGCCTTTCTGATACGATGGCTGCTGCCTTTAGTGAGCGGTTTTGGTGAAGATAAAAGCTAACGTAAGAAACGACACTGTACATGCAAAACGGCAGCAAATATAGTAAATATATGCTATCCAAATGAACGGCCATAAAAAAAAGGCTTAGCAAAAAAATAGGAATACAGCTTATTAAACTAGCATTTAAAGAAGCAGCAGCAGACTGTTTATAATATTTTTGAATGTTCATTGTATGATTCTCCTTACAGTAAAAAAAGGTCAAATTCCGATACTAAATTAGGGCTTGCTTCCTAAAAATAGAGCTGAAAATCCTAATAATAGTTATTCTATTAGACAAACACAGAAACTATGAATATTGGAGGAAGAATTTTTGAAAAAGTTTTTTTATGTTTTGCTATTATTGTTTATTCTTTTTTTAATAATGCCAACTTACTATTATGTTCAAATAAAAAAAACAGCAGCCAAAAATCCACCAGATTCTATTCCGTATATTATCGTGTTGGGTGCAAAAGTAAATGGAGATACATTATCGAAAGCACTGCGGTTTCGTGCCGAAACAGCCTTGCAGTATTGGGAGAAGAATAAGAACTCAAAAATTGTCGTGACTGGAGGACAAGGACGAGGAGAATCCATCACGGAAGCTTCCGCTTTAAAAGATTATTTTGTTAACAAAGGCGTAGAAGAAGAAAATATTTTAATAGAAGACACTTCCACGACAACCTATGAAAATATTGAATTTGCAAAAAAGCTGTATGCTATAGGTGAAGCAGTTATTGTTAGCAATGATTTCCATTTATTCCGTGCTGTCACCATTGCTAAAAAAGAAGGAATAAAAGCTTATCCCTTAGCAGCTCCCACACCTGTTACAGTGAGAACCTCCTTGTATTTGCGTGAATATGCTGCCATTGTGAAGATGAAATGGAAGGGGTACTAGTCGAACAGTTGTATTATTAATAGCTTACTTACCTGAATAGTTAAGAAGAACGGTACACTATTCTTTAAAGTACCGTTTGATACATCAGTTCCGATATTTTAGTTTATGAAGCAATTTCCTTTTTTACTTGGCATTCCTTCCCTCCTTCTATTATCCATTCAAAGCTGATGTTCTCGTATGAATGCAGGTTTCAATGGAATATCTGCCGCAGCAAATTCATAGGATTAAGAAGTACAATAGGCAATAAAAACCCGTCCTTTTTTATAAAAAACGGGTCAGAGTGTAGACAAACGCTGCTTAAAAAGGAAGTTTGTTTACAGTTTTTTCATTTATTTTTCTATTAGATGGGATGTTGATTTCCGTTCCAGGGGTTCGCTTTCCACGGTGCTTCGCCTGAGCCGCTTCGGCTTCGCCTGCAGGGTCTCGGACTGTCTCGCTAATCCTGTAGGAGTCTCACCTCTTTCACCCCAATCAACTTACTTTCAAACAATCATAGAATTTGAAACTTCCATCCTATTTAATAAAACGAAATACAAACGGAATACGGTATTCTTTCCCATCATATGCTTTTACTGCCGCAACAACCGTGAAAATAAACAGAAGCAAACCAGCAATAGACCCTGTAATAATTCCTATAATGATAATCATTAATAAGCCGCTGACAGCTAAGTAAATGGTATAAGAGATAACAAAATTAAAATATTCTTTTCCATGATAATCAACAAATGCAGAATCCCTTTTTAACAGCCAAATAATTAATGGTCCAACTATTACTGTAAAAAAGCTAGATAAATAAATAAGCATTGCAAATAGTTTTTCATCATTGCTTACATTTTTTGAAACGTTCATTTTCGACCTCCAATATAAATTACTTACGATAATTGCACAAAAGAAGATATTTTATTGTCTCTTAATTTATACGGAACAATAAAAAAATTGTTTCATTAAAACAATGAATTTTTTTTATCCTGTTTACGAATTATTTCTTTCTCCCCCCATGGTCATGTATACTAATATAGACATCCTATAAAGACATAAAGATGTTGGAAAAATATATGGGAGAGATTATTTTGAGTGAATTTGTTGCAACAATTTTTGATTTTTTATCGTCGCTAGGTTATTTTGGCATTGCAATTGGGTTAATGATTGAAATTATTCCAAGTGAAATCGTTTTAAGCTATGGAGGCTATCTCATCCATTTAGGAGAAATCAACTTTGCAGGAGCACTAATAGCCGGAGTAGTCGGCGGTACATTGGCACAGCTTTTCATATATTGGATCGGCTATTATGGCGGACGCCCTTTTATTGACCGCTATGGGAAATACATACTCATGAAAAAAGAGCATGTGGATGCTTCAGAAGCTTGGTTTTTAAAGTACGGTACTGGAATGATCTTTTTAGCCAGGTTCATCCCTGTAGTAAGACATGCTATCAGCATCCCAGCAGGTATAGCTAGAATGCCAGTTAGCAAATTTCTTCTCTATACAACTGCTGCCATTGTACCATGGACAGTACTTTTTTTACTCTTAGGAATGAAGCTTGGCGATCATTGGAATAATATTGAAACCTATGCAAAACCCTATTTAACCCCAATTATCGCAGTTGCAGCTTTTGCTATCGTTATTTATTTTCTTTTTCAATTTCGCAAAAAGAAATAAACCCATTCACATTAGACAAACATTTTTTTACATAAAATTAACATATACCTATTTCCATTTTAATCAAAATTTTGTATGATTAAGATAGTTTATTATTATAATAAAATAATAAACTATGGTTTGATTATTGAAATTTATCGCATGCTCAACAGGTAGTAAACCATTGATTTTTCTAGTGGATCATAATGGTCAAATTGCCTGTTCTTTGCGGAATAAAATATGGGAAGGCAAATGGTGCGCCACCAAATTGGTTCTAGTGGGTTCGATTCCCACCCCGAAATTTTTTAGAAGGATATAAAAAATTTCGAGGGTGGATTTTCCTTTTTTTGTGCTAGAGAAAAACTACCCTCATTAGTTGAAAATGGAGGGATTTTTTTATGCTGAAAAAAAGGGAGCTAGAAGAATGCCATGTATTATATGAGCTTATGACACATCCAGATGTCTTCCCATTTGTTCGTCAAAAAGCTTATTCTTATGAAGAATATTTATTTTTAACGAAACAAACGATAGAAGCGGAAGAACAAGGGCATTTGATTTCTCGTACCATACTGGATGAATGGCAAAATCCAATCGGAACAATCAGCTTATATGATATCAATGAAAATACAGGATTTCTTGGTACTTGGCTTGGTAAGCCATTTCATGGCAAAGGCTATAATAAACAGGCAAAAGAACAGTTTTTCTCTGAAATTTTTTATCAGCTGAATATGGAAACCGTATTAATGAGAATTAAAGATACAAATATTCGTTCTCAAAAAGCAGCTGAAAAACTACCCTATGTTGTTCCTGCTAATGAAACCAGAAAAACTTTATTAGAAAAATTAAACATAAATGGTATCAACTATCAATTATTTGAAATACCAAAAGATTTATATACGCTCTACACATTACGATCCCAAACACTGGACGAAATAAATACAGACCGATTGGAAGCTTAAAAAGGAAATTGCAGCTGTTTTACACAGCTGTAATTTTTTGTGTTTATTTTACGTGCTTATCATTGGATATGTCATACTTAATTGGTTTGCTTCCGTATGAATGGGTATCCACCTCTTTGGAAAATCAAGTTATTCGATCTAGTTTTATAGCGATTATTGCATGGGGACTATTTAATTTATGCAGCATCACTACTTTCTTATTTCCTAAACTAATGTCTAAATTAGATATTAATGTAGATAAGATGATTATCCCTTTTGTAACGAAACTATTAAAAACGCTTATTTGCATGTTAGGATTTAGGATAAAGATGTATTTTTGCAAAAAGAAGAACAAACACTGTATTCCCATGGCTAAACTGTAAAATTATCTCTTCCCTATTTAAAACAATATTTTCGCAGTAAAATATTCCTCTTTTTATCCAATTGTATGTTATAATACGTTCGTTACTGAATAGAAAGAGGAATTAACATGAAGAAAACGTATTCAACCAAACAAAAATTACAGCAGTTATTTATCATTTTACTTCCCATCCTTGTTAGTCAAGTAGGCATGTTTGGCTTAACCTTTGTAGATACTATCATGGCTGGCCACTATAGCCCCATTGATCTTGCAGGGGTAGCAGTCGGCAGCTCCATTTGGGTACCTATTTACACAGGTTTAACTGGCATTTTATTAGCCATTCCGCCAATCGTTTCCCACCTGTTAGGAAAAAAAGAAAAAGAAAAAGTTGGCTTTACCATTGTCCAGGCGGCCTATATAGCAATAGCTATGGGAGTTATGCTTATCCTTATCGGAGTCATTGCTCTAGATCCGATTTTAAATGGGATGGGACTAGAAAAAGAAGTCCAAAGTGTTGCATATCACTATTTAATCACCCTAAGTTTTGGGATCATTCCCATCTTTTTATATTTTGTTCTTCGATCCTTTATTGATTCTTTAGGACAAACCCAAGTTACCATGTTTATCACTTTATCCGCGATTCCAATAAATATTGTGTTAAATTATATTTTTATTAACGGAGTATGGATTTTCCCTGAACTTGGCGGTGTAGGAACTGGTGTAGCAACAAGCATTACATACTGGATTATCCTATTGATTGCCATGCATATTGTGTATCACCATCAGCCTTTTGCCAACTATCCTATTTTCAGAAAAAGGCATGCAGTCTCTTGGACAGCATGGAAAGAAATATTAATTATTGGCATTCCAGTAGGATTTTCGATTTTTTTCGAAACAAGTATTTTTAGTGCCGTTACGATTTTAATGAGTAATTATGATACGAATACAATTGCTGCACATCAATCTGCTATTAACTTTGCATCACTGCTTTACATGATGCCGCTTAGCATCTCTGCCGCCCTTACGATACTAGTCGGATTTGAAGTAGGAGGAAATCGTTATAAAGACGCCAAAATCTATAGCTGGCTGGGAGTTGGCTTAGCAGTTGCATTTGCCATGATTAGCGGGATAATTTTATTAACATTCCGAACAGATATAGCAAGCATTTATACAAATGACAAGGAAGTATTGCAGGTGACTGCCCATTTCCTTATTTACGCCATATTCTTTCAAATTTCAGATGCTGTTCAAGCCCCTATACAAGGGGCATTAAGAGGATATAAAGATGTAAATATCACCTTCATTATGAGCTTTATTTCTTATTGGATCATTGGTTTGCCGCTAGGCTACGTCCTTGCCGAATACTCCAGCTTTGGGCCTTTTGGCTATTGGATCGGATTGATCGCTGGATTAGCAACTGGCGCTATTTTTCTCTCCAGCAGATTGTTCTTTATTGAAAAAATGCGATTTTTATTAAAAAGCGCTTAATATTAAAGGTTTTGAATAAATGTATGCACTTGCTAAAAAAAGTGCTGTATTTATCACTTGATAATGCAGCACTTTTTTTATTTTTCTATTTAGTTTTGAGACAACACTCCTATACATGATTGAGACTAGGCTCTTAAAATAACATAATAATAAACACTTTTTAGGCGCTTATGAATAGGATAAAAGGAAACGTAATAAGATGCCGTTATGGAAAGAAAGGATGAATTTCTGATGTTCCCATGGAATTTATTCCCTTTTAATAAAGATGCAAAATCAAAATTAGACCATATGAAACCAAACGATATCCAACAATATGTACAAGAAATGATGGATAAATTAATGCCAGATTCCCTCCAAAAAATGGATCCTCAGGATATGTTTAAAAATATGTCGCAAATGAAGCATTCTAACCAAATGAATCAAACAGCCCCCGGAAAAAAATTGGATTATGTGGTCTTTGAAACACATCATCATTGTTATGTACGAATTCCTATCATAGAGGAAGAATGGCTGAAATCGGTGAAAATATATTTTACCTCTAATCAAGTGATAATCGAGCATGTTCCTCAGCCGCAAGATAAACATACAATCCTGCTTCCAACAATAGTGAGAAAAAAAGGCTCTACGGCTGATTATAAAGATCGCATACTGGAAATAAAAATGCAGAAAAGCACTGAAATGCAGTATTCCGAAATAGATGTGTCGGAAATTTAATTCAACCTTAGTTATAATGGAGGAAATAAATGATGGGTTTTGACAACTTAAAGAAAATTTATCAATTTTCCGAACACCATTCAGAAAATAATTACTGGATCGACTTATTTCAACAGCACACAACGAATCCAATAAATTTGGCAGGTCATTCGTCTATTACAAGCAATACCCCTTTTCCTGCTTGTGATGCATTTATAAAAAATAATATACTCTTCATTGAATTGGAGCTTCCCGGTATTGATATTCATACTATATCGATTGAGGTAGAGGAAAATAATACATTAGTAATAAATGGTGCATTTATTTCCCTTCAGGAAAATGTTTCCTATTTCTTAAAAGAAAGACAAAATCGTCATTTCAAAAAAAAAATTGCTACTCCTTTTTCTATAAAAGAAACTGAAATGAAGTCCCATTTCAAAAATGGACTACTGATCATTCAATTTCCTTTCCTTAACAAAGCAGATATCCAAAAATACTAGTTTTTTGTTTTTCTCCTAGTTCGTCACTAATTTAATAAAGTGACGCTTTTTTGGACTCCAACTTTTGATTTCAATGAAAGAAATAGCCAACCTGGGTACTTATAAAAATGATTTATCATAACAATAAAAAGGTTTTTCTTTTCCTTCGAAATAGGTAGCACCTACTTTATTATATCCATTTTTCATAAATAAGTTATGCGCCTTGTCATTTAGCGAATACGTATCTGTTTTTAAATAAAATGTATCATGCTCTATTGCATAGACTTCTGCGAATGAAAGAAGTTCACTTGCAATTCCTCCCCCTCGAATACCTGGATCTACAGCCAAACGATGAATAACAAAAAAGTTCTTTTCAGGATAGGTCCAATTAACTTTATGATAATTTTCATTAAATTCTCTATCAATTGTAATTGCTCCTACTGGCCTATCCTCTAGCACAGCAACAAATAAATGATGGTTTACTATATCGTTTTTAAAATCATCTTCTATTGGATAATCGTTTGACCATTGATCATTTCCTTCTTCTTTCATGATAGAAACATTTTTTTTCACAAAATTCATGATAATGGGCAAATCATTTAATTGACCTTGTCTAATTTTCACATTTGATTCTCCTATACACATATATTTCTTTTATTTTCCCCTTTCCTTTTTAAAGTATTTAAAGTTTTTATTCTTTAGAAAGCTGAAAAAGCCATTATACATATTTCTGAAATAAAAAACCAATATTTTGTGCTTTTTTGGATAGATTAAAAATATAAGAATTCACTTCCTAAATTTATTAATAATTTCTTTTTATTCTTTAATGCAGAACAAAAGCGCAAGCGCCTTGATCATCGCCGTACAAACTGGCCGATTAACTACGCCACGGCCTTATGTCTTCATCGGCACTTGTACATCCTGTACTTCGGAAGGGCTTCGACTGAGATAAGGCGAACCTTCCATCAGAAAATGTTTTCTTCCTGATGGTTAGATGAGTCGATCGGCCGTATACGGACAGTATGTCTAAATTAAGACTAGGCTTCTCAATTTAGAGCTAACCTATCTAAAATAAAGGATTTACTGTCCGTTAACGGTGGATAAAGGAAACACGATGAGCGCTAGCAAATCGATGTTGACTTATCGTAGGGAGATGACCTGAAGTTTGATAGGCGCTAGGCGCTGGCCGATTAACTCCGCAAAAGAGGAAAATCGACTAAATACGCAACGTCCTGTTGCAACGTCGATTGACCCGCATCCTGCGAGCCTGTTGCAACATCGGCACTAGTACATCCTGTACGTCGGAGCTGGACGCGGACCAAACTGCAAAGTTATCCACCACTCTATTTGGGTTTATCATTTCCTAAACAACAAAAAAAACCTAAAAGATCATATTGACCTTTTAGGCTTCGATAGTTCCGGTTTTTATTTTCCAATAAATTGCTGAGTCCAGTAATTTCCATTTTCAACATAACCTACACCGATATGTGTAAATTTGCTGCTTAAAATATTAGCTCTGTGGCCTTCACTGTTCATCCATGCTTGTACTACTTCTTCTGGAGTTTTTTGTCCTTTAGCAATGTTTTCTCCAGCTGCTTTATAAGAGATGCCGAATTTTTTCATCATATCAAATGGCGTTCCGTAGGTTGGACTATTGTGATCAAAGTAATTATTTGAACTCATATCTTGAGATTTTGCTCTAGCTACTTTACTTAATTCTGTATCTAATTGTAATGCTGATAAACCATTTTTTGCTCTTTCTTTATTCGTTAATTCCACCACCTGTTTTTCATAAGCACTTACAGAATCAGCAGTTTCTGTTGAAGTGTTTGCTGATGGTGCTGGTGTTGTTTGTTTGCTTGGTGTTGGAGCTGATGCTGGTTTTTGTTCCGCTGCAGGTTTTTGTTCTACTGCTTGTTTCTTTGGTTCTGGAGCTTTCAAAGGTTCTGCTGCTGGTTTCTTCGGTGCAGTTTGCTGTGTATTTTGTAATTCAGCTAATACTTTATTAACGTCTATAGAATTTGAAGTTTTATATTTTTCTAAAATAGTATTTATTTGATCTTGATTTAATTGACAAGACTCTACGATTACTTTTGAATTTGCTTTAGGTTGAATAGATGCTGCATCTGCTTTGTTCACCAATGGGTTAGACATTAATACTGCTGTTGCTGCTGCTGCTGTAAAAATCATATTTCTCTTCTTCATATATTAAAATCCTCCTTGGATGTTGAACTTAGTAGTTTAATAAATTGATTGTCTTCGTCGTACAAACAAATCATAACATATATTTTTCTGTCATTTTTAAGGGGAATTTTCCCAAGTAGTAGAATTGAAGTCTATTTTTCTCCTAATAATTCATATAAATTGACAGAATGCTAGATATATCAATTGATCGAGGAGCTCTATATTTCCTAAATTTTCAATTAGCATCTTTTCCATAATTGGAAACAAGCATATTAACAATCCAGTATTTGGAAAGATAAATCTATTGACAGTTTTTTAAGAGAGGAATTTATATTACTTTTGTTACATAAAAGTGACGAAATAAACAGGTCTATATTAATAATTACGTTTTTTTATGCATTTATTTTCACATAAAGTGAACCTTCCATCAGTAGGGGTTTTGTTTATCCCTCACTGATGGAAAGCTTGAGTTCCACAGGATATGGATCACACAAACGAAGACATAAGGAAGTGGCGATCTTAGTTTGTGTACCTCCCTCGGATCTTTACGGGTAGTTATCCCCCCTCCTAGCTTCCTCGATTTCTCTGTATCTTGAGGTAGGGGTTTTACTGCCCGTTAAGAGTGGGATAAATCGTTAAATAGGTTATATTATCCTTTTTTATCATTTCCCTTCTATTCTTATGATGTTTTTTACCTCAAAACAGAAAATTAGTATTCAAATGGATATTTCATATAAAAGGATGGAAACATAATAAGGAAGAAATAATAAAGAAATGGAGTAAAAAAGATGAGCACACCATATTGCTGCCCTAATTGCAAAACCAATAGAACTCGTTTTAATATTATTCAGCAAGTAGCACAGTCAGTTAAACTGGATCCTCAAACTGGGAGTATTGTAGAAGAATATACCTCGGACAATTTGTCCCCTTTTCATATGGGATACAATGGTCCGCAGCACCGAATTCAATGTGCAGCTTGTGGATTAGTAGAAGATGAAAAAACATTTGTTAAGTTTGGGGAAATGAAGTAGAATGCACAACATTCTTATAAAGGAACAATAAAAATCAGGAAGTCAATTAGATTTCCTGATTTTTACTGAAATAATTTTTTTCAACAACCACTTTCCAAGGTTCAAGGGGAGAACTTCGAATTAATGTCAGTTTTTTATTTTGTTTTATTGGTTTACTATTTTTTATATACACTTGCCATTCAACCTCAGCATCGATTCTATTGTTTTTCCATATCTCATCTTTGTCCATATTCACATTAATGTGAGTTAATGTGATGTTTTCTAAAGAAGTTAATTCTTTCTTCCAGCTTATATGTCCGATTGTTACTTGTGAAAGAATAAATGTATCCTGTTCCTTTAATCCAGCAACAAATGATTGGATCAGTTCGTTTGGATTTAAGTGCGATAAATAGTCAGGCAAAATTCCTGCAGCCTTATACACCATTAATTTATGGGACAAATCCATTTTATCTGTTTTATGTGTAGTACTGCCAAGGAAGTGGATACAAAAGTGACCCGGAAAATTATTATTTAATACACCTGCACCATGGGGCATTCCATGCATGGATGCAGCAATCCATTGATCATTTACCATAACAATAATCGCTCTTCTTTTCCAACTCCATTTTCCCTTATATATCTCTTTCATTATTTTGGTATCTGCTGTTGTTAAAGGCTGTACATCCGCATGCTGGCTTCCTGCTCTTCTTTGTACATGAAATTCTCTGCCAGTTTCAATATCTATAATAGAAAACTTGCTGTACCTCGGAATAATCTTATCTGCAGTGCTCCAATATAACGGCTGTATATCATAACTAATAATTGGATAAAGAGCATCCTTTTGTTCAGCACTTGTATGATTACTAAGACCACTTATAAAAAAATAGCAAATAGACAGCAATAATATTTTTTTCAACATTGTTTCCCATCCTTCGTTTTATCCTATAAAAAGTTTGCCCCTTTTTTCAGACTAAACACGAAAGAATATCTGGTAATAAAATGTAATTAAAGATAAATACCGTAAACGCTACAATGCATCTAATTTTGCTTCGATGTCCTTCCAGTTAATATTTTCACCTATAAATACCATATTTAAAGGCATTTTCATCTCTTCTTTCATAAATATGGGTGTACCATAGGAATATTGAAACAAGTCCGGATACTGTGCTTGCAAAAAAAGCACATACCCTTTTATTCGATATATGGCATCTGGCAGACTTCTTAGGAATAAATCAAATTTATCTGCAGAAATAGGATGATCAAAAGTATAAACAAAGGAACTTAACTGCAAACTAGGTTTGCTAGTATTTTCAATTCTTCCATTAAAATGAACCTGCAAACCTTTTATTTTGTTTGAAGGAACTTTACTATAACTTGTTAATAGTGTAAAAGCATGAGGATTTATGGATTGTAGTTCAAATGTCAGCGCTGCTTTTTCTTCTTCTTTTAATAAATCCTGTTTATTGATAAGTAGTAAATTAGCATGCCTAGCCTGCTCAAAAAGCAATTGTTGAATAACAGGACTAAAGCTTTGACGATGAAGCCATTGCAGCCCATCAATTACAGTAATAATTCCTTTCAGCTGCAGCCTGCTTATTAATAGCGGCGATAGAATACTATCCAATGTTTCAACAGGATGCGCCGCCCCAGTTGTTTCTAAAAAAATCACTTCAGGCTGTTCTTCCATTAGCAATGATTGAAGCTGCGCTTCTAATTTTTCTTGAATGGTACAACAGACACAGCCACCTAATAGCTCTTTTAAAGGAATATCCTGATCCACTTCATTTGAATCAATAGAAATACTGCCAAATTCGTTCATTAATACGGCTGCTTTTCTCCCTTCTTCCTTTTCTTTTTTTAATAACTCTTTTAACAAGGTAGTTTTTCCGCTGCCTAAAAACCCGGATAAGATATACATTTCTGCTCTCTTCATTTTGCTTCTCCTTTTTCATGTTATTGTCATAAAATAAAAAAGCCTTTCATAGTAATTCTTTGCTTCTCTGTGGATGGCGTCCTATTTATTAGTTGCTTTTTAGAAGCTAAATTGTGTTTAAGCGAAAGGCTACCCTGAAAAATAAAGACCTCAGTCAGAATACACTTCTCTTTCCACGGGGCGGGCGCCGAGCCTGTCCCGCTAATCCCGCAGGAGTCTTCGTGTATTCTGACTGCTCTCTACTGTAAACTGCTTCTTTTCATGCGCCATGGTGCGAATGTTATTAGCATCGTGGTCTCTGTTAAATTTCATTGTTGATTTTTGAATGGTCAGGGAATCTACTCGCTTTCCTCTTACGAACCGGCAAGCCTTATCGCTCTTACCCGTCTTGCGGGGTCTTCCCAGCCCGTTTTTTAAACAGAAGTCTTACAAATTGCCTTGCCAAAAACAACATTATCGTTTAACAGAGCCAAGCGAAATAAAAGGAGGGTGATACAACTTATCATTGTATCACCCTAATACCCTTACTTTTTGATTTCCTGTTTTAACACATCAACTGCTTTTTTCATTTGTGTATCTGATTTTTGAATTTTTTCTCTCAGTTTATTCATTAATGCAACCGTCGTATCGCCAGTGATTACACCATTCACTTTAAGTTTTTCTTTTCGCTGGAATTCTTTAACAGCTTTTTCCGTGCTATCGTCAAAATAACCATTTGCATGATCTACTTTATAACCTAATGCATTTAGCATTTGTTGGGCCGTTTTTACTTCCTCCGAATTGCTGTCTTTTTTCAATTTAGAATCTGGATTAATAATAGACAGACTAGCATAGCTTGGAAGTTCCACTTTATAAGTTGGCTCTATCCCTTTTCCATGGATCCATGTTCCATTAGGTGTAAGCCATTTATCGGTTGTTAATTTAATATTGCTTCCATCCGATAAGTCTGTTGCACTTTGAACAGTTCCTTTTCCAAAGGATTTAACTCCAACTAAAGGCACACCTGCTGATTGATTAACAGCACCAGCCAATATTTCAGATGCACTAGCACTTCCGCCATCTATTAATACTACGAGTGGCAGATTTGTACCATTGGTATTTTCTGATACAGCTTTTTCAACTTTTCCATCTTTATGTTCCACTTGGAAAATCACTTTACCTTTTGGTACAAAAAGATTCGCTATTTTTTGCACTTCCGGCAATAGACCGCCAGGGTTTTGTCTTAAATCCAAGACAATACCTTTCATCCCTTTTTTCTGTAAAGCGTTTAATTTATTTACCAGTTCAGTTGAAGTATTTTCTGAAAAACTTGTAATTTGTATCTCTGCAATTCCTTCTTTATTAACATCACCATAAACTGTTTCAATCGGAATAGTATCACGAACAATAGAGATATCCATTGGCTTTTCCATTTCTGCTCTTTCTATTTCCAGCTTAACTTTTGTTCCTTTTTTCCCTCTAATCAACAAGACAGCTTCAGATGAGCTCATCCCTTGCAGGCTTTTTCCATCAACAGAAACAATGGTATCATTTGGTTTCAAACCTGCTTTTTCTGCAGGAGAACCTTTAATAGGAGTAACGATCACAATTTTGTCATCTATTTTCTGAATTTCTGCCCCTATTCCTTCAAAAGAAGAAGAAATACTTTCATGAAAATTTTCCGCTTCCTTTTCATTCATATAGTCCGAATAAGGGTCATTTAATGCAGAAAACATTCCATCGATTGCTCCATTTACAAGGTCTTCTGTATTCACATCCTTGTAATAGCTTTTTTTCAAAGTATCATATGCAGAATATAATTTATTGAATTCGCTTCTTTCTGTGCCAACATTCACTGCTTTTTCATCGCCAAATGCTAATGCGATGGTAGTAATGCCAGCTGCTAATATAACAGTAAAAAATAAAAGCATCACAAATTGAAATTTTTTCATCCTAATAAAACTTGATTCATTTTCCGATGATTCATTTTTTACATTTTTTTCGTTCTCCAAATAGTTCACCACTTTCATTGACCATAACAATACTTCAAATTATAAACGTTTTATTAGAAAGACAGTCGACAAACGCTTCTTTTTCTTGATCCTATTCAGATCCTCTCATTAGCCAAATACTCATTTGAACACCTTCCTAGGTTTCATACTTCGAAACATAAACGTCTTCGACAAGCCTTATCTTAGGGCAAATAAATCCTTTGCCCTCCGTTTTGTTCTATTAGAATTTCCTATCCGCTCTATATTATAAAGTAAACCTTCCATCAGTGGGGGTTTTGTTCATCCTCCACTGATGGTTAGTTGAACTTATCGGATCTTTACGGGCAGTTATCCCCCACCTAGCTTCTTCGATTTCTCAGCATTTGAGGTGGGGGTTTTACTGCCCGTTAAGCGTGGGATAAATTCATCCTAAATACCCATTGCTGTTTATACCATTATTTTACGGACATTCAAAAACTTTAAATGAACACATAACTTGTCCAACAAAATCCATGTGTTATTGAATTTCTCAAAAAAGGACTATTGTTAGTCATAATTATATTTTTTTGACTAATTTAAAGTATTCCTCTAGTGTCCAGTCATTTTCAAATATATCATTTGCTGGTTTTTTTCCAACATAACGAAAATGCCAAGGTTCATATTCATAGCCAGTAACAGATTCTTTGCCTTTAGGATATCGCAGGATAAACCCATACCGATGCGCATTTTCCTTCAGCCACTTGCCTTCTTTTGTTTCACCAAATTCTTCACTTAACAAAAAATTGGAGCTTTCACTAGAAATATCCATTGCCAACCCTGTTTGGTGTTCACTGTTTCCGGGGTAGGCTACTGCTTGTATCGCCTTTTCCTTGCCTACTTTTTGAACTTCTGCATCGTAAAGAACCGTTTGTCGATCAAAAGAACGATATCCTGACACTGCATATAAATTTACCCCATCTGCTTTTGCAGCTTTAAACATTTCTTCCAATCCACTGGCTGCTTCTTGTCTTAAGTAGCTTTTTTCAATCTTTTGATCGCCAAATGAAAAAGCCACATTCGGTCTTGCTAAGTCATCAGGTGCATACCCGTCTGGAAGACCAAAATCTTTATTTACCAATGACACGATATTAGTAGGGTTTTGAATAATATTTCTTCCATCCACTTCTTTAATCTCATTAAAATAGGCAGAATCCAAGGTCCAAGGAGACTCTTCTATATTTGTATTTTTTTGTGGGTCCGTCTCTTTATCTGAATTTTTTTGTGGATCCGTCTCTTTATCTGTTGAATTCCCTTGATTTTCTGTTATGTTTGTTTCTTTTTCTTTCTCCTCTGATTTTTCATGGGAAGTAGGTAGTTTATCTTGGATAGAATCCCAAGCTTTACATCCGCTTAAAATGAACATCAAAAAGAAAGAAACTACTACTAATTTCTTCATTTTTTCACCTTAATTTTCAAGTTTTTACTTTACACGACAGAATAGCACTACACATCTTTATTTTTAATATATTGTATCCCTATGATTTAATCAGGTGCTATCGAATTCTTTATTTGACAGCAGCCTCTAAAGACACTTCAATCATATCATTAAACGTTGTTTGACGCTCATCAGCTGATGTCTCTTCCCCCGTTAATATATGATCACTTACAGTCAATACCGATAATGCTTTTCGATTATATTTTGCTGCCAATGTATATAAAGCAGCAGATTCCATTTCAATCGCTAATATTTGGTACTTTGCCCATTTTTCCAATTCTGAATTATCATTATAAAACATATCTGCTGTAAATACATTTCCAACTTTAAGAGAAAGTCCTTTTTCCACGCCAGTATCGTATGCTTTTTTTAGAAGCTCAAAATTAGCAGTTGGTGCAAAGTCCACCCCTCCAAAAGTTAATCGGTTCATTTGAGAATCAGTCGATGCACTCATTGCTAAAATAACATCGCGAACCTTCACATCTTGTTGGATAGCACCACATGTACCAACACGAATTAAATTCTGCACATTATAGCTTGCCATTAATTCGTTAATATAAATAGAAATGGAAGGAACCCCCATTCCCGTTCCTTGTACGGATATTCTTTTTCCTTTATATGTACCTGTGTAGCCGAACATATTACGCACTTCATTGTAGCAAGTGGCATTTTCCAAAAAAGTTTCCGCAATATATTTTGCTCTTAAAGGGTCCCCTGGCAATAGAACCGTTTCAGCAATTTCATTTTCTTTAGCTCCAATATGTACACTCATTTGTTAACCTCCATTGTTTAAAAAACAGTAATTCCCTTTTGTGACATAAAATGACGAAAAGCGTCTAGTTTATCCCTATTTGTACTATATCATATTCTATTTTTATGATAAACAAATTTAATTGTAGGATAACAATTCAACCGTGGGTTAAACTAGTATTAGTTTTCCTGCAATAAAGGAAAACACACTGGTTAAATCCAAACAAAAGGGTGATATCATGGGTAAAAAAAATCGAAATCGCATAAATGCTCCCAAAAAAAATAATCATATTCCAAAAGAAGCTATAATTGCAGAACAAGAAGCACACGGCAAAGAGTTTTCTGCCAAGGAAAGAAAAAACTAATAAAATGTATGATAAAACTAGCTGCATTTTGGAATGGAAGTCCTCATATGCAGCTAGCCTATGACGTGAAATTTCTCATTATACAAATAAATGAGAATACGATATGAAAAATTTCTCCTATTGTTGGTTATTTTCATGATGAGCAGGGGGAATGAAGAGGATATGGAATAATGAGACGTGTAAAATCTTCACACGTCTCATGCTATTTTAGATATTATGCATGTTGTTCTATTATAGCTGAGAGCTTTTGTTTTAATATAGACTTATCTTCTTCCATAATCGTTAACAGAACAAACTGCTCATCCATATCAAATGCTTCGGCAAATAATCCGCTTAACCCTCTTGCTTTTTTATCTATTTGAATAAGAAGGTCTAGCTGTTTTTCCTCTACTGCTAAAAGCATTATTTCAATTTCATCCAACCTTCTATAAAATGGACCTGAAACCGGCATATATTCCAACTCCTGTAAAAACGGCAAATGATTTCTTGTATGATAGGATCCTTTTTTGCACTCAACATGTTTAAGCTGAAATCCCAACTCCGATAGGGAGGTAAATAGACTTGATAACAAATCATTTGCTTTAATTTCCAAGTAATCCTTATCGGAAGGGTCAACCGCATTTTTTATATCTAAGCCAGTTGAAATCCAAACCTTTGTTTTCCCAAGTGTAAGAGGTGTATATTTCGTCAGACAAAAAGAGAATGGTATTTTCTTTTGTTCCTTTACACCTATTGTTAGATTTTCAGCTGCTAAAAAAGAATCGATTAAGCTTATGTCCGTATATTTTTTCTCATCTGATTCTTTTTCATATGTTGAAAAAATACGCAAATAAATTTTATCAATTGTTTGTTCTACATTTCCTCCATTAATAACGATTTCTCCAGAAACCATTTCTCCAGGTGATATTCTCGCCTGATGCAAGATGGTATCTACTTTTGCTGCACCTATTCCAACACTTGCTAATGCTTTTTGAAAAAAAGACATTACTTTTCCTCCTCTATCCTTAATTGTTGTTGAAAAGCATTTTTTATTTGATTGCAATCTTTAAAAGGTTCTTCGATTGCTAAAAGCCGTTTTATTATTAGCTTTGCATCACTGGAAAGTGGCAGCTCATCCTGCCAGCTTCTTTCTTTATTATTATCGTTTGATAATTCATAAGTGGAATAGAACAAAAATAATAGAATGTTTCCAAGACCAGCAAAATCATATTGATGCAACGTAGGCTTGTTTTGATCACATAGAGTGGCCAAACCGAAGTCAATGATGCTAGGATGACTATTTACCATTATTATATTTGGAATGTGTAAATCACGGTGAACAATATGGTTAGTATGTAAATATTCTATTAATTCAAGCAGTTGAAGCCCAAAATAAAATGTTTGCTTATCATTCCACTTACTCTGCTCATCAAACAAGCATTTTTCTAGAGTTTTTCCGCTTTTGAATTCCATTGTAAAATAAGGAATTTTACCATGAATAAAACCGCTGTCATAAAAACTGGGGAAGCTTGCATGTTCTATCCTTTGGAGAATTTTCTGTTCTTGTTGAAATCGTTGATACTCTTTTTTTATAATCCTTTTATGAAATCGCAGAGTTTTCAATACTACTTCCGCATTTTTCACATGATCGAAAGCCATATACGTATATCCATAACCACCCTTGGCTAGAAAGGAGATTATTTTGTATCTATTATTAATGATCGAATTCGTTTCCAATGGTTTTTCAATATGCTTTAAAAGCTTACTAAGTAACACTTTTTCCTCCGTTCACTTTTAGCTGCTAAAGAAACTGAATGAAGAATGTTTTCTTCTTTTTCCTTTATAATAATGATGCCCTCTATTTTGATCATACTTATTTTTATATGAATTTTTCCATTTGCTGCTTCTGGAAGAATAATATCTTTTTTGACTGCTTTTCTTTAATAATTCTTTTAATATTTTTTTGATCATGCTATCCCTCCTTTCTATCTCCTTTTACGAATACAATAAAAAAAAGTTTCAAAAACATAAAAATGACGAGCATATAGCTCGTCACTTTTATCGTTGCTTATATAATAAAAATATTTTTCTATTCTTCCGTTTCCTCATCAATAATGCATTTGTCTAATAAGTATTCAAATGTAATGTCAGCCAATTCTTCAATCTCATCCTCTGTGGGAACGAATCCCCTTTTTAATAGCTCACGAAAGAAAAACTCTGCGATTTCTTCTGTATCTATTATTACGTCGATTTCTTTCAAGCATATCGCCCCCTTTGTAAAGAATATATGTGACATTAAAAAAAAGATGATACTTTTGTACAAATTATCTGATAAATCCAAGTTTTTTTCAAGAAAAAAAGACATGTTTTCTTTCTTTTATTCATAAGGTTTTATATATACACAATAGGGGGATCTATTCCATGAACTATTTCCAGCAAAAGATTGCCGTTATTAAAGAGGATGTTAATAAAGATACTAGTGAAATTCTGCATTTATTTCAAACATGGTTAAACATTCTGTTTACTATTATTGGGGTTATCAGCATACCGTTTTTTATTTTACTGTTATTGCAGTTATAAATGCAAATCTACACAATATTTTTATCATCTAAACTGCTGATAAGCTTTAACTTCCTTAATGTTAATTTCATCACTTGCTCATACTCTCTATCATGGAAAATATGAAATAATATTTGATAATCATTGTATATATCCAGCAGGCCATCAATTAATTCTTTCTTTTCTTTCGATCGTTCAAGCAGCTCTTTTTCCGTTGCACGAAAAGAGTTGTTTGTTTTTTGTAAATCAACAGGCTTTTTCTTTTTATCCATAATATATAAAAGACCAAGCTTCTGAATAAATGTATCAGCATTATCTGCATCTGCTACTAATGTTAGTTCTTCCTCTCCTGCTTCCAGCCACTCTCCATCACTTACCCGTGATAATTCATAAATGATATCTTCCCATGCATCCGATTTATATCTCCATATTTCGGTGCGAAAACCCATTATTTTAAATAAATTACTGCCATATCCTTTTACTTTTACTAAGTCGCCGATAAAATAACGGTATTCAATGTCTATTTTTTCTGTCTCCATAAGTTCTCCTTCATATTCGGATAACATTTGGAGGCTGGATTCTAAATACAGGCCTTCACTTTTATTTACTTCATACACATGCATATCATCCAGCCATTTTACATTTGTAATTTTACCAACGGTTCCATATAAAATAATAACAACTGTGTCGCCTATTTTAAATTTTGGTTTTTTTCGATTTCCCATCGATTCATATTCCTCTCTAAACTAGATTGTGAGTGTTTTAACCGTGATCCGGCTAATAAAACCCCCACTCTCTTCTCTAAAGATGTGGAACATTTAAGGTGGGGGAGAATGTTAGGATATAACTCCTCTCAACAAATTCCATCTATTTTTCATCCTTTGTTTACTCGCCTCATATGGCTGTTTTCATTTTTAACATTATATGCATAAAATGAACTTTCGCCAATCTTCACTTACTGAATGGATGGAATTATTCCAACTTTTTTCACACCTATTTGTGGTTTTTTTAGGATGATTTAAAAGTTTGTTGCTAATTGATTAAGAGGAAAAACCTTTAGAATTCCTGAGCAGGCTGAATACTCGCAGACCCCTGCTTAAAAAAGCGAGACAAACAAGACCCTGCACGAACAGCGGCTCGGCGCTCTCTAAGCAAGAAGTGAAGTGTATCCAGGCTGTGGGCTAGATATAATCTATTCGAAAAGAGCCTTATTATAAAAGATGGGTTTTAATCTTAAACATGTTTTAATTAGTGATGGTAAAAGTGGTTTTGTGAATGGAGTAATGGAAAGTTTTCTTTATTATATGAGGAGTCGGCGTACAATATAACGACTGCAGGATACAGAGTTTTTCAGGAAGGAAACTTATATTTTCTTCTAATTATTCAGAAGTAGCTATATTACTCAACTCTTAAAGTGAAGTAGAAGGGGCTGTCCGAAAAGTATCAACTTGTCAAAATCTATGGCTGTTTTCTAAAAGTTTGCATCTCTAGCATGAACCTAGCAGCCTGTATACACAAAGACTCCTGCTTAGATTAGTGAGACAGACCAGACAGCGCATGCGACTCAGCGGATCAGGCGTAGCCCCGCCGAAAAGCGAAGTGTATACAGGGCGCGGATTACAAAGCAACAACTCATACGAAAAGAGCCAATTTAAAAATCAGAAAAGCTGATTGGGCAGTATTTTGCAACTTGAAAAAGGTGTCCAAAAGTTGAAAAAACGACTTATTGGGCACCTCTTTTCCATCCATTCTGGATTTTCTCTCTCTTTTTTTTCCGTTCCTAATAATTCTTGCGATTTTTTTCTTCTTGAAATAAATATGTTTCCCATGCATGATCAAAAATCCGCATGCTCGGTAAATAATACCCATTTAATTCTAAATAACTGCTTATTTCATCATAGTCGGAACTATTTTTTGGAAAACCATGATCCATGTATGCATCGTTCGCCAATTCACTTATTTCATCTTTTGGTTCAGGATGACGAAACTTTATTAAAAAATGGTAAAAAGATTTAGACATAATGATCATCCTTTGTATAATTTAATATAAATTACTATACAAAAGATAAGGAAGTACGTCTAGTAGATAGTTTATCCCATAGTACAGGAGGAAGTTGCTCATTAACTATTTTCTCTCTTTATTTTATTCTTCTCAGTTTAATCTTTTTGCGTTAGGATATGTATATAAGAAGAAAAGAGGTGCTTTTCCACTTAGACATGAAGAACAAACCATTTAAATTCATTATCATCCTTTGCTTTGCCTTTGCTCTCGTATTTTTTCTATGGATGTTTAAAATTGAAAAGAAGCCTGCTGCTTCTATGAGTGTATATGAAAAAATAAAAGAAAAAGAAGATGTACATTATCTCATCATAGGAGATAGTATTGGCCGCGGTTCTGGGGCATCAACAAAAGAGGGAACATGGTTTCATTTATTAGAGAAAAAGATAGAGAAAACATATGATGTCAATTTATCAAGAAATTCTATTGTGCAAAGTGGAGCAACTGCTTTTGAAGGCTTCTATAAATTCAAGCACACGCCAATCAATGAAGCAGATCTTGTATTTATTGTTTTTGGAGAAAACGATCGTAAATATATGAATGAACAACAATTTGCCACTTTCTATGAACAATTGCTGCTGCAGGTTAAAAGTCGTTTTCCATCTGCAGAATTGATCACTATTACGGAAAGCTGTTTAGAAAATGATGCATTTGTCAATACAATTACTGCTTTATCAAAAAACTTCCAAGCTACAAATATAGATATGCGCATTCCTTTTGAAAAATCTGGATACTCCGCAAAACAATTAACAAAGGATTTAGTTCACCCTAATGATAAAGGCTATAAAATTTACAGCAGAGAAATATTTCATGTATTGAATAACAAGATAAAAAAGAACAAGCCAATAAGCAGTTTAGCTATAAGTCCTGAAAAAATGAATATCTACTTATTCGATACCAAATTTGAATATACAAAAAAAGATTCCTCTTTTGTAAAAAAAGGCAGTTATTATACAACTGAAAAAACAGGGGCTTCCATTGATTATGAGTTTAACGGCTCCTATATTGGAGTAAATGTAATCAGAAGTGAAAACGGAGGAATGATGGATGTTTATATTGACAATAAATACAGAACTACTATTTCAACATGGTGGCCTTTTGAAAAAAGACGAGCTTTATATGTAGCAAGTGGATTAAAAGAGGGGCATCATAAAGTATCCTTTCGCTTAACTGGAAAAAAATCAGAAAGCAATAAATCAAGCCATTCTATCATTCAAATTTCCTCCATTATTGTAAATGGGAAATAAGAAGATGCACCTTTCAAATATTATTACGTAGGAGTTAAAAATGAAAGCAATTGTTAAAAACTTTATTAATGGAATAATCACCATTGTACCTATTATTTTAGTTATTTATGTAACCTACCGAAGCTTTTTATTTCTTGATAATTTATTGGGAAGTTTTCTTAGAAGCTATCTTAAAAATGAATATATTCCGGGTATAGGCATTCTTTTAACGCTCATCTTAATTACTGTTTTAGGATGGCTGTCGACGAAGTTTATTATTTCTCATATCATTAGATGGATCGATCTGTTATTAGAAAAAATCCCTTTCATTAAAACCATTTATTCCGTCATAAAAGATACGATTCAATCCTTTTTAGGTGAGAAAAAATCTTTTTCAAAAGTTGCCTTAGTTACATTTCCCGGAACAGAAATGAAATCTATTGGTTTTATTACTGCAGAAGATTTAGAAGAATATTATGAACCTTTCAAAGACTATATTGCTGTATATGTACCGCAAACCTTTCAGGTTGCTGGGTTTACTTATTTAATTCCAAAAGAAAATATTGATTTTATTGATATGAAACCAGAAGATGCGATGAAATTTGTTTTATCTGGAGGATTAACATCAAAATAACCTAAAAAAGGAAAAACAGCTTATATGGAGTGTCAAAAGAAGCACACTTCCATAAGCTGTTTTTTGCTGGCATGATTATTTATTAAATAATCTTAAGTATTTTCCATAACCCTTTTCTTCCATTTCCTCTTTAGGAATAAATTTCAGTGCTGCAGAATTAATGCAATAACGAAGACCATTTGCTTCAGGCCCATCTGTAAATACATGCCCGAGATGGGAATCTGCTTCTTTGCTTCTCACTTCTGTACGAATCATAAAGTGACTTGTGTCCGTTTTTTCGGTAATTTCTTCCCCTTCTATTGGCTTTGTAAAGCTTGGCCAGCCGCAGCCGGCATCATATTTGTCCAATGAACTAAATAGGGCTTTACCAGATACAATATCCACATAAATTCCTTCAGAAAATTTATCCCAATATTCATTACGAAAAGGTGGTTCTGTTCCGTTATTCTGTGTCACTTCAAATTGAATAGGTGTTAATTTTTCTATTAAATGTTTTTTATCCATTTCTCTCACTCCAGTTGTTTTTCGTAAAAGCTGCACGACCAGAGCCAACATGGTAGGCGTTATAATGATCCGGATTTTTTTTATAATAATCTTGATGATATGCTTCCGCATAGTAAAAAATCTTTGCAGGTAAAATTTTCGTAGCAATTGGTTTTAAGAAACGCCCGCTTTCTTCCAACTCCTGTTTAGATGCTTCTGCTAATCTTTTCTGTTCTTCTGTATGGTAAAAAATAGCTGTTTGATACGACTGTCCTCTATCAAAGAATTGGCCGCCTGGATCAGTTGGATCGATTTGCTGCCAGTAAACTTGCAATAATTTTTGAAACGGAAATATCGTTGGATCAAACGTTATTTGAACTGCCTCATAATGTCCTGTTGTTTCCGAACATACTTCTTTATACGTAGGGTTTTCTTTTGAACCTCCTGTATAACCTGATACTACTTTTATAATGCCTGGCTGTTGATCAAATGGTTTTACCATGCACCAAAAACAACCGCCAGCAAATGTTGCCACATCGTAGTTATTCAAGTTCTGCACCTCTTTCTTATAATTTCCTATCCAAGCCCCATCTAAGTTTACCTATTCCCTATTAAGATGGTTTTAACACTTTCAAATAGATTATTAAAAAATGAAGAAAAATGCAAAAATTAGGATTCTAAAAAAACTGAAACAAAAATTATTAATGCAGAAGCTTTAGTCTAATCAAAAAAAGTTTGGCTTTCGAGGCAGAAGCATTGGAATTTGCTTTTGGGATAATAAGCTCTTGATCAAGGAAACAACTAGAAAAACAAGCTTTTTTTTGAATAACTGAAAAAAATCCAAGTAATCTCTTGGATTTTTTCACACCCTACTCGACTCTTAATCCAAAAGCTCGAAGTGAGATGACTTATTGAATCATTTAGAATTATTTTTTATTGGTTTTCAACTGTTTATTCATTTTTTTCCATTTCTTTTTTTCATCAGATTGTGCTTTTTTATCTTGTTTTCGTTTTAAAAAGGCAAGTTCCTTTAACAGCTTTTTGTAGCTAGCAAGACGTTCTTCCAGTAAAACTCCGCTTTCTATTGCCTCTTTTATTGCACAGCCTTTTTCTCCTTCATGTGCACAATCACGAAATTTACAATGAACGGCTAGTTCTTCAATATCGGTAAAGCTGCCGCTTAAACCTTCGTCGCTGTTCCAAAGCTGCAGTTCACGCATCCCTGGTGTATCAATTAAAATACAGCCATTTGGCAGCAGAATTAGTTCTCGATGTGTTGTCGTATGCTTTCCTTTATCATCATTTCGTATATTCTGAACTTCCTGTTTATTATAACCCAATAAATAATTGGTCAAGGTTGATTTTCCTACGCCAGATGAACCTAATAAGGCAAAGGTTTTGCCGGGCAGCAATAATTTATTTAACTCATCGAAGCCACTATCTTCCATTACACTGATAGGATATACAGGGACACCAAATGCTACTGATTCCACTAATGCTATTGCTTCATCCACATGATCAGAAAGGTCTGCCTTTGTTAATACAATAACAGGATTTGCTCCACTCTCCCATGTCAGTGTTAAATATCGTTCTATTCTTCTTAAATTTAAATCTTCATTTAATGAATTTACAAGCAAAATTGTATCAACATTTGTCGCAACTATTTGTTCTTCCGTATTTGCACCTGCCACCTTCCTTGAAAATTTGCTTTTTCTTGGAAGAACAAATGATATGGTTCCTTTTCCTTCTTCTACTCTAGGGGTTATTACTACCCAATCTCCTACAGCAGGATAATTTTCTCTTGTATTGGCGGTGAACGAAAATTTCCCAGACACCTCACATAATAACTCTCCGTAATAAGTCCACACTCGATATAATCTTTTATGTTCTAACGCAACTCTGCCAACGATTTGTTCTACCGCACCATAGTTTTCAAACGCTTTTCCAATTTCCTCATTATATCCGAACATTGTTAATTCCATTGATTTAACTCCTCCATTTTTGCATATAAAAAACCATAGACTTGTACAGCCCATGGTTTAAATAATACAAAAACAGAGTACGCATGCTATTGACAAACGCTTGATTTCTCTTTTCCCGCCCTGCTTGAATACTCATTTTCCATTCACGGGAACTTCGCTTCTCCCCAGGATTCGCAACTCGAAATCCAAACATTCAAGTTTTGCAAATTGTGGCAGTTTTGTCTACATGCAAGTGTACTATTCTATGTTTTTGGTTTATTGCAAACGTTCAAAGGGCTGTACGATATAAAATACACTTCTAAACATTTTCATCCATTTATTTTTCATCGTCATCACCCTTTCTTCACTTATTTTTCTTTATTATATGTAATATTCCTACCAAAGTATACATCAAATTGCTATTTTTTCCTTTTTTTTAAACCCTTTTGATAAGATAGGCACTCGCACACATCCTATATCATAAACTAATGAATCATGAGTATACAGGAGTGAAGAACATGACTCATAATGGGGAAATGAATCCGATAAATGAAGCGAGCATGTATGACTTACTAGCAGACTACTATAAATATACAAATCCTGAATTGCATATTTTTTATTATCAAAAACACTTGCAAAGTGTAAAAAAAATGATGGAAACAGCAAATTCACTTATTCCTTATGTGCAAAGACAAAAGGAATATGGAAAAATAAGAATCCTGCACGGCTCAAAAGATTTGCCAAATGTGGATATTTATATTAATGGCATTCGATTATTTAAAGAAGTGTCTTTTAAAATGATGAGCAATGATTTAACATTGCCTGCTGGCAGGTACCAAATCGATATTTACGAATCTGGCAAAATGGTAGACACTTATTGCAGTCAAAAAATAATGGTCGAAAGTAATATTTATCATACGATTGCTATTGTAGGACCAAATAATAAAGTGAAAATTTATTCTTTTGCCGAGCAGCCATCTGTACCAGCCGCGGAAACGAAGCTTCGCTTTATTCATCTTGCTCCACATATAACTGCAATTAACATCGCTGTTCAAAATGGCGATGTAATCTTTCCAAAAGTGGAAGCCAAAACAGCTACTTCCTATTTAGGATTATATCCAATGACCGTCTATTTGGAAGCAAGAGCTGCCGGAACAAACGAATTGATTACGGTTTTCCCGCCTTTTGTCTTACAAGAGAACAAAGCATATTCTGCTTTCATTTTGGAAGCTGAATCTGACGATGAGCATGTAAATATCCTGCTTTTTTCAGCCACATAATGACGTAAGTGCAATCTGATTATCTTCTTACAGACTGACGTTACTGTCAAATGTCCTATCTGCATCTTGTAACTTGAACTTGGAGCGAGGTGCTGCATGAACCACAAAAAGATGAAGCCTTTATTTGTTCATGACAAACAGCTTCATCTTTTTATTAGGCACTTTCGTATAGGTTGTTCTTATTTAACCCTCAGCCTGAATACACTTCGTTTTCTGCGAGGAGCGAGCGCCTGGCCACTTCGACGTTTCACTCCTGTTTTCTTCTCGCCTGTCTCGCTAATCCGTGCTGAGAGCCTACGTTATTCAGGCTGCTCAAGACTTCTAAAAGGTTTTTCACCTTATAAAAAAACAACAAACTTTTAGAAAACACCCTTTTGTTAGACTTCATCCATGCCCTATTCAATTGGATGTAAAATGCTGAAACGAATTTTATCTTCCGGAAGGTTAAATTCCTTCATTTTCACTTTTAATCCACTTGCCGTATTCATTTTCGTTAAATGTACGTAAATCGTTTCATCTTCAGGATTGATTTCTACCCAATCCGGCAATTTATATTGCTGCTGAATAAATTTCATAACATAGGATACTGGCAAAGGCAATTCACCTATGCTGATAGATTTTTGCGTTAATAGTAAATCACCGTTATCCAAAGCTTCCGGCACAAAGGTAAGTTTCATTTCGACGTCCTGATTAAAAACAGGAAGATACCCATATAGTTCTACTTCATTCGTTAAGTTAATTTCATAATGGATTGGACCGTTCAACCCTTGTTTTTCTATATAATAATTAATAAGTTTTGTTAGGTCTTCTTTATTTGTTGTGACATCCAAAGGAACAGCACCTGTTTGTTCATTAGATGTATTTTCTGAATGCTTTGCTTTATCACTAGGCAAAAAAATTAAAATAGATAGTCCAATTATGAAAATTAAATTAATACATATTAAAAACAAAAATGCTATTTTCCAACTCTTTTTTTTCAATTTCATTCTCCTCTGCCTTGTTCTTCTGCAGTCATTTTAGCTAAGACAACATCCATTGCTTCTTTTTCTAATTCATTGTATATGCGATCTGCAATGAGGCTGTATCCTTTATCGTTGGGATGAAAATAATCCTTATATAAGAGATTTTCATTCTCATTTAAAAAGATATCGTCAATTTTCACGAAGTATGTTTGATCAAACAAAGTTAAAATATTTTCCCCTGTTGTATTCCATTCTGTCACTACCTGATTCAGTTCATCTATATTCGATAACCATTTTGTAAAAGGATTATAAACTCCGACTAAGACAATTACAGCATTCGGATTATCCTCTCTAATTGTTTTAAGCACTTGATGAAGATTTGCTTCATACAGTTTCATCTGATTGGAAAAATCTTCAAGCTGCAGATCAGACAAATGCTCCCTCACAACTTTCATGATGTCATTTCCGCCAATTGTTAATATAACCATATCTGCTGATGCTATCGATTTCTTCACTTCATCAGTTTGAATTTTTTTTAACAGCTGATCGGTTTTATTGCCTTTCACTCCATAATTTTCAATTGTTACTTTTCCTATACCTCTATCCTTTTCTAATAAACCTTTTAAGTAAGGAACATAACCGCCTTTTCCTGTACTATCTCCTACTCCTTGTGTTAAAGAATCTCCAGCAGAAACAATATTAACATCCTTTGGAAAAAAGGATTCTGGAATTTCTTTTTTACTTGCAACCATTGTTTCTTTCACTCCATTATATTGAAGGGACGTTTCTTTTGTACAAGCCGTCAACAAAAGAAGAGACAGGCAAATAATAAGAAAGTTTGTTGATTTCTTCATTATTAACTCCTACCTTTTACATCATATTATAATCAGACAGAACACTGTCTGAACGCTTTTTAGAATGAATTTGTATATACACCGTTTACTATTATAACATAAATTATTATGAAGTTAATTTGTTTAAATTTATCCCACTCTTTAGGGGTAGTAAGACCCCGACCTCAAAATGCTGAGAAATCGAGTAAGCTATAACTGCCCGTAAAGGTCCAAGGAGGTACACAATCTAAGGTCGCCACTTCCTGTGGCAACGTTTGTGTGATCCACATCCTTTCCATCAGTGAGGAAAGAAGAAAATCCCACTGATGGAAGGGTTCACTTTATCATTTATCCAGAATAACACATCTATACATGATAGGATTTACCAATACATTCGTTTGATAAACTTGCTAATTCACCTAGTTTCTCTGCTTAACATACGAAAAAAGCCAGACGTTTAACTGTCTGACTTTTATTTAATGAGACTATTAATTAGTCCTTTTCCCCTTTTTTTTCATCATAAAGATTTCGAAGAACATATGTTTTATATAATTCAAGCTTCTTATGCTCAACGGGATGTCTACTGATCCCCATCTCCTTTAACTTGCTGATAAACCAACCCTTTGTACCATAATAAGCCATATCTTCCCCTCCGCTTTCCACAGGCTGAAATCATGCTGCACTGAAAGATTCGAAAAGTTTTGATTTATTTCATTTTATTCAACATATGTTGAAAAGAGGAAAATATGCCAATGATTATTCACAATAATAACTGAAGCCTATCGCTCCTTGACCAGTATGTGTGCTAATAACAGGCGTTGTAAACTCAATATCTATTGGCAGAGGATTAGAAATAATTTCAATGGCTGCCTTCAGTTTCATAGCTAACTCGAAATTATCAGCATGGGTAATTCCGATTCGCTTAATGGTTTTTCCGATCGTATCCTCCCTAAAGGCATTTGCTAAAAACTTTACTGCCTGCGCTCTGCTGCGCACATTTGTGATCGGTGTGTATACACCATTTTCCAGAGCAGCAATTGGTTTTATATTTAATAACGATCCAATTAATGCCTTTCCTTTTCCAATTCGTCCGCCTTTAATTAAATTTTCAAGTGTATCGACCACAACAAATAGCTTAGTGTGTTTTTTTACTTTATTAATTCGATCAATTATTTCTTCTTTACTTTTTCCATTTTGCGCCATAAGCGCTGCCTCCATTACTTGAAAAGACAATCCCTTTGATATAAACTCTGAATCTACGACTGTTACGTTGCCTTTTGACAGTTCACTTCCACATTTTGCTGATGCAACCGTACCACTCATCCCTCCCGTCATATGAATGGATATAATGTCGTACCCTTGTACATCTAATTCATCATATTTTGCTGCGAATGAACCTGCAGAAGGCTGGGAGCTTTTCGGCAATTCTTCAGCAGACTTCATTTTATGAATAAACTCATCTGGAGTAATTTCTATTCTATCTAAAAACGTTTCACCGTTAATGGAAATAGAAAGAGGAACCATCTCTATTTCATATTTCTTAAGCTCTTCTTCAGTTAAATCCACAGTTGAATCTGTAACAATCTTTATTTTAGTCATTTTACACGTCCCTAAATTATCATTTTTCAAGTAAAGCGCTTTCTATTCAAGAGATTATTATAACGTAAATAGATTAGCTTGTATAACATTTTCTTACTCTATACTGATTCTTCATATTTCTGCCATAAATAATGACCCAAGGAAGCACTTTGATTATTATCGTTCACTCAATAAAACCTCACTTCAAAAAAACCATCAACCCTTACACTTCTGTAAGGGTTGATGGCTTTTACACTAATAAGTGAAATAAATTGGAATCTTTGTTGATTTCCGTGTATGGAAAACCTTTTTTATCCATCCTATCAATTAATCCTTGATAATCATCACGATTCTTTAATTCCAGCCCAACCAATGCCGGACCATTTTCTTTATTATTCTTTTTTGTATATTCAAATCTTGTAATATCATCTTCAGGTCCTAACACCTCATCAAGGAACTCTCTTAATGCTCCAGCTCTTTGAGGGAAATTTACGATAAAATGGTATAATAAACCTTCATATAATAAAGATCTTTCTTTAATATCCTGCATTCTATCGATATCATTATTTCCACCGCTTATGACAATTACAACATTTTTTCCTTTTATTTTATCTTTATATAAATCAAGTGCAGCGACAGGCAATGCACCTGCTGGCTCTGCTACAATTGCATGTTCATTATATAACGACAGGATCGATGTACAAACCTTACCTTCTGGCACAAGCACAATATCATCCAAAAGCTCCTGGCAGATTTCAAAATTCTTTTGGCCTACACATTTTACAGCAGCACCATCTACAAATTTATCAATTTTATCCAAAGAAACAAGCTCTTTACTAATAATAGACTGTTTCATAGACGGTGCTCCTGCTGGCTCCACACCAATCATTTTTGTTAATGGTGAAACACTTTTAATATACGTGCTTAAGCCTGCCATTAATCCGCCGCCGCCGATGCTTGCAAAAACAAAATCAATCGGTTCTTCACTGTCATTCATAATTTCAATTGCAACCGTTCCTTGCCCTGCAATGACATTTTCATCATTAAAAGGATGGATAAATGCTCGATCCTCTGTTTCAGCACAGGAAACAGCTTCTACATATGAATCATCAAATGTATCTCCAATTAAAATAATTTCTACATTATCCCTGCCAAACATTTTAACTTGGCTAACTTTTTGTTTTGGAGTAGTTGCAGGCATAAAAATTTTCCCATGAACACCTAAATATCTGCATGCATATGCAACACCTTGTGCATGGTTTCCAGCACTTGCACAAACAACTCCATTTTTCATTTGTTCTTTTTCCAGCATTTTCATTGAATAAAATGCGCCTCTTAATTTAAATGAGCGCACATGCTGCAAGTCTTCTCTTTTTAAATAGATGTTGCAATCATATTTTTCTGAAAGTCGTTGATTTTTTTGTAAAGGAGTATGGGCTACTATGTCTTTTATTCGCTGGTATGCAATCATAATATCCTCCAACTGCACCCATTTTTTCATAACCTTCTGTTCCATATCCTCAAACCTCATTTCTACCCATTCTAATTTGTCCATTATAACATGTTACCACATGATTTCCATCCTCTAAAATATATATTTTTAGATATTTTGAAATTTTGCTACATATTTGAATGCGTAAAATTTTTTAATAAAGTTATTTGTTTTCTATGTATTATTGCATTACAATAATATATAGGGAGTGATCGTATGAATTTTTCATTAAAAGAAGAAATTGCTAATAGCATTACACATGGAATTGGATTTATTTTAAGCATTCCAGCGCTGGTTATGTTAATTATATTTGCTGTAAAAACTGGCGACCCTTGGAGAGTAGTCAGTTTTTCCGTTTTTGGATCAACTATGATCATTCTTTTTTTATGCTCTACTCTTTTGCATGGCACTACTAACAAAAAACTCAAAGATTTTTTTGAAATTTTAGATCATTCCGCGATTTACTTATTAATTGCTGGAACCTATACTCCGTTTGTTCTTGTATCAATAAAAGGGGCTTTAGGTTGGACCTTATTTGGCATCGTTTGGGGACTTGCTATTGGCGGGATTGTATTTAAATGTTATTTTGTAAAAAGATTCCTCATTACGTCTACTGTTCTGTATGTCATTATGGGATGGCTTATGGTTTTCGGATTAGTTCCATTATATCATGCAATTGGTGCATCTGGTATAATCCTTCTTTTTCTCGGAGGGATATTATATACTGTGGGCAGCGTTTTTTATGTATTGCAAAAAAAGCCTTATTTCCATGCAGTTTGGCATGTATTTGTTCTATGCGGAAGCAGCTTTATGTACTTCTGCATTTTATTCTATGTATAGGCAGAAAAGCGCTAGCGCCTTTTTAACAAAAGGACTTACTACTGAAGTCCTTTTGTCTACTTTCTTTTTCAACTCCAAAATAATCAAAAAAACATTTACACGACAGTTTACGTTTTTAATAAAAAATTTTTTATTTAAAATCTCCACTTCACTTTGGTCTTTATGTTTATTTTTTGTTCTTTTGCATCCGTCTAATAATGACATATTATACCTAGTTAATAATTACTCATTAATTAGGTTGTTTTTAAAGTTCAATCATCTAATTCTATACAGCCAATAACTAAAAAAAAACAAACTGCAACTGCAATTTGTTTTTTTAGTTATTGGCTTGTCCTTTTTAATTCCGCTCGTAAACAAAAAAGGTATAGTCCACATTATTTTTTTCATCTTTTATGCCTTGTTCCTCTGAAATGATTTTCCATTTGCTCCAATCGAGGTCTGGAAAATATGTATCTCCTTGGTACGCCGCATCTATTTTTGTTATATATAATCGATCTGCAATATTTAATGTTTCTTTAAATATTTCCGCTCCGCCGATAATAAAAATTTCTTCCCTGTTTTTAGTCTCACTCCATGCTTTTAACTCTTCCATTGAATGTAAAATCTTACAATCTTCACATGTATACTGCAGATTTGTTGTCATAATAACATTTTCTCTATTGGGAAGATTCCTGCCGATTGAATCCCTTGTTTTCCTTCCCATCACAATAGGATGGCCAGTTGTCACTTTTTTAAAATATTTTAAATCCGCTGGAAGATGCCATGGAAGCTCATTATTATGGCCGATCACATTATTTTTATCCATTGCCACAATTAAAGAAATCATACACTTACCGCTCCTTTAATATGAGGATCTGCTTCATAGTTAACAATCTCAAAATCTTCAAACTGAAAACCAAAAATATCTTTGACGTTTTTATTTATTTTCAAGTTAGGAAGTGGCTTCGGCTCTCGTGTAAGCTGCAGCTTAATTTGTTCAAGATGATTGGAATAGATATGAACATCCCCGAATGTATGGACAAATTCTCCTACTTCTAATTCGCATACTTGTGCAATCATATGCGTCAGCAAAGCATAGGATGCTATATTAAATGGCACACCTAAAAAAACATCTGCAGAGCGTTGATATAATTGACAAGAAAGCTTTCCGTCTGCCACATAAAACTGAAATAAACAATGGCAAGGGGGCAAAGCCATCTTTGAAAGATCGCCAACATTCCATGCACTAATAATTAAGCGTCTTGAATCTGGGTTTGATTTGATCATTTGAATCAATTCGGAAATTTGATCAATGGTTTCTCCATCCCTCGATGTCCAAGAACGCCATTGATGTCCATATACTGGTCCTAAATTTCCTTTTTCATCAGCCCATTCATTCCATATTCGAACATTGTGATCTTGAAGATATTTAATATTAGTATCACCATTTAAAAACCATAATAATTCATAAATAATGGAGCGGATATGGAGTTTTTTTGTCGTTAAAAGAGGAAATCCTTCAGCTAAATCAAAACGCATTTGATAGCCAAAAGAGCTGATTGTCCCTGTCCCTGTTCGATCTTCTTTTTTTACACCATTTTCCAAAATATGCTCACATAATTGTAAATATTGTTTCACAGCAAAACATCCTTCTTCTTGAATATTATTTATTAGCACAAAAATGCAGTACATTTCAATTTTGATTTAAATTAGTTATTTGTGCCAAAATCATTAGTTTATCCCTTCTGTTATTATAGCTGATTTAACATAATAAAAGATGGATAAATATGGATAAAAACAAAAAAATATAAAATAGAATAAACATCATGCTACATGCTATTAATCACTTTAATGACTCTATATACTTATAAGCAAGTGGGGCGATGCTTTTCAACCGTTCTTTTTCTGATCCTCCTACATAAAACATAGCAAATGTTTCAGCAAAATATTCCTCTGCATATCGCTGAAAATACACCTTATTTGGGAATAATTTAAATTTCTCTTTATTCCAAATGAATTGATATGCCTTTGTTTTACTATAATGATCTAGCACTTTGTAGTCAATAGTATGTGCAAGCTCATGATATTCTAAATTTACGGAACCATGTCCTTTCCCCTTTTGACTTGCACCAATTTTCACAAGAACTGTTTGTCCCCCGCCAATTCCAGGAACATTATCCCATGTCCTATTTGATTCATAACCGCGTGGGATCACACCAGCAAGGTTTTTTGCAGTTGGATTATCTGTTAGCTTCCCAGTAAATAATTTTACTTTAACATCTTTATCATTTATTTTTTCTAAAAGAGATGCAGGCAGCCTGTTAAGCCTTGACCCAATTGCCGCTGCTTCTAGTTCGTCAAATGCAGATGTTGGCAAAAGGATTATATTTCCCAATTTTTTCTGCCCTTCCAGAGATAGGCCTCTTTTTAAGAAAGTAGAAGATGGATAGTCCTTTAGAAGAATGCCATCTGTCTGCAATTGGGAGTTCCCCATTAATATCGACATGAGACAAATCATACAAACTGGCAAAAAGTTTTTTAATTTTTTCATCTTGTTCCCTCTTTTCTCCATTTTCTAGTTGTGGTTTTTTTTACGCTTCAAATAGAGAAGAGAAGCAAATATAGAAAGCTAGCTATCTGTAATTCTATTATTATAACATACTCAGTGAATGATGAAGAGACAGCTTGTTAAAACAAGGTTTTACTACAAAACAGTAGTAGTGTTGATTTTTTAATGTCCTCTTTCAACGTTGTTCTGTCCACAGGTGAAACCTGAGTCTGTTTTCTAAAGGATCGATGTTTTTACTAGATTCTTCGAAGTAACCAATTGATAAACCTGGTTGATTGTAGTGGAAGGTGCGAGACTCCTGTGGGATTAGCGGGACAGATGAGACCCCGCAAGGCGAAGCCCGGGAGGCTCATCGCACGCCCCACGGAAAGCAGCCACCCTATTATCAGTTGCCTCGATGGAAGCTTGCGGTCCACAGGATGTGGCGAGATTAGTTTGTGTGCCTCCCTCGGATCTTTAGCTTCCTCGATTTCTCTGCATCTGGAGGTTTGGGTTTTACTGCCCCTTAAGAGTGGGATAATAAGAAAAGCGCAAGCGCCCTTGCTTATCGACGGAAAAAGCTGAGATTCACAGGATGTGAATCACACAAACGAAGACATAAGGATGTGGTGTTCTTAATTTGTGTACCTTAAGTGAGAGAAAAAGGAAACACGAAGAGCGTAGCGATTCGATGTTGACTACGCAAGCGAGGTGAGGGAAGCGTTGAAGTCGTTAGGGCGCTGGCCGGCTAAAGTACGCAAAAGAGGAAAATCGACTAAATACGCAACGTCCTGGTGGTAGAAAAGCCCCCCCCC
>NZ_JBQTCY010000011.1:0-181544 GCF_052663225.1 Niallia sp. 03133
ATTTTATCTGAACGTAGTGGGATATAAAGAGGACTAACCGAATCATCATTACTCCAAGAATCAAGATTTTATCTGAACGTAGTGGGATATAAAGAGTCATAACGAGGGTCAGATGATGCAGCACCACCGTTATTTTATCTGAACGTAGTGGGATATAAAGTTGGTGTGTACTGCTTGATATTCCTGGTGGCGAGAAAAATTTTATCTGAACGTAGTGGGATATAAAGCGAGTGACACTTTAACGGTGTGCGATTTATTTTCATTTTATCTGAACGTAGTGGGATATAAAGGTACTAATAGCCCAAGATATATATCTTTCGATCCCCAATTTTATCTGAACGTAGTGGGATATAAAGTAAGCAGTTTTCGAATAGTTGTTGCAAGAAATAGAATTTTATCTGAACGTAGTGGGATATAAAGATGCTTTATCTCGTGCAGATTGTACTTGGTCTTCTGATTTTATCTGAACGTAGTGGGATATAAAGTTGATTTGAAAATAGTTCAACCCATACAAGCTTGCAAATTTTATCTGAACGTAGTGGGATATAAAGAAAGTAAACGGGTCCATGTCTTCCCTCCTTTCGTTGATTTTATCTGAACGTAGTGGGATATAAAGCTCGTTCATTGTCGCTTTGTCCGCGTACTCTAAATACATTTTATCTGAACGTAGTGGGATATAAAGTTTGTAATAATGATTCTGTGGTATCGGGTGTATTTCATTTTATCTGAACGTAGTGGGATATAAAGCTAATCCACGAACCAATACCGGATAGTAACGACTTGATTTTATCTGAACGTAGTGGGATATAAAGGTCGATAGTATCAAGGTTAACCGATCTGGAAATAACATTTTATCTGAACGTAGTGGGATATAAAGGTAGATTCAAAAGAAAAAGCATCAACAAATTCAGCAATTTTATCTGAACGTAGTGGGATATAAAGCTAGGTGCATTAGCATTAGTAACAGGTGAAGATGTAGTATTTTATCTGAACGTAGTGGGATATAAAGTACTTATATCCAACCAAAATAAACTTGGTTTCTTACGATTTTATCTGAACGTAGTGGGATATAAAGTATTTAAACCAAGGTGTTTCAGACGCAATGATTAATATTTTATCTGAACGTAGTGGGATATAAATTCCAGAAGACTTTTGTCGCTGTATAGGCATTGTTCCTTTTATCTGAACGTAGTGGGATATAAAGCAAGCACCACCTACCAATATTTAGTCCGGTTAAAGATTTTATCTGAACGTAGTGGGATATAAAGGAAAAGGAAGTTCCTCTTGATTTTGATACAGTAATGGAGATTCATGGGGACTGTCCTTGTGAATCCAAAACATAATTTGGAATCAACCGGGTGAAAATAAGAAAGGTAAATGAAAGGGGTGTAGATGATGACAAAGAAATTTAATACAGGCAGTAAAAATCAAAATTCACCAAAAGGAAACCAATCCGTGAGTATAAGCGGGGATAACAGCAAGGGGAATAAGCGCAATAAAGATCAGAACGATAAAACAGATACGGATTAAGAGCGCAGGCTTGATAAGGGTGCCTGACCCCTAGTGTGGTAATACTTTAATGCGTTACTGCACTGGGGGTCAGGCACATTATAATGTGATTATTGCTTGCCTTCGGTGAAAACTTGGAAATTTACTCCGAATTTGTCTGTTACAGTGCCGTATGCGGGACTAAAAAAGGTTTCTTGCAGTGGCATGCCTACTTGACCTTCTTGTTGCAGTGCATCGAACATTTGTCTTGCTTTGTCTGCATCGTCTGTTGAAATGCAAATTGTCACTTGATTTCCACTCTGATGTGGTTGGCCAGGGAACGTATCAGAAAACATAAGTTCTGTTTCGCCTACTTTTATCGTTGCGTGTGAGACAAGGTTTTTTGCATCTTCTGGTAAGGGAAACTCTGGATTCGCCGGCATTTCTCCGAAAGATTGAGAAAAGAGAACTTGTGCATTTAATGCTTTTTCATAAAATTGGATCGCTTCTTTAGCGTTTCCATTCATTACTAAGTACGGAATTAATCTTACTGTCATCTTCATCAGCTCCTAATTTAAAATATATTATCTTTTTTTGCTTGAAATGGTGATGTATTGCTCTACTATGTATTTCTAGTTGTTCTTGTTAAGGAATACAGCCCAATTCCTATTCTGTCCAACAATTAGATTATACAACGAAAGAACATACGTTCGCAAGTTGGAATTTGGTTTTGAAAATTCTTTTTTTAAAAGTGGCATTGCCTATTATTATTTTCACTGAAAAAAATTAGGTTGCTGAAGATTTATGGTATTGTACCTGTGAAAATTGTAAAGCATATCAAGCAAAATCAAAAAACTATTTCTTTTCCAAAATCGATTGCACCCCTGATAAAAACTGCTGCATTTCATTATCGGTGCCAATGGTGACTCGTAAATAATTTGAAATTCTTGGTTTATTAAAAAAGCGGACAAGAATGCCATTGCTTTTTAATTGATGAAAAAGCGTTTCAGCCTCTATTTCTGGATGGGTGATAAAGATAAAATTTGCTTTAGATGGAACAATGGAAAAGCCAAGTTTCTTTAATTGAGCGACTGTATGCTCTCTTGTTGTTACGATTCTTTCTGCCATTTCTTGAAAATAGGCATAATCTTCAATCGCTGCAACCGCTCCGGCTAATGCTAAGCGATCTAATGTATAGGAGTTAAAGGAATTTTTTAATCGATTAAGGCCCTCTATTAAAGAAGGGTGCCCAAGTGCGAAACCAACACGTATTCCAGCAAGGGAACTAAATTTAGAAAGCGTTTGAACAACCAATAAATTAGGATAATCCTTGATAAGCGGGATGGCTGTTTCTCCTCCAAAGTCGACGTAAGCTTCATCAATGATTACAACACTGTCTGGATTTGAATCAAGGATGGTTTTAATCGCTGCTAACGAAAGAAGCTGTCCAGTCGGTGCGTTTGGATTGGGAATCACCACTCCTCCATTTGGCTTGCAAAAAGAAGAAACAGGGAGACTAAAGTCATCTTCTAAAGGGATAAGGTTTACTTGCAAATCGCAAAGGTTTGCGTATACCTTATAAAAGCTGTATGTAATATCGGCAAATAATACGGGGCGTTCAGGTGAAAAGAAAGACATAAAACTAAAACCAAGCACCTCATCAGAACCGTTGCCGACGAAAACTTGATCACTAGAAAGATGAAAATGTTCTGCAATTTTCTCTCGTAATTGATCACAGTTTGGATCAGGATATAAGCGTAATTGTTCATCAACAGCTTGTTTCATGGCTTCTAGTACATATGGAGAAGGGGGATATGGATTTTCATTCGTATTTAATTTTACATAGGACTTATCCTTAGGCTGTTCCCCAGGTACATAAGGATCTAATTTTTTGACAAGTTCGTTCCAATACTGATTCATAATACACCTCTTTTTTATTTCTTTTAATGGAAGTAACTATATTGAAGTTAGGCGGATTCCTAGTTCCTATATTAACTGGGAATTGGCGTCTTAATCGGTTTTTGCCTATCCTCTTAATTATTAGAAGGCAGACAAGGAGCTTGAACATTTATTAATAGCCTATACTAAGAATAACAGTTCTTCATTTTTCTCGTCTAGTCTAACCTAACAAAGTAGAATCGTTCGTTTATTCATGAGCGTTCAACACCTTATGAAGTGATGGTTTAAATAAGAGTAAGGAGAAAATAAAGGAATAAGAAGAGGGAAATTGGAATGAAAGATGTTTAGCACGACTTTTCCAAAAATTTGTACTAAATCGGTCGCAATTAAGGGAGTATTCAAATGACGTTTGCTATCAAGTTGGTGTGTACAATTATTTCTTTCTTCCTCTAGTATGATTTAACTGGTACAAAGAGTCTATATGCCAATTATTCATTTGTATAAAAGGTTGAAAATCAACAAAAGGATTTCATAAGGAAAGAAAGAGATTGGGACTGTCCCAATCTCTTTCTTTATTCAAGATTTGCATGTCTGCTGAACATGGTACTGGATTTCAATTCTTTTTTTTTCATAAATCTTAGGATAACAGCATCAAAAAATAGCAGGAGGGTTTGCTCAAATAAAGAGGCCATAGGCTGTATCGTTTTATACTTGCTTTGTTCCTTATCTTTAGGAGAACCAGGTAATTTAACCGTTATATCGGATAACTTTCCGATAGTTGATTCAGGGGAAATCGTAACACTAGCTACTAATGCCCCTATATCTTTAGCTCTTTGAGCCATCGACACTAAACTTTTTGTTTCTCCTGAACCGGAAGCAATAATGAGTAGATCCTCTTTTTCCAGATTAGGTGTTACCGTTTCTCCTACCACATATGCGTCTAATCCCATATGCATCATCCGCATAGTAAAGGATTTGGCCATAAATCCTGAACGACCGGCACCCGCTAGAAAAATTTTTGTCGAATTAATCATACCATCCACCAGCTTTTCCGCTTCCTCTTCGGAAATATAGCCAGTAGTTTGTTGCAGCTCTTCTATAATGGTTGTTAAATACTGAGTCGTTAGCATGGTTTTCATTATCATTTATACAAGAGCTGATTGTTTAACTAATTTTTTCATTTCACCAGCAACGGCATTTTTATCTTCAGCCCCAGTAATACCGCCGCCCACAATAACAAGATCAGGCTGTGATTGCACCACTTCTGAAAGTGTAGCAAGTTTAATTCCACCAGCAACCGCTGTTTTTGCATTTTTTACGACGCGTTTAATCGTTTGCAGCTGTTCAAAAGGATTTTCTCCAGCGGCTTGCAGGTCATACCCTGTATGTACACAAATATAATCGACACCTAGTGCATCCACTTCTTTTGCGCGCTGTTCCAAATCCTTTACATTAATCATATCTACAAGAATTTGTGTTCCATGTTTTTTCGCTTCTTCTACTGCCCCAGTTATCGTAGCATCATCCGTTGCACCAAGCACCGTAACAATTCCTGCTCCTGCTTCGGAGGCTTTCATCACTTCATATCCTCCAGCATCCATTACTTTTAAATCTGCTAAAACAGTTAAAGCAGGAAATGCTTCTTTCACTTCTTTTACCGCTCTAAGTCCTTCATTAATGACTACAGGTGTACCAATTTCTACAATATCAATATGCTCTTGTACCTCTTTTACTACTTCGATTGCTTGTGGAATGTTTACGAGATCTAATGCTAATTGTAATTTCATCTATACTTCACTCCTTCATTTAATTTGTATTGCTTGTGGAAAGTAAGTTTATTGTAGTATCTAATTTACTAAAAAAAAAGTACGCACTTTTTAAACAACTACTAAAAAAAAACACACTAAGTTACTTCGAAGTAACTTAGTGAGAACGGTCGTTTGTGTTCAACTTTTGGCATCGTCTTTTTGGTAAATACAATTATTAGGTACATGAGAAAGTGGCGGTTTAAACGGTACATAATTTGCTATAAGTGGATTTTACGCATAAAACCATTTATCCCACTCTTAACGGGCAGTAAGACCCCCACCTCAAGGTGCTGAGGAATCGAGGAAGCTAGGTGTTCTAGGTGTTAAAACTCGCCCGTAAAGGTCCGATATTAGGTACACAAACTAAGATCGCCACGTCCTGTGGCAACGTTTGTGTGATTCACATCCTGTGAAACGCAACTAACCATCAGTGGGGGATGAAGAAAACTCCCACTGATGGAAAGGTTCTCTTTATCCCCAACTCTTCTTCTCTATAGGAAGAGGAGAATAAGCTTCTTTTTTGACATTAAATTTGTACAGATGGAGGAGTTATAGAAATTAACTGATTAGAAAAGTCGGTATTGCCCTTCTTACTGTTAAACTCGCCTATCGTTTCGATAAATTTCTTTAAAGATTTTGTTAAATAAGTATCTGTGCGATGAATAAATACTGTTGAAATCCTGCTGTATTTTTCCGGTATGGAATGGCAGCGAATCAAGCTGGCTGTTTCTAAATGCATGACCGTTGATTTAGGGACAAGACTGACTCCTAATCCTGAAACAACACCGCCTAATATCGTTTCCAATGTTCCAAATTCCATTATTTTCGGTGAGGAAATCCCTTCTTCCAGCAGCCAGTTTATTAGCTTTGTACGGTAGCTGCAGCCCGTATGAAAAACCAATAAAGGTTCTTTTTTTATCTTTTCTTCTGTCAATTGATTTCTATTGGAAATCAATACTAGTTCATCTTGAAACACTTCGTATTGCATAAGTTGCGGATACTCTTCAAAGCCTGTTACAAAGGCCCCGTCTAATTTATAGGCAAGAATATCTTGTAAAAGCTGCTCTGTTACTCCTGTTACAAGCGATAAATCGATGCCTGGATATTTTTGGTGGAAGATAGATAATAAGATCGGCAGTTTGATAACCGTTTCTACAGTGCCAAGTTCTAAAGAGCCAGTAGGGTTTTTGGAATCTTTCATCACCTTCATCATTTCATCGACCTTCGATAAGATATTTTCTGTATACGATAATAATTTTTTTCCATCAGATGTCAAAATCATTCCACGGCTGTACCGATGAAATAAAGGTGTTTGAAGTGATGACTCAAGAAGATGAATTCTTGATGTAACGTGTGATTGCACATAGTTTAATGCTTTTGCTGCTTTACTGACACTGCCGAGCAAAGCAACGGTTTGAAAAATTCGCATGTCTTTAAGCTCCAAGAAAAACCCCTCCAAACTTTTTCATTATTCAGAAAAATAACTTTGCAAACATAGAGATATTTCGGTTTTCTATATAAAGTTACCTATCCCATGTTTCATATGTATGCTTTTACCTGGATGGATTTACATGATCATGTCAGCTATTCAGCGTTTCTCTTTCGATGGTTTCCAAAAACGAATGAAAGCTATATCAAATGCTTTGCTCAACGAAAGTCACACGCTTTCCTGAAATGTGGAAGTTCATGTTTTATTACCCATATGATATCACTAATACAGATAAGTAGTATCATTTTTAATCATTTTACTTCATGGATTTACCAGTTTAAGATGGTATTAATAGAAAGAAGTCTTATTATTTAAAATATTTTGACATTTAATACTGGAAGCAGAAGGGATGGGTAAATATGATGACTGTAAAAACAAGCTATGATGTTATTGTTTTAGGTGCCGGTTCTATGGGAATGGCTGCTGGATATTATTTAGCGAAGCAAGGGGTAGACGTATTGTTGATTGATGCTTTTGATCCACCACATACATACGGAAGCCATCATGGAGATACTCGGATCATTCGCCATGCCTATGGAGAAGGGAGAGAATATGTTCCTCTTGCCATTCGAGCACAAGCATTATGGGATGAACTTGGAAAAATAAGCAAGAAAAAAATCTTCGAACAAACTGGCGTATTAGGATTTGGACCAAAAGGCTCTGCGTTTATTGATGAAGCTATTTCCAGTGCTGAAGAATATTCCTTGCAGCTTGAATTAATGAATGGATATGAAATAGGAAAAAGGTGGCCGGGAATCACGCTTCCAACAGATTATATGGGTTGTTATGAGCCTGCTTCGGGTGTGTTATTCAGTGAAAATTGCATCTCAGCATACCGAGAGCTAGCCTTAGAGTTGGGGGCAGATCTGTTAACCAATACGCCTGTTGAAGACATAGAGGCTTTTCCAAACGCTGTTAAGGTTTACACGAAAGAAGCTGCCTATCATGCGAAAAAGCTTATTATCAGCGGGGGAGCATGGAATAAAAAACTATTATCTACCCTTCAGCTGGATTTGCCGCTGCAGCCTAAACGACAAACAGTGGGCTGGTTTAAATCAGATGAGGCATTATATCAATCAAGTAAATTTCCAGCTTTTTTTGTTGATATGCCAACAGGTGTCTATTACGGGTTCCCGAGTTTGGAAGGCTCCGGCTTAAAAATTGGACGCCACGATTTTGGACAGGATATTGATCCAGATACAATGGACCGGGAATTCGGTAATTTTCCTGAAGATGAAGGATATATAAGAAGCTTTTTAAAAACTTATATGCCACAAGCGGAAGGGGAATTAAGACAAGGGCGAGTTTGTATTTATACAAAAACACCAGATGAACATTTTATTATTGATTTGCATCCGCAATATGCTCATATTTCGATTGCTGCTGGTTTTTCCGGTCATGGTTTTAAGTTTGCAAGTGTAGTTGGAGAAATTTTAAGTCAATTAGCGATAGAAGGAAAAACTGAGCATGATATTTCCCTCTTTTCCATCAAACGGAAAACTTTACAGCAGACGCTTCAAAAATAAGAAACGCAAGCCGTGTTATCTTAAGGTAGAAGGCAACAGCATCTCGTTGTTCTTCTATTTTCTTTCCAATTAAAAAACGGTCGAACTATTTCGTGAAAAAAGAGAGGGTGTTACAAGGAATGGAGCAAAAAAGAATTGTCATTGTGGGAGCAGGCATAGTTGGGACAAGCATCGCCTATTATTTATGCAAAATGGGGCAGCGAAATATTACGGTGATAGAACAAGGACCATTGATCGAGACGGGAGGATCGACTTCCCATGCACCTGGTCTAGTCTTTCAGCTGAGCTTTTCAAAAGTAATGACTAAACTGGCTTGTAATACTGCTGCTGCTTTTCGGGAATTAAGTACGGAAAAGCGTAAATCCTTTTACACTGTCGGAAGTTTGGAAGTGGCTAATACACTTGAACGGTTGGAAGACTTAAAACGGAAAGCAGGTGTAGCAGCTTCATGGGGGATGGAAGCATCCCTTCTTTCTCCAGAAGAATGCAAAGAAAAATTTTCTTTTATTGATCCAAACAATATATTTGGAGGTTTATTTGTACCTTCTGATGGCATTGCGAAACCACTTCATGCAGTGGAGGAAATGATGAAATATGCGAAATCTTGCGGAGTCCGCTTTTATGGGGAAACAGAAGTAACAGGGATAAAGGCGGAAAATGGCTGTGTGAAAGCCGTCATCACCAGCTCAGGAGATTTTGAAGCAGAGGCAATTGTCTGCTGTGCCGGTTTTTGGGGTCCGCGCATTGGAAAGCTTGCTGGAGTGACGATTCCACTGCAGCCGATGGCACATCAATATATTTGGACAGAGGATTTGGAGGAATTTGCTGGAGAAACAGAGGAAGTTACTGCACCTCTAATCCGTCATCAGGATAGTGCTATGTATTATCGGCAGGTGTTTCAATCTTTAGGAGCAGGATCTTATCAACATCGACCATTGCCTGTTGAAGTGGAGGAAATAACGAAATATGGCCAATCAAAGGAAATGCCCTCTGTAAAAGCCTTTACCCTGGAAGATTTTGAAAAGCCATGGCAGGATGCTATCAAGCTGTTTCCCTCTTTAAAGAACACGAAGATCAAGAAAGGAATCAATGGCATTTTTTCTTTTACTCCAGATGAAATGCCGCTTCTCGGGGAATCGAATCAATTAAAAGGATTTTGGGTGGCGGAGGCTATTTGGGTCACTCATTCTGCTGGTGTAGCGAAAGAAATGGCAGAATGGATGGTGAATGGGGTTCCATCATTAGATTTAGAGCTCTGTGATATCAATCGTTTTGACGAGCAAGCCCTTAGCCCTTCTTTTTATAAAAATAGATCCATGGAAAACTATGTGAAAGTATACGATATTCATCATCCCTATATGCCGCATGAAACAAGCCGGAATATTCGGGTAAGCCCCTACTATCATCGCCAGCAAAGTTTAGGTGCTGTTTTCAGTGAAAAATTGGGATGGGAGCAGCCGCAATGGTATGAGGTAAACCAATCAAAAGTCTCCCATTACCGTAATGAAATCATCCAGCGGGATCGCTGGGCATCTCAATATGCGTCCCCTATTATCGATGCCGAGCAAATTCATGCTTCTACATTTGCCGGATTATTTGATATAACGGCATCCAGAAAGTATTTAAAAATCCATGGAGAGGATGCTGTTCAATTCTTGCAGAAGCTGACAACATCCGATATCAACGTTCCTATTGGAAGTGTAATAAAAACCTTGATGCTTCAGGAGGAAGGAGGAATTAAAGATGAAATAAAAATAATTCGGACAGCACGAACGGAATTTGTCGTTTTCTGTTCTGGGACAGTAGAAGCAAGCTGGATAAAAAAGCAGATTGCTCCATCCAGTTCACTTTCTGTTCGCGATTTGTCTGCAGGAACTTGCAGCCTGCTGATAAAAGGGGCTAAAACAAAAGAAATCATAGAGTCCATTTTGCCTTTAGCCCCCTCTGATGGATGCCAAGCGAGCAAACTTTATCTTCACCATATTCCTGTATTGTCCATCTATGAGTCGATAAATGGTGTTGGACATTGGGAGATTGTTGCGACAGCAGATCAAGGACTAGGATTATGGGATCTTTTATGTAAAGCAGGTCAACCATATGATCTGATTGCAGCAGGAGATAGAGCGCTTGACGGGTTGCGGATGAAATCTTTATTGCCGAAAGCAGGAAAAGATTTTTGGAGTGAAATCAATCCGTACGAAGCAGGGCTTGGTAAAATGGTTGATCTCACAAAGCCAGATTTTATTGGGAAAGAAGCATTGTTTGCGTATCGATTAAAGGAGAAGAAGCAATGTTTAACTACTTTGACCTTCGATTCTCCAGGCTTTACTGTAATGGGGCATGAGCCAGTGTTTGTTGACGGGCAGGCGGTTGGCTTTATCACAAGTGCCGGATATGATTATGCGTTGAATAAAGGGGTTGTGTTTGCGCTGCTTGCTTCCGATTTTGTAAAAGAGGAAACCGTCTTTCAAGTAGAATATTTTGGGAACCGTTATAACGCAGTCTTGCTGTCGCAATCAGTTGTAGGCACCTATTAGAAGGGTCTATTTTTCACTTAACAAGAGAGTCATCAGAAAGAGAAGCATCACCATCTTTATCCCACTCTTAACGGGCAGTAAGCCCCCTCACCTCGGAGATGCCGAGAAATCGAGGAAGCTAGGTGTTGAAACTTGCCCGTAAGGTCCGATAAGTGCAACTAACCATCAGTGGAGGATGAGGAAAAACCACTGATGGAAGTTTACGTTATCTTCAGGAACTGAATATTATTATAAATAGTTGTTTGATGGAGGGAAAAAAATGGTTGTGATCAATGAATCTGGAAAGCTGAAAGCTACTTTAACAGGTGAAATGTATACAAGCCCGTCTGTCTTTCAGTTGGAAAAAAAACATATCTTTTCTGAATCCTGGATATTTGTTGGCTATGAATATGAAGTGAAGGAGCCAGGGGAATTCATACGGACAAAGGTGGAACATGAAAATATTATGGTGGTCCGGGGGAAAGATGATGTGTTGCGTGCTTTCTTCAATGTATGCAGGCATCGCGGCGCAACGTTGTGCAGCGCAGATACCGGGAAAGCCGGCATTTTTCGTTGTCCATATCATTCCTGGAGCTACGGGCTTGATGGAACCTTATTGGGTGTTCCAAATACGAGCGAGTGTAAAGAACAATTAGTGAAAAATGAACAATACGGATTAGAGCCAGTGCATCTTCAATTATGGCATGGAATGATTTGGCTTAACCTATCAGAGCATCCTAAACCAATTGAACAGCAAATAGATGCGCAAATGATCGAGCGATTCGGCAATCTGGAGACTTTTGCAAGATATGGATTGGAAAATCTACGGGTTGCGCATCGGGAAGAATACGAAGTGGATGCGAACTGGAAAATTATTATTGAAAACTTTCAAGAGTGTTATCACTGTTCTGCTATTCATCCGGAATTAACGGAGACGCTTCCGGAATTCCGTTCAGGCATTGGTACACAAAATGGGATAGGTACAGGAGCGAAATTTAATGAAAGCTATCAGGCTTTTTCGATAAGTGGAAAAGGAAATCGGGCAAGGTTAAAAGATTTGCTTCCAGAGGATGACCGCACCTATTATGGCATTACTATTCTGCCCCTTGTGTTTATTAATTTAACGCCAGACCATCTTATTATTCATCGAAGTATTCCCATTAATGCGCATAAAACAAAAGTGATTTGTGATTGGCTGTTTGATCCTGCGGAAATGGCAAAATCTGATTTTGATCCAAGTGATGCAGTTGAACTATTTCACCGTGTGAATTTACAGGATTTCGAAGCATGTCAATGGTGCCAGGAAAATATGGGATCAAAAGCTTATAGAAAAGGTGGTCTGTTAGTGCCGGTTGAACAGCATGTATCACGATTCTATGATTATGTGCTAGAAGCTATTCAACTTCCTGAAAACGAGAAAGGAATCTTTTAATCTATTATTGTCATTTGTCAGAATAGGAAGGAAGAATACCCTGTATTTGAAATAAAACAGTAAATCGTAAGTTTAAACGGGGAGGGGAATAAATGAGGATGACCTCTAAAATAAGTTCGCCAATTATTCGTGTTTCAAATGTCAGTAAAGTATTCGGCAGACAAAAAGAGCAAGCCATTATGCGGAGAGCGGAAGGGTACAGCAAATATGAAATAGAAACAGAAACGAAAACAACCGTTGCTATTTACAATGCTAATTTTGAGGTGGACAAAGGAGAAACATTTGTCCTTATCGGATTATCAGGAAGTGGAAAATCAACATTGCTTCGATGTTTAAATGGGTTGATCGAACCTTCAGAAGGATCTGTTTGGTTGGAGAATGAAGATATTGCCCATCTGCCGCGCAAAAAACTGCAGCAAATCCGCCGAAATAAAATTGGCATGGTATTTCAAAATGATGGACTGCTGCCAAATCGAACCGTACTTGAAAATATTACATTTGGTTTGGAAATAAATGGCGTGGCGAAAAAGGAAAGAGAAAAGAAGGGAAAAGAAGTACTGGAAATAGTAGGATTGAACGGTCAGGCGTATAAGAGAATACATGAACTTTCAGGGGGGATGCAGCAAAGGGTTGGGTTGGCAAGAGCGCTTGCATCTGACCAGGAAATACTATTAATGGATGAACCTTTTTCTGCTTTGGATCCTTTGATTAGAAGGGATATGCAGAAGTTATTTTTAGATATACAAGGGGAAATTCAAAAGACGGTTGTTTTTGTTACACATGACTTGGACGAAGCGTTAACTTTAGGTCATCGCGCCGCTGTTATGAAGGATGGAGAAATTGTTCAGATTGGTACTTCTGAAGATATTTTAAGCAAGCCGTCTACCAATTACGTGGAACAGCTAGTGCAGGGAGTAGATTACAGCAAGATCCGTCAGGTGAAAAGTGCCATGAGGTCAGTGGAGTTTTTTGCTGTTGATAAGGAACAGCCGCAGGTTATTTTAAGGAGAATGAAAATAAATCAGCTGTCTTCTATTTTTATCGTTAATAAAGAGCATCGTTTAGTAGGAATGTTGACGCTTTATCAAGTATTGGAGTTAGTGGAACAGCGGAAACAAGATGTATCCCGGATGATTAGCGACCCATTCTATCAAGTGACCCTTGATCAGCCTATAAAGGAAATCCTTCCCTTATTTTCCGAAGAAATTCGCCCAGTCGCTGTTTTGGATGAACAAGGGCGTTTGATAGGGGAAGTTGTACCCACCTCTTTAATTGCTAGTTTAACAGAAAAAGGATCTTCGACGGAAAAAGAGGAGATGGCATTAAAAGGGGTGATAGAAAAATGAAGGCTGCTGCCTCTATCATTCCAACTATCCCCCTCGATAAATGGGCTAATACATTTGTAGACTATATTACAACCAGTTTTTCCGGGTTGTTTGATTTTATTAATAAGATGATGACCTATATTATCGGCAGTTTTGAATGGCTTCTTACTGCACCGCCTCCGTTGGTGATGGTGGCTATTTTAGTAGCTTTATCCTGGCGTCTGACAAATTGGAAAGTTGCCTTTTTCACCTGTTTTGGCTTACTCCTGATAATCAGCCTGCAGTTATGGGAACCTGCCATGCTGACATTAGCGCTTGTGATTGCTTCCACCCTTCTCTCTCTTATAATTGGGGTTCCTTTGGGAGTAGTAACCTACCGTAGCAAAAAAGTAAAAGCGGTTATTAAACCGATTCTCGATATTATGCAAACAATGCCAGCATTTGTTTATTTAATACCATCTGTCCTTATTTTCGGATTAGGAAATGTAACAGCCCTTCTTGCTACATTCGTTTTTGCCATGCCGCCTGCCGTTCGGTTGACTTTATTGGGATTGGAGCAAGTGCCGAAAACCACATTAGAAGCAGCAGAAGCATTTGGTGCAAGCGAATGGCAAAAATTAATAAAAGTGCAATTGCCACTCGCACTCCCGATGATTATGTCAGGAGTAAACCAAGTCATCATGCTGTCTCTTTCCATGGTTGTTATCTCTTCCATGGTTGGGGCTGGGGGATTAGGTGCTGAAGTGCTGAGAAGCATTAGTCTACTTGATGTTGGATTAGGTTTTATAGGAGGGATTTCGGTAGTCATCCTTGCCATTATTTTGGATCGGATCACTATCTTTACTACAAATAAAAAGGCTTCTTAAGGGAGACAAACCATTAAAAAAGGCGGTGGATTATGAAAAAAAGATTCATTCTATTCGTTTTATTCATTTCGTTGCTAAGTTTAACAGCTTGCGGGAGCAGTTCTACTTCTTCTGGAAGTGCAAAAAAAGAGGATGGGAGTAGTGCAAAAGAAATTACCATTGGCTATTTGCCATGGGACGAAGATGTTGCTGTTACTTATTTGTGGAAGTCTCTGTTGGAAGAAAAGGGATATAAAGTAAAGTTGATGCAGGCGGATGTTGCGCCTATCTTCTCAGGAGTTGCAAATGGCAGCATTGATTTATTTTTAGATACATGGATGCCAATTACACACTCTACGTATATGAAAAAATACAAAGATAAAGTGTCCGTTCTGGGAACATGGTATGACCAAGCAGATAGCGGACTCGCCGTTCCGGATTATATGGATGTAAAATCAATAGATGAATTAAACAGTCAAAAAGATGTACTTGCCGGAAAAATTATCGGAATAGAACCTGGGGCCGGTTTAATGCGTTTAACAAGGGAAAATGCCATTCCAAGCTATGGGTTAAAAAGCTGGACACTGGTAGAAAGCAGCACTCCAGCCATGCTTGCAGAATTAGATAAAGCAGTTGCAAGTAAAAAGCCAATAGTTGTTACTCTTTGGCGTCCGCATTGGGCCTTTGAAAAATACCATCTTCGCTATTTGGAAGATCCGAAAAATGCTATGAATCCAAGTGGTGCAGAAAAGCTTCAATCCATCGGCACGAAAGATTTCGCCGCTAAATTCCCGGAAGTGGCAAAATGGCTGGAATCATTTACATTAGACTCTAAACAAATTGCAGAATTGGAATCAGAAATTACAAATAGCAAAGATGAAGAAAAAGGGGTAGAAAATTGGCTGGCTGCAAATGAGAGTGTAAAAGATACATTGCTAAAATAACGAAGTGGACGGATGATCGATTATGTTTCTATCATCCGCCCACAAAAGTTTCGCACGAATAAAGCAAGCTTTATCTTTTCTGTTATTTAGCATCATTCTTCGATGGGCAGCAGTCCATCTTATCCTCGCTTTTAACGTCTACATCGTTAACCGCTTCCATCGAATGAAAAAAGTTAATTATGATACTTTTTTCTCTTTCGTGAATAATTCTATTGAAATCTCCTGTTATTTCTATAAGTGGTATTACAATTGAAGTGTATAATTGGATAAATAAGTAGGAAGAAACAAAAAATCCTTAAAACTGTTTGTTAGTCGTATTATTATTGGAGAAGATGTAGACAGGAATAGAGACTTATTATTTGATAAAGACTGTTTTTTTGTTTAGGTTTATAAGGAGTGCATAAGAACAAAAATAAGACAAGTTTGTTTATAATCCTTATAATTTTTAGTAAGTACTACTTTAAAAGTATACAATGTTATAGTAAAGCTAAGGGGGCTAGGAAATGGGACGTATGGAAAATAAAGAATTCAACTGTGAAAAAGAACTTACATTAAGCATCATCGGTGGAAAGTGGAAGATGCTAATTCTTTGGCATTTGGGAAAAGAAGGAACGAAACGGTTCGGTGAGTTAAAAGCGCTAATTCCAGAAATAACACAGCGAATGCTTGTCAATCAGTTGCGAGAGCTCGAAGAAGATCTTATTGTTCAAAGAGTTGTCTATCCAGTTGTTCCTCCAAAAGTAGAGTATTCTCTTACGAAAGAAGGAGAAAGTTTAATGCCAATTTTGGATAACATGTATAATTGGGGAAAAAATTATATGGAAACCGTACTTGAAACGCCGCCATCCATCAAACAAATAAAATAGTCAGCAGCCTGCAGTAATAGGAAGTCTCTTTTAAAAAAGAAAGGATTTATCCCACACTTAACGGGCAGTAAGACCCCAATGTCATCAAGCTAAACTTCAAAAAAAAGGAAAATTAACAACTAAATAAGAAGTAAGGGTTTTCGTTCTGTTCTCCGAGGCTTACCGCTCGCTTTCCACGGGGCGAGCGCCGAGCCTCCTCGTTGTGGGGTCTCGCCTGTCTCGCTATTCCCGTAGGAGTCGAGCGGACGCCTCTCCAAACAAATGGGGTATTTCTTTTAAATATGGGTATCCAATAATTAGGATCTTAAAAAAGGCAATAGGATGCCCGGGGTATGGTTCCCTAATTTTTACATACCCCTACTATCCTATTTTATTTTAAATCCTATAACTCCGCTTTTTGATTCCATCCATTTTTATTCGCTCTTCATCCTTTGGCGCGATGGAAACTTCTACCTGGTCTTATCGGACTTCGATTCCTTTTCCCTTCATTCAGTAGCTGTTTCTATAGATTTTTCGCTTCCTCGTGCTTTTCTCTAAAATTATATTTATTAGCCTTTCTTCTTTTAACTAGACTAATAGTAGAAGCAGATTATTACAGCATGAAAGAGCACGGTTCCTCCACTATTAGTACTAATGATCTATTTCCTTAAAGTTTACTGGAAACTTTGATGGGAAGTGAAGTAGAATAGTGGAAAAACTAGAAACGATTTAATATTCTGTTTTTTTTTCTCTTTAATGGAAAATTAAAACAGAAATTAAATTGTAGAAAGGGGGCATAGCATGATAAAGAACTTAAAAGATAAAGTAAAAAAAGTAGGTGTCATGCCATTATGTCTACTGATTTTTGGAATATTCGTTTTTTCAGGATTAAAACCAGTAAAAGCGGAAGTAAATCAAGAATTTCATCGTCCCCTTTTTCATCTTACACCACAAGCAGAGTGGATGAGTGATATGCAAAGGCCAATTTACATTAATGGAGTTCATCATCTTTACTATCTTTATAATGAGGACTTTTCTTGGGGTGGTAATGGAACAGAGTGGGCTCATGCAACTTCAACCGATTTAGTACATTGGACAAGACAACCTGTTGCGATTCATAAATATGGCGGCAATCCTGCAGGAGATCCATGGACAGGGAGTACAGTAGTAGATACCAATAACACAGCAGGATTCGGAAAGGATGCTGTTATTGCACTAGTAACGATGCCATATAACGGACAATCTACTCATCTTTGGTATAGTACAGATAATGGGAATTCATATAAGTATCATGGTATGGTACAGAATAATCCGACTGGCAGTGCAGATTTTAGAGATCCGAAAATTATTTGGCATGAGGAAACGAAAAAATGGGTCATGCTGCTAGCTGAACGAGATAAAGTAGGGTTTTATACATCCAGTAATTTAAAAGATTGGGCATATACTTCTTCCTTTGTAAGAAATGATATTGGAATTACTGAATGTCCGGATATGTTTCAATTGAATGTGGACGGTAATAAAAATAATAAAAAATGGGTGCTTATGATTGGCGGTAATGGATTTAATTACGGATTAACTACAGGAACCAGCTACTTTGTGGGTGATTTTAACGGAACCGGTTTCCATGCGGAAACAAATGTAAACTGGTTAGAACGTGGAGCAGACTCCTATACAGGGGTAACATGGGATGCGCCGTATACAGAAGGAAATTACCGATATTTCATTTCTTGGATGAACAACTGGAATTATGCACGGAAGCTGCCATGGGAGACATTTAACGGGAATGCTAGTGTGGTTAGAGAAATACACTTAACCTCAACATTACATGATGGCTATAAGTTGGCACAAAAGCCTGTTTGGAATCTTCTATCAAATTTTAATGAAACCATTAATTTAGCAGGGAAAAACGTTTATAAGGATCAGGAGAATATTTTTAAAGATTTTCATGGTCTTTCTTATGCAATAGAGGCAAAGATAGATGTAGCGGATTTAACTTCAGGTAAATTTGGTTTTGCCCTTCGTGATGGTAATGGACAACATACCGATATTACTTATGATAAAAACATACAAGAACTTGTATTTGATCGGAAAAATTCAGGGGAAATTATTGATGTACCAGAGTTTACTAGAAAGCAAAAGGTTATTGTTAAACCGAAAGAAGGTAAAATTAAACTTGATATTTTAGTAGACAGAGGTACAGTTGAACTATTTATTAATGATAGTGAGCATATATTTAGTAATATAATTTTTCCGAAAATTACTTCAGATGGATTGAGATTATGGACTGATGGTCATGTTTACTTGGAATATCTAAAAATAAGGGATACTAATAAATTAACGATTAATTAACTATTGTCTATAATGTATGGGGTTTTTACACTTTAAGTTGAACGCCTTATTCAAGTATCGGGGCAAGTGTTATACAATGCGATTACCAAAATGATTCTCTTTTTCTTGTGTGAATAATTTAATAATGTTTTTCGAATATTAATCTATCTCTGTGAATTTGCTGAACTTAACCTTTTGGATTATCTAAAGAATGCCTTTTTTAGTCGTTTAATCGAATTAGCAATAAAATAACATAACTAAAATTATTTTAAGGAACACTATAATTGGAGGTGAATAGAATGTCAAAAAGAAAAGCTGATCCATCAACAATTGGTTTGGTCTCATCAGAAACAGAAGGGCAAGGAACAACAACAAGGGAAACTGGAAGAAAAAAGGCTGATTCTTCAAGAAAGAAACAAAAGCGTTCTTAATATGTTTTTAGTAATTTTTTATTACCAAAATGAACAAAACAGGCGGAAACAAATTCCACCTGTTTTTCTTTAGATTTAAATTCAATCGATTATACAAGTGAGAATTAAAATGGTTGTTAAGTTTAATTGTGTGTCAGCTCATGTTATAATGAAAAACTTAGGATAATTATGACTTTTGCTCATAATTGAACGGATGCCAAGAAAAGCCTCCGCCTAGCGATAAAATATGGAGGTGGAAGAGAATGAATAAAAGATGGACAATCGGTAAAATTAAAGAATTTGTTGAGAACAATTCGGAAAGTAAGCTGCTAACGACTGAATATCACGGTTTTTCTCAAAAGTTACTATTTAAATGTGCATGTGGTAGCAATTTTGAAAAAACATTTACGAAATTTAAAAATAATAACCAACGTAAATGTGATGTGTGCCAACCGCCAAAAGCGTCACGCTAAACGTATATCGAATAAACGAAGTACCGATTTCTATTAAATAGAGGTTGGTGCTATTTTTTTCATTTCCCGACAGAAGACTCCCACCGCAAGGAATGTGGAGGGCAAAGCCCAAAGAGTAGATGGGAGATGAATGTCGGTTGGCATTAGCCAACACTTTCCTCCATATGATAAAATAGAAACAAATGTTCTTGTAGGAAGAGGAATTTCCATGCTAGTAAAAAAAGCCTATAAATTTTGCTTGTATCCCAAAAAAAAGCAGATGGAACTGATGGATAAAACCATTGGCTTTTTAAATAGAAGAATGTCTTTATTTATTAATTTTCTCTTTTTCAGTAATATCCTTAATAATATCTTCAATTGTTACATTTCCTAGTACCTTTTCTAAAGCTAATTGAGCTGCTGACAAAACTGGAGTAATCGAATCTTGTATGTTTCTGCCCACAGGGCAATCAGAGTTAGGATTTTCATGCACACTAAACAATTCTTTATCCTGCACAACATCGACTGCCTTATAAACGTCAAGTAAGTTTATATTTGATGGTGCCTTGGCTAATTTTGCGCCTGCAATACCAGGTTGTACTTCTATTAACTTCGCTTTTTTTAGCATTCCCATAATTTTTCTTATCAAGGTTGGGTTTGTATTTACACTCCCTGCTAAAAACTCTGATGAACTTATCCCATCTTTATTTAATTCTATAAGAGCTAATATATGAACACCAACGGTAAAACGGCTACTGATGGACATATCATTCACCTGCCTTATATTTTTATTTGAAATTTACCCCACTCTTAACGGGCAGTAAGACCCCCACCTCGGGGATGCCGAGAAATCGAGGAAGCTAGGTGGGGGATAACTGCCCGTAAAGGTCCGATAAGTGCAACTAACCATCAGTAGGGGATGAGGAAAAACCCCCACTGATGGAAGTTTACTTTACCCCATATTATCATCATGTATCTAATTTGATTACAACGTATTATACCTTATATTCTGTGAAAATAAAAAAGTTTAATAAATCAGTTGACAAAGCTATTAGATGTATTTATTATGAATACAGGTATTCGATATTAATACAGGTGGAGTAAAATGTTTTTTTAGAAAGACAATAAAAATATAAATTGGAGGAATAGACTATGAAAATGTTAGTAACAGGAGCAACTGGGAAATTAGGTTCGAAAGTCGTGGAAACTTTATTAAAAACTCTGTCAGCAGAACAACTGGCTGTAAGTGTTCGCAACTCTGAGAAAGCGGAAGGACTACGGGCTCGTGGTGTGGATGTTCGTCAGGGAGATTTTGACCGTCCAGAAACATTGGATACTGCTTTTGCAGGAGTCGATCGCTTATTAATTATTTCTGCCGATGGAGACAATGAAACAAGAATTCGTCAACATGCCAATGCTGTCGAAGCAGCTGAACGTGCAGGAGTTAAATTTATTGCTTATACAAGCTTAGCGAATTCAACAGAAAGCACAAATTTGATGGCTCCACCTCATGTTGCGACGGAAGCAGCCATCATTAAGACTGATATCCCATATTCTTTCTTGCGTAACAATTGGTATTTGGAAAACGAAATTGGAAGCATTCAAGGTGCCTTGGAAGGTGCTCCATGGGTAACTTCCGCTGGAGCAGGTAAAGTAGGCTGGGCATTGCAACAAGATTATGCTGAAGCAGCAGCATCGGTTCTTATAGGAAATGGTCACGAAAATACAGTGTATGAACTTTCTGGTCCTCTTTTAACTCAAGAAGAATTAGCATCTGCTCTTGGTAAGGTATTGGGTAAAGAAATTCCTGTACAACAAGTCAATGACGAAACATATACCGAAATCATGAAAGGTTTAGGTTTGCCTGATTTTGTGATTCCAATTGTAGTTGGGATTCAAGAGAGCATTCGAAACGGTTCATTAGAAGTTGAAAGCAATGATTTTGAGAAAGTTCTCGGTCGTCCAGCTACACCGATCAGCGAAGCACTTAAGCAAATTGTTACAGAAATCTCTCCAAAATAAAATTAACTCAATAAAAAACCGAGATTCATATATGAAAATGCATTATCATACACGCATAGAAAAGGCAAAAATGGCATTGGAAAAGCCGATTATATTTTATTAGGTGGAGGATCAGGGTTATCGGCTACTGCGGGAATCCATTTCAGCGGAGACAGATTCACGGAGAATTTTGCGCCTTTTATCCTTTTGAAATACAGGAGGAGCGATGGGCATATTGGGCAAAGAATATAATTCTGAACCGATACGAAGTTGGTGCTTAAGTTTATCCCACTCTTACTGCCTGTTAAGAGTGGGATAAATATTTTAAATCCGGTAATGAGTACTTAGTATTCCAATAGGTTGACATATCGAAAAATATCGATATAATAAATTACATGAAGATAATTGAACCAATTGAAGTATTTAAGGCATTGTCTAATGAAGCACGTCTTCAAATCTTAGAGTGGTTAAAAGATCCTAAAGCCCATTTTGGCCCCCAGGAAGGGGTTGATCTTATCGAGGTTGGGGTATGTGTTAGTCAGATTACAGCAAAACTGAATATGACTCAATCAACAACATCTCAATATTTGTCTGTCTTACAGCGTGCGGGGCTAGTAAATGCGACTCGACTGGGAAAATGGACATACTACAAAAGAGATGAAGACGCAATAAAACAAATTGCTTCCTACATTCATCAAGATCTCTAGGTAATAAAAACTGGATTCAACATGTTGAATTCAGTTTTTATATAAAAAATAAATCGATAATTCGAGATTTATAATTGAATCTTTTTTATTTTTATCCAATATATCGATATATCTCGAATTGTATCAATGATGGTGGTGATATTTTTTCGATACTAATGGAGTTAATATTCTATTATATTCACCCGTATGCGCTTGATTCCGGCAAAGCAAAGCTGTTCATTTTCAGCGACTTCTACGGCGTTGATTGGATTGTGACGGTATAGCCGACAGTTAAGATTGAGGCGAAGGAATTTGGAAAAAAAGGCTGGTATGATATTCGGCAGTCACATATGAAGAAGGCATCCTGAGAGACTGGGGTAGGTTCGTACACGGTGCCTTTTGACGCCTCAGGCTTTGTCTGCTTATTAGTCTCCCTGGCCTGGCATTGACCCTGATAGCGAAAAACCATACAGCAAGTGCAAGTCTAAATTCACCCCAAAAAAGGAGCTGTTCCACATGTCCAACATTTTTAACCTGTCTGACAGTGCTGCAACGCTAGTGATCGTTGCTCATCCAGATTTGGAGAATTCCCGGATTAACAAACGATTGGCGGCCGAACTTGAACGAAGAGGAAATGTTACCGTTCACCGGCTGTATGAGACTTATCCGAATGAAATATTCGACGTTGCGCGTGAGCAGGCGTTGTTGACGGCTCACGACCGTGTTGTGCTTCAATTTCCATTTTTTTGGTACAGTTCGCCTTCCTTGCTGAAAAAATGGATGGATGTAGTATTCGAGTTCGGCTGGGCTCACGGCAAAGATGGTGATAAGCTGAAAGGTAAAGAGCTCCTTATTGCCATCTCTACAGGAGGCGCTCAAAGCATGTACCAAGCCGGAGGATTTCACAATTACTCTTTCAGCGAGCTGCTCCGGCCATTCCAGCAGTCCGCTAATCTGACCGGGATGATCTACCGCCCGCCCTTTGTAGTGAGTGGAATTCGCGAAGTGAGCGATGAACAGCTGGAGAAGTATGCCGCAGATTACGCCGTCTATGTGGAAGGGCGACCCGCGGTATCCGGCACAAAAGGTTAATCGCAGCCACGTATACACAGAAGATAACATGCGTCAGCCCCTCCTTGCTTACAGTAGCAAGGAGGGGCTGGATTCGTTAATAGCACATTTAGTAGTTTCACAGAAGCCTTGGTAACTTGACATCAACGGAATTTACTAGAATTATAGGAGTTTAGAACATGTAATCGTCATCAAGGCGAAAGCAGATTATTAAAGCATGAAAGAGCCTGAAGGGAGATCAATCTCCCTTTTTTAGATGGATATGTACAGAGATTGTAATAATAGTAAATGAATTAAGAAATAGAAGAAAACAACATTACTGCAAGGTAGAAACCAACCAAAAAAGCTATCATCTATAGTGCAAAAACATTGGCAGTCTTTTTACAATGAATTTTACGTACTAAAAAAATAATTAATAATATAGGAATTTTACAAACATTAACATTTCTATTCAGGATAAAGTAATAAATATTCGAAGGTATTGAGTAAGGCTATTTATGTATTAAAAAAAATGTTCACTCGTGGCTGAAATAATAATTTTTATCCCCTTAATATCTACTTATAATAAGAAGATATACTAGTATCAGCAATATAGGTATAATAGCTCTTGCTCATATTGTTAGTAAAATTATAACTTAATATTTTATAGGGGGAAAAAAAGTGTACATAAAAGTTGATAGCTTGGCACTATTAAATGATTTTAACCAAATCTGGATGGAATGTTGGCTGGAAAAGGGGTATGGATTGGAGAACTCAACTGATCCAACCGATCGATATATCATTACAGATTCAACTAATCAAAAAGTAGGAACGATTGAATTTAGGCCTTATACTTTAGAGCCCACTAATAATATTAATACAGTATTTCCTTTTCATCAGATTGAATCCATAAAAAGTAATCCAAAAGCAGTGATAGAAATTGATAAGGTGGCCATATTAAAGCAATTTAGAGGAAAAAATCTTGATAGACTTTTATCCGTGTTCGTACATTATTCGGAATACTATGATGTTAGCTACTGTGTGGTATTGCTTGAAAGATTGTTCTATAAAGCGCTTAAAACGGTATATAAAATTCCTTTGGAACCAGTGAGCAATAAAATATATTATAAGGGGGATTATGTGATCCCTGCCATTATCTATCCTAATGAAATTCATCAGAATAAGGAAAAATATCCATGGTTAATCGATCTATATGATACGAGAAGGAATTTGATTTTTAAATAAAAGTAGAATGGAGAAATAGATGTACAGTGTTAGAACAAAGAGGTTTGCCTATTCTTTTATCATCATTTTTATTCTTGCAAATTTCCTTTGGAATATAGTATTTAGAAATAAACAAGAACTATTGGATTGGGGTGGAGTGACCTTTCAAATCATTGCTTGCTGCGCATCCATTGGGTGGCTCGTTTCTACATTTATGAAGCATAAAGGCTCTGCTAAATGCTTCTGGTTATTTCTTGGGTTAGGGATTTTTAGCTACTTGATTGGAACCATCATTTGGAGTTTTAATGAATTTATTCTTCACCTGGGCGATAGTATGATTAGACTTGCCGAGAAATTTTGGGTAGCACAAAATGGCTTTTATTTTATAGCACTCCTTGTACTAATGAATGAAATGAGGAGTTATTTATTAACGATAAGGTTTATCCTTGACATGTTAATAGTTATGTCTGCAGCAACTACGGTTAGCTGGGTCTTCTTAATAAAACCATTGCTGAATCAACATGTGGACATTACTTTTAATATTATCGAGTTGCTTTATCCAATATTTGACCTAATGGAACTTGTAGGGGTTTTAAGCATCATTATGACTTCATATAGCATCTTGTCCAATAAGACTAATTATTTGCTTGTGTCTGGACTATTCATCCAGATTATCGCAGATACTATTTTTAACTATCTAACAGTAATGAATACATACTCGGTAGGAAGTATAAACGAGCCTTTTTGGATTCTCTCGATATTATTGATTGGGTTGTCAGGGATTTATCATGATGGACAGCCAGCGAAAGATTTTAAAACAAATGGTAATAAACAAAAAGAAAATCCCCTTATTAAACAAAGTATCCCCTATTTGGGTGTATTGCTTTTTTCTATGTATGTTATCTCGATGTTATACAAATCTCATCCTGTGTTATTGGGGTTGTTTATAAGTATACTATTATTAATTTTAAGACAAATATTTACTTTAATAGAAAATGGGAAATTAGTTGCCGATTTGCATCATTTAAATGAAAATTTGGAAATGAAAGTCAAAGAAAGAACCGATAAACTAGTAGAAACCGTAAACAACATGGAGTACTTAGCTTATCATGATGTGGTAACAGGTTTGCCTAATCGAAGATATATGGAAAAAAGACTCTCGCAGGCGATTAACAATACCAATGCTCGTGATAAGAAAATTGCCTTTATGCTTCTTGACATGGATCGTTTTAAACATATTAATGATAGTCTTGGACATTCCTATGGTGATTTACTACTAAAAGAAGTAGGGAAACGACTTATTAACGATTTAAATCCGCATGAAGTCGTTTGCCGCATAGGTGGAGATGAGTATGCCCTGTTAATGGAAGATGCAGAGGTGCAGGAAATCGAAAAAAAAGCATTAACTATTTTAACTAGCTTAAGAAAAACTTACCATATAAAGGGGGTTGAACTTCATATCACCCCGAGTATAGGAGTATCTATATTTCCTGACCATGGCAGAGATTTGGATTCGCTATTAATGAAAGCAGATACTGCCATGTACAAGGTAAAAGAAAATGGGAAAAATCATTATATGATTTATCATTGCTCCATGAGGATGAAATCTATCATGGAGGTAGAAAGTTCCTTACGAAAGGGTCTCGAATATAATGAGTTTATATTACACTATCAGCCGCAGATCTCCCTTCATACGAATGAAATTGTAGGAGTAGAAGCATTACTGCGTTGGAAAAAATCCGGAAATGTAATGGTTCTACCATCCGATTTTATTCCAATAGCTGAGGAAACGGGATTGATTTTGCCCATAGGAGAAAGAGTTTTATGGGAGGCCTGTAAGCAATCTGTTGCGTGGCAGAAGAAGGGATTCTCTAAAATAAGAGTTGCCGTAAATATATCTTCTCTACAATTTCAACAAGATAATTTTATTCAAATGGTATCAGAAATCATGAAAGAAACTGGGGTAAATCCCAATAATATAGAATTGGAAATTACAGAAAGTATAGCGATGGGGCAAATGGAGAATAACTTGGCTAAAATCTCCCTGTTAAAACAAATGGGATTTAAAATAGCGTTAGATGATTTTGGCACAGGGTATTCATCCCTGCATTATTTAAGTAAATTTCCAGTTGATCGACTGAAGATAGATCGTTCCTTTATCAGTTCGTTAGAAAAGAGTGAAAAAGACGCGGCAATCGTTCGATTAATTGTCATGATGGCCAAAGCATTGAACTGCAAGGTTATTGCAGAGGGGGTTGAGGATGAAATACAAAAATCTTTTCTAGAAGAAGTGGAATGCGATGAACTTCAAGGATACTTTTTCAGCAGACCTTTAAGTGTGGAGGATTTTGAAGCTTTTATGTCATCTAAAAAGCAAAAGTAAAAACAAGGAAAAAGGATGATTTCTATGTTTTTCAGGAATCATCCTTTTTAATACTATGTTTTGATCTTAATCGTTATTTAAAAAATAATCTAATAGAAATAAAATTATCTGAATATTCATTTTTGTGCGAAATTTATATTGCTTTTTCCTAACTTCTTTAAGTAAGATAAAATTGCAAGCTTTTATCTTGTAAAAAAAAGTTATTGGAGGCGTATATTGTCATTTTTCTGATTGTTTCAACTTTATTAAGTTAGTAAAAAAATAAGGGGGCTACATATGTTATCCATGAAGGCAGTATCATTATTTATGACAGCAACACTGGCTGTTGGTATTATTAGCGGTTGTTCCTCTACAAAGGATACTTCATCAGAATCAGATAGTAAAAAAACGGTGATAAAAATTGCCACCCAATCACCTCTTTCAGGCGGTAGTGCAACTCAAGGCGAGGCGATTAAATTGGGAGCTCAATTAGCAATCGAGGATCAAAAGAAAGCATTTGAAGAGAAAGGCTTTGATTTACAACTGGTTCCTTATGATGATCAAGGAGACCCGAAGAAAGGGGTTGCCAATGCGCAGTTAATTGGAGCAGATAAAGATATTATAGGAGTTATTGGTCATTTGAATTCCGGTGTTGCGATTCCTTCATCTGAAATTTACGAAAAATACGGTATTTCAATGGTATCACCAGCAAATACTGCTACAGATATTACGGATCGAGGATTAAAAACAGTAAATCGAATTGTTGCAAGGGATGATTTTCAAGGACCTGCTGGAGCTAATTATGCGGTAAATACTTTGAAAGCAAAAAAAATCTTTATTATTCAAGATAAAACAACGTATGGTTCCGGTCTTGCCGATGCCTTTAGAAAAGCAGCCGAAAAGCTTGGAGCAGAAATCCTCGGTTATGAAGGAATTACTGTAGGTGAAAAAGACTTTAATGGTGTATTAAACCAAGCCAGCTCTAAAAAACCAGATTTAATCTACTTTGGTGGTCTATATGCTGAAGGTGGAATAATCATCAAACAAGCACGAGATAAAGGACTAGATATTCCAATCATGGGCGGCGATGGTTTAGATTCCTCTTCTCTAGTAGACATTGCTGGAGAATCGGTTAAAAATGTGTTTATTACATCTGTAGCTGGGGACGCTACGAAAACAGATGCTGGTAAAAAGTTTACCGATGATTATAAAGCAAAATTCAATAAAAACACCGAATCTTATTCCGCCTATGGATATGATAGTACAGGGGTTTTATTAAAAGGATTATCAGCTGCAATCGATGCAAATGATGGAAAACTTCCTTCCCGTGAACAAGTGACAGAAGCAGTTCGTGCAGTAAAAGACTATGATGGAATCGTTACAAAAGTAAGCTTTGATGATATAGGAGATAATACGAATGCAAAAGTATTTATCTACAAATTCGATAAAGTCGCTTATCCTCCAACGCAGGACGGAGTAATTGAGAAAAAATAGAGATAGGTTTGAAAAAAAGGATATGGACTGTAGTCTATATCCTCAGGCAGTTGAAAAACGTTTGCTCTCTTCGTCACTCCCCAATTTTTGCGGTGCTCATTACCCAAAAACGGTAAATCCGCTCCTCAAAAAGGGTCGTTCCTTGATAGACAAACGTTTTCGATCAGCCTGACATTTTGTATTCTTACAATAATGTTAAAATTCAGGAATAGTTCAGTCATATTATATGAAGTAATAGCCTATTCAAACTTCTAAAATACTTCAAATAACTCCAGCACGAAAAAGAATCGAGAACATGTATTAAGGAAAAAATAGTAGAAGAAAGCAAAGTTTCTTCTAACGTAGAAATAAAACAATAAAGCTTGAACGAAGATTGGTAGTAGTTTTTTCCTTTTCGACCTGTAACAACATAACCATGTTATCTCACAATGGTATTCATACGAACATACCAAGCGGAAGCTGCATTTTTGTACAGTAATATTAATTCGAAATATTGATTATGATGTTCAAAGCTTGGAAACCCTCCAGCAAATCCTTGGCGTACTGCATAATTCTGTGCTTTTTTTATTCGGTCTTCATTGGAGTCTGATTCGACATAGCCTAAATCGGATGCTACTACCCATCTTCTAACTCCTGCGTTTTTAAATAGTCCGATTGCTCCAAAAAGTTTCTTATCCGTTGATAAATGAAAATCTGGAAATCCACCCAAATATCTTGGATCATTTCGTAAAGCGCGATCTACATTTTGGATATGCACGGTAAAATCGGCTGGAGAAGGATCTAAATTTCTTACAGCAGCTTTTTCTCCATACCCAGGATTGATAAACACCACTTCATAGTCATTCAATCTTCTCCAATTGAAGGTAGGAAACCCTCCGACCATTCTATTATTTAAAGCGCTTTTTGAAACTGTTCTAAAAATAGCTGCTTGTGGTACGTCCAGTACCCTGAGCATTTCCCAATTTGAATGATTATTATTGTATATAGGATATAGGAGGAGAGGATAGGAAGGATAAAAGTTATGGAGAGGGGCATAAAACTTATCCTTTGAAAGTGGACCTCGAGTATTTGTTTGCAATTTGCCAATTGGAACATAAGGGGTTATAAGCCGAACTTGATATTTATAAGGATTTGAAAATTTTGTTTGGTTATGGTTTATAAATAATTGCTGAGATGAGATAGATTGTTTGTTTTGAAAATAATTCATATTTATAACTCCTTTTCTTTTTAAAGAATATATTCATAAGGCAGTATATGAGACCAAGAGGATATTGATCTTGAGGTAAAACTTATAGTTGAAAGAGAAGGTGTTTAAAAGGATGATAATTTTGATTTAGTTGCTGTATGTCACTTGAATTCAAATGGGAATTAAGTCTTTTATTCTAGGGTACAACTGTTTTGACAAGTCTTTATATGCTGGTAAAGGCACTATTAGAAAAATGTCTTTTTTTTCCTTTGGATTTGCAATAAAATAAAAGGAGAATTACTTGGATTAAAATTAGAAGTATAAATAAAGTGAACCTTTGCATCACTTAGGCCACTGAAAAAGTGAATGCTATAAAATATAGATAGTGACAATCCAAGCAACGCAGAGGTTTTCGTTCGGTTTTCCGAGGCTTACCACACGCTTTCCTCGGGGCGAGCGCCGAGCCGCTTCGTCGCTACGCTCCTGCAGGGTCTCGCCTGTCTCGCAAATCCCGAAGGAGTCGTGCGGACGCCTCTCCTAACCAACATGAAGTTCATTTTCAAACTCTCTATACCATTTTTACCCTACAAAAATTAAGCGTTTCACCTATAATTTATCTAATAAAACACTTTTTCAGTGGTCTCGCATCACTGGGGGGTTCTTCATCCCCCACTAATAGTTAGTTGAGGTCCACAGGATGTGGAGACCTTAGTTTGTGTACCTCTATCGGATCTTTACGGGCAGTTACCCCCCACCTGCCTTCCTCGATTTCTCAGCTCACTTGAGGTGGGGTCTTACTGCCAGAGTGAAATAAACCACCCTAGATATATGCTTTTATTATTCTGTTTATTTTAAATATTGATATATTTCATTTTAGAATAGTTGTAAACATTGTTTTTTAGGGAGTTGAAAAATGAAAAATAAAATCAGAGAAAGAATTCAAGCAGAATACAGAAGAAAAATTAATGAGAAAAAAATGGAGAGAAAACATACAGTTGAAGTTTGTATAGTAGCTATAGGGATCGTTTACTTTTTAACACTATTCTTGCGCTAAACAATATAAAGGCTAGCGTTAAGATATAGAAAAGGTACATACGTCGATACAAATAAACTGCTTATTATGTAATTGAAAGGTAGAATAGAAAGGGGGTTGAAAATAATTAGAAATATAATTGCTATTTCAGGTGGGGGATTTTCTGAAGAAGTCAATGCTTATATTGATGAATATATAATAAAGCAGGTTAGTGATTGTTCTTTCGTAAATATTTGTTTTATTTCCACTGCAAGTAATGATGCAGATGGATATATTCATAAGTTTTATCAATCTTTTTCTACATTTAATACATCTCATATCACAATAAAAGATATGATGAATCCTAGCATACAAGACATAATTAATACTCAACATATTTTGTATGTTGGAGGGGGAAACACCCAATTTATGCTGAATAAATGGAAAGAAACTAATTTTGACAGTGTTATAAAAAAAGCTTACAACAACGGCATCATACTGGCGGGAATAAGTGCAGGCGCAATGTGTTGGTTTGAGAAATGTTATAGTGAACGAGATGATGATACATATGAAGAATTTAACGGTTTGGGTATCTTAAATGGCTCATTATGTCCGCATTATAATGATCCTATTCGAAAGAAGGCTTTTGATTTATGGGAGTCTAAGCAAAATTATTTTCCTGTTTATAAGTTAGAAGACAATCAAAACCTGCACTTTAGAAATGAAGAGTTAATTGCACGAATTGATACAAAAGGCTGCTTATGTAATTAGTTAATAATGTTTTAGCAAGGAAACAAAAAACCTGGTAACAATCTTATAGTTTTAAGGTTATAATAGATTTATAAAAAAAAGTAAACCCTTACATTTATAGTCAGTGTTTAAATAAGCATCAAGAGGAGGAAAATGAATTGTCTTTAGCAAGATTATTTGTTGGCATATGGAAAAGTTATGAGGAAACTAGTGAACAAGCGACATCCCCTGAATTAAAGACGCGCTATTACAATAAAAATCGGGAAAAAATGATAGAATATGTAAAGCAAATAGTCAATCAAAAGCTGCCTAATTGGAAAATAACGAAAATAGATGCAGAGCGCGGTGAAATAATAATAGAAAAAAAACAAGGTTTTACTAGTATAATGGTTGTGACTATTTATAAGATTTCAGTTATTCAAACTGCAATGGATGTGTACTGTTCAAAAGAAGGAAGATTGGGTGATTTTGGTACAAGCTACAAACATATACTTTCATTTTTTGACGCTCTGCATACTGAAATTCAACCAGAGAGAGTTTAATAGTTGCATACGATTATGTGTTGCCTATCCAGTATTACAAAGTACAGCAACAAATATAAAAATTTTTTCTCATTAGCTCTTCTTGACCTAGAGTGAACTCTAGAAATTATGATGATTTTGGTAACACATAATAGATTTAATTGATACCTTTATACGAACAGATGACTTAACTAAGGATTTGCGAACTGACCCTTATGAGGTGGCGGTATTAAGCAAAGATAAGAAGAAAATAAATGAATAAGGATGAGATAAAGTGAACCTTTCTATCAGTGGGAGATGAACAAAACCCCCACTGATGGAAGGTTCACTTTATGAATTGAAATGAACTAGTAAGTTATTATAAGAAAAGAGACAATGAATAAACGAATTAATTTTCTTCGAATAAATTGTGGGTAGATAAAGTCAATCCTGGAAATTCATTTTAGATATACCTTTGATTCTTAACCTAGTCATTCTATTGTATTACGACTATTATTCATTTTACTATTTTTAAGCTTTGTATGTTATATTGTAGTATGTTTGGTTTTAATTCAAGTTAAAATGGCAGAATGAATAAATCAAAATAGATAATTTTGTACAGATGATGGAGTTGATTTAATGAGTAAGGCAAAAGGCAAGAGCGGAACAGGAAGAGGAACTGGGAAAAAAGGCTGGAATCGTTGGCAAGCTAGTGCTAAAAAAGCAAAGAGCGCCAAACCATATAAAAGCAAAGGTGTAAAACATGGCGATGGTAAAAAAACTGTGAGCGATAATAAAGAAGGTTCCTCTAATACATGATGAAGAGACAGCACATTTTTGCATGATGATCACACAGACAATTTCGATGGCTTTATCCTATATGTTTCCCTTTTTTCACTATTAATAAGAGTGTCTCCCCTTCCTTTAAGAAACGGAGGGCAGGCACTAATTTTGAATAACACTTTATTCTTTATATACCATTAATAATAGTAGATGGTATAATAAACCAAGGCTGTTTTCTAAAAGTTTGTTGCTTTTTAATAAGTTGAAAGACCCTTTAGAATTACTGAGCAGCCTGAATACACGTAGACTCCTGCTTAGATTAGCGAGACAGGCGAGAAGAAAGCAGGAGTGAAACGACGAAGCGGCTCAGGCGTAGCCCCGCGGAAAGCGAAGTGTATTCAGGTTGTGGGTTAAATAACAACAATCTATACGAAAAGAGCCTAAATCAAAGAATAGTGATAGAAGGGAGGAAAGGGAAAATGGAAGAAATGTTAAAGCTAATTTTAACGGAATTAAGATTCATGAAATCGGATTTAAATGAATTAAAAGAAATGAAATCAGATGTAAATGAATTAAAAGAGATGAGATCAGATGTAAATGAATTAAAAGAGATGAGATCAGATGTAAATGAATTAAAAGAAATGAAATCGGATTTAAATGAATTAAAAGAAATGAAATCAGATGTAAATGAATTAAAAGAACTGAATGCAGAAATGAATGCAGAAATGAAAGAAATGGGCTTAGATATAAGTGAATTAAAGCAAGGACAAAATAGATTGGAAGCTGGTTTAGAAAAAATGCAGAAAAACCTAGTCGATAGTTTAGGATTATATACGGACAAAATAGTTGACTATGTAGATAATAAAACAGAAGCGTTAAATAAAAGAGTGTATAAAATCGAGACAGAATTAGAACAATTAAGAAGACAATAAAATTCCCCTTTTGCTTTAAAAAGCGGCTTCTATAACCACGTTGCAAGATAACCTCCTAAAAAAATACTATTTTCAACAAGTTTTTTTATTAGATAAGTATAAGTTTTCTGAAGTCTGACAAGTGTCTAGCGCAAGCACCCTATTGACTTCAACGCTTCCCTCACCTCGCTTGCGTAGTCAACATCGAATCAATACGTTCTTCTTGTTTCCTTTATCTCTTCAAGGAACACAAACTAAAACCGCCACGTCCTTATGTCTTCGTTTGTGTAATCCACATCCTGTGGACCTCAGCTTATTCTGTCGATGAGCAAGGGCGCTTGCGCTTTTCTTATTGAAATGGAATTTTACCCTAATGGGTAATTAGACCCTTTATGGTAATTCTGCCAATAATTATATAATGAGATATACTTGTAAACCTGTTAGCCTTGTATATGGGCCTGTTAGGAAACAAAAAAAGCAGGAGGTTTACAAATGAAAACAATATTTATATTTACCATGGCCATTACACTTGTAATTAGTTCATATACTTTTTTTCCTATCACTCATACCAATGCTGAATCGATAAATTCAATTTATAGTGTTGATACACTAAAATTATTTGCAAAAAAATTCGGCGTCTACCAGACAAATACTAAATTCACCAACCTACATTTTTTCCATAAGGTAGAAAGAGTACAATCTCCAATGGTCTTATCCGAAAACCAGGATACATCACTAGAGCTCTCTAATAAGCAGCAGGACAATTCTCTGAAAATCTCAAATGAGGATGAAAATTTACTCGCTCGTCTTGTTCATGCTGAAGCAAAAGGGGAGCCATTTGAAGGGAAAGTAGCAGTGGCAGAAGTTGTGTTGAATCGTGTCGAACACAAACAATTTCCTGATACGGTACCAGAGGTTATTTATGAAAAGAATGCATTCGAACCGGTTCTAAATGGTTCGATTCATGAATCTGCTGATGATGAATCGCATAAAGCGGTTCAAGAAGCTTTGAAGGAGCAAGAAAATGATGATGATCTCCTCTACTTTTATAACCCCGAAACAGCAACAAGCGATTGGATTTTTTCTCGTAAAGTGATTAAAACAATAGGCAATCACGCATTCGCTAGTTAACAGGCGCGTACAGCAGGAAGAAGCTGTACGTTTTTTTGTTTCACAGAACCTGAAACACCTAGTGAATGAACGCAGGGGGAAGGCACTTATACCTTGTTGCGGTTTGTTAGACACGACAAATATGGAGTGCTAAACTGGAAATGTTAGGAAAGGGGAGATATTGTGGTAAATGCAATTCCAGAAATTACGCTTAATGATGGTTTAACACTTCCGGCAATTGGATTTGGTACGTACAAATTGAATGGTGCGGCGGGTGCTAACACAATAGTAAACGCCATCGATGCAGGGTACCGTTTGCTTGATTCGGCCTTTAACTATGAAAACGAGGGAGCCCTTGGTGAGGCAATTCGACGCAGCACAGTCCCACGTGAACAGCTGCGAGTTACATCGAAGTTACCTGGACGGCACCACTCCTATGATGAAGCAATAACTACTATTCAGGAATCTCTTTTGCGGGCAGGGTTGGACTATTACGACCTGTATCTTATTCATTGGCCAAATCCAAGCAAGAATCTGTATGTGGAGGCTTGGAGGGCGTTGATTGATGCGAAAAAATGGGGGCTTATCCGTTCTGTCGGCGTCTGCAACTTTTTACCGGAACACCTGGAACGATTGATTCAAGAAACCGGCGTTACCCCAAGTTTGAATCAAATTGAACTTCATCCCTATTTTTCTCAGGAAAAACAAAGAACGTGGGATAAAGAGCATGGGATTGTAACTGAATCTTGGAGTCCGCTTGGACGAGCAAATAAATTGCTGCAGGATAAGGACATTCAGAACATTGCGGATACACACCAAAAGTCGATCGCTCAAATTATTCTTCGATGGCATATTCAGCTTGGTGCTGTGCCGCTGCCTAAAGCTTCTTCGCCAGGGCGTCAGCTTGAGAATCTGTCCATATTTGATTTCACCTTATCTGATGAAGAGATGCAGGCCATTGCGAAGCTAAATCACCCGAATGGTCGGACATTTGATCAAGATCCAGCAATATACGAAGAATTTTAATCGAAAGGAGTGTTTTAACATCCTAATATAAGAAAAAAGGCAGACCCAACAAAAGACAAATGTCTTTTTTGAGGATCTGCCTCTTCGAGTTATGCCTCTAAATTAATTACTGCTTTTGTAATTTTTTCATTGATGTTGCCAGCCAAGAAGTCTGGTACTTCTTCTAATGTAAATTCATGTGAAAGAAGTGGCTCGACATCCAATAGCGATTTATCTGATAAAACTTGAATAGCTTCGTTCATGGAATGTGGGTTAATGAATGCACCTTTGATGGTAAGTTCATTAAAGAATACATCGTACGCACTAATTTGAATCACGTCATCTGGGTTTGCGACACCAAACATTAATACTTGTCCACCTCGGCGTGCAGAAGAGACTGCTCGTTCTTGCGTTTTCGTCACACCGACACATTCGATGACGATATCATATTTATCGGTTACTTCGTCGTGATGAACGACGTTTGAAGCGCCGAGTTTCTTTAACTGCTCAATTTTTTTGGAATTGCGGTTGCTGACATCCACTTTTTTCACACCGCGATTCGCAAGAAATTGAATAAATAATTGTCCTAAAAAACCATCACCGACTACTAAAACGGTATGGTGTGTTTTAATATCCACATGTTTTAGTGCATGGATCATACAGCTGACAGGCTCCGCCATGGCTGCTGCTTTAAAACTCACGCTATCTGGGATCTTATACACATTTGTTTCAGGAGCATAAACATATTCAGCCATGCCGCCATCACGGGTTACGCCAACAGCTTCCATATTTTCGCATAGCTGCGGCTTATTATCATGGCAATAACTGCAAAAACCGCATGGAATATTTGGATCAATTGTGACACGGTCGCCAACTTGAAGACCGCTTTTAACATTTGGACCCAACTCGCTGATTACTCCGGAATTTTCATGGCCTAAAATAACAGGGGGATTAGCTTGTGCTGATCCAGGTTGCCCTTTAAATAAATGTTTATCTGTGCCGCAAATGCCGGCGTATTTCATTTTTATTTTTATTTCATTTTCTTTTAATGGTTGTTCAGAAATTTCTTGAATTTCCATTTGTTCTGTTCCAGTTAAAACCAATGCTTTCATAAAGTTAAAAAGACTCCTTCGTTTTAAAAATTGATTTAAATAAATATAGTTAGTATTTTTACTATTCCCTTCCTATGACAAATGAAACATAAATTTTTTTATCCTGACAAGCTTAAAGGTGAAGGTATGCCAGGATAAATTTACACGTATAATCTTCTGAGTTCCTTCTATTGGCGAAACAGCTAGGAAGCATAACAGATCTTTATCTATTCAAAGGTCTGTTATGAGCCAAGTTTTCTTTAGAGGGGATTGTTACTCTCCTTACTTTTCATCATTACAGAAACGAAAAACAATTGAAAAGATTACTATCTTCGTTATTTTTCCTTTCTAAAATACGAATTGCTATTGATGTGTTGGATCGGAATTTTGTTTTGATGTTCTTTCATCAGGGGCTGCAGAATTTTCAGTGCTGCTCAACTGTTCTTTTGCTTCTCTTTCTCTTTTCCGTTCCTCTTTTTTCAGCATCCCGTATTGAGTAACAGTGTGTTTAAATGCAGTTTTCATATGATTTAATGTTCGACGTGTTTGTTTTACTTGTTGTTCCAATTGTTCGTCAGAATAATCGGAAAGTTTTTCTTGAGTAATAACGGTTTGATTATAGCTGTATTTCACTAGGTTGTACGTGTATTTTCCAGCAGTATCAATACCTTGTCCAATGCTTTTACCAGAAGGGTGTTTTCCGAATTCAACAAATGTCTCCACAAGATTTTTGCTGAATTTATTATCCCAAAAAGTAATTAATGGTCCTGCGAAAAAGGAGATGATAATGGTAGCTGGGCCAATAGGTCCCCCGGCAATTAATGCACCAACCATAAATCCTATATCCTGTACCATACGGCAAAATTTATATTTGATATGAAGTCTTTTCGATGCAATAGGGGCAAGTGCATCATAAGGGGCAACGCCAACCTTCGCCGTCATGTAGATAGAAGTACCAAGTGTAAAGAAGAGCAAACCGAGAATGCCATTCACTATTTTAGTAAGCAGCGTTGGCTGATAATCAAATAAAAAAGTATAAAGATTGGAAAACCAATCGATCATAAATCCAGCACAAACCATATTAATGATGGTACCGATTCCGATCCTTTTTCGATCTAATAATAATACAACTACAATAATAATCACATTTGCACCGAGCTGAGAGCTTCCCAAACTAAGACCGATTATTTTTGAAATACCTATATTTAAAGCAGTAAAAGGATCTAATCCTACATTTCCTACTTTACAAAATGTAGCACCGATTGCAAGAATTGCAACTCCGATCAGAGCCAAGATGGACCTGATAATAATTTCTGATTTTGTGCGTTGTTTGTCTACATTCTCCGACAAATGAATGACCTCCGTGTAATTAATTATTTTGAAAAAACAGCCCCCCAATCAATAATTTGTTTTTCGCCAATAATAAAAACCCCTATAAATTAATAAGTGCAAAGATTGAAAAAATTTACGAAAACTTCTCTTTGTCTAATAATAAGTGTAACAGGAGAAAAAAGAAGAATCAAATTTTTGAAATTTGTAGATGGGCTCAAAGCCTATTATTGAAGGGGATTGAGCAAATAAAAAAGCTTTTTTATTTTGCTGAAAATGGATGTGATTTATTCGATAAAGTGTAGTGAAAAATAAAGGTAAAATAAAGAAACAGGTGATAGAATATTTTTAATAAGTATCGCTTTTTTCAGTAACATAAACGATAAAAATCATGACATGCTTTCTGGTTATAAAGAAACAATCTTTTGATTATATTTAATAAAGGCTGAAAAAAATGCTTGGATGAAAGTATTAGTTTTAATTCAGAACACAGACAAAATATTATTGCAAAAACTTTACCTAGTAATAATCACCTGAGTAATGTGAATAAAGAAGAAATCTTGTGTTTGTCGAAAATTTGGATTAATAGAGAAGAAATAGAGGTATGTACTTATATGAATGAGGAGTTAATAAAAAATGCGGATGCATGCTATCGACTGGCTGAGCAGAAGGCCGCTCAATATTTTCAATCACTTTATGAACAGGTAACACAAAAGTCTTATGTCTCTATCCTAATAAAAGATTTTCAATCATGGAAACAGCAACATATTCATCATTATTCCCTCTTCTCCTTTTTTTTCAGAGGAAAGGAAAAGCCTGATGGTAAAGGGTATCATCAATATATTCAATGGCTGGATTACACTGGCAAACTAGATAGTTACTTGGATCGAAGCATCTCCTATATTTTTATGCGGGATTTGGGGAAAACTTTGGACTCGCAAGATACACAGATGAAGATTCAGCGTGTAGTTGCCAGTTTAAAGGATCACTTGATGCAAAAAGATAAAGGAGAGCAAACAGAGACTTTTAGCATAGTCGGCATGTACCGAATGGCCCAGAAGGATGGAGTGGAATCTGCCATGATCTGGGTGATAAATAAACTAAAGTTGGTTTCTGCTAATTTTCCAAAGAGGATGGATGGTGAGCAAGCCCAGCGGAAGATTCTCAAAATTATGGCTGGGGTAGTGATGCACGAAATAGAAGAAATGGCTGATGGAATAACGACTGAAGAACGTACAAAAAAATTGGAGAAAGCCATTAAGCTAGGGTTTTACTACGGCCTGACCTATCCCTTTATTGACGATCTTTTGGATGCCAACGTTTTATCTGCTAAAGAGGAAAAGCAATATTCCGATTTGATCCGTACTACGCTTATCACAGGATCTGTCCCTGAATTGGGAGAGTGGACTGGAAAGAATGAGACGTTAATTCGATATATTCATTCGGAACTCGGAGAGGCATTTAGTTACATGAAGGCACACCAGGGTTCAGATACGCTGCAATCCTTTTTTGAGCGATCATATGTATTTTTTCACTCCCAGGAAGTGGACCGGGTCAAGGATTTATCGAATGGAGGCTACACGAATGAAGAGCTTTACATACCGATTATTTTAAAATCCTCTTCTTCCCGTTTGATTGTCCGCTCTTTAATCAGTGCACCTGAGGATGAGGGCTTTGACAGCCGAACATTCTATTATGGCATATACAACCAGCTGGCAGATGATTTTGCCGATATGTTCGATGACATAAAGAAAGGTGCGGTTACACCCTATACGTATTATATGAATTATCATGATAAGCGCTCGGATTTAATCAATCCTCTTGAATTATACTGGACAGTCATCTTTCATTTGATCCATCAAGTCTATCAGTCGGATTCCAAAGTATGTGAAGTAATTTTAGATCGTGCAATAAACGGTCTAAAACGATTTAAAGAGAAAGTGGGAACGAAAAAATACAATGAAGTGATGGAGCTGTTTGCTTGTGGAGATCCAGCATTTAATCGCATGATTCAACAAATGGTTCGGAAAGCAGATGATGTCGATTTCTTTGATAAACTGCTTCGGGATCATATACTTTCCACTTTAAAAAACGAAAGAAAGGAACAGGAAGAATTTTTAGATACGATAGAGAACGTCCGCAATCAAATTAACTGTATCTTGCCTATTCCTAAAATGGATGATGCTTCTGTGATGAAAGAGTCCATACTGGAAGCTGCAAAATACAGTCTAGAAGGCGATGGAAAACGGTTGAGGTCAATAGTGGCTTGGTTCATGGGGGTAAAGGAATATGGATTAAGAAGCTCAGCACTTATGCCGCTTTTGAAATCACTAGAGTATATGCATACGGCATCCTTAATCTTTGATGATCTGCCATCACAGGATAATGCATCTATCCGCCGAGGTCGTCCGACCATTCATGAAGTCTATAACATTGCCATAGCAGAATTAACGGGTCTCTTTTTAACCCAGAAGGCTGTTGAGGAGCAAGCAGCACTCGATGCGTTCGATTCCAAAACGGTGCTTCAATTGATTCAATATTCAGCACGAATGACAGGGGAGATGTGCAGGGGGCAGGCGATGGACTTGGATTTCAGAGGAAAGCAATTGACATTGGAACAGCTGAATACACTGTGCTTTTATAAAACGGGAATAGGATTCGAAGCTTCCCTCATCATGCCTGCCATGCTCGCAAATGCAAGCGATTTAGAAATGCAAGCTTTTAAAAAATTTGCCTATCATTCCGGCATTGCATTTCAAATTAAGGATGACTTGCTAGATGTAGAAGGGGATCTGACCTTGCTCGGAAAAACAATTGGAAAAGACGCTGAAAACAATCATTCCACTTTTGTGTCGATACTAGGTTCTTCGGGTGCAGAAAAAGCGATGTGGGAACATTATTGTCAAGCAATGGAAGTGTTGCAAGAAGTGCAGCAGAATAGCCCTTTTTTGAAGCATTTATTGAATTATATGGTGAACCGGGATCGGTAACGTGTTTGTCATTCTGCGAGAATTCCGAGGGATAAATAGATAAGTTAGTTCACCTGCTAAGACCAAACACAACTGTTAAAATTGGAAGGAGTATTTATACAGCAGATAGAAATAAATGAAATAGAAGGAAGACTATAGCAAAATGGCACATAGACAAAAAAGAATGGAGGGCAATATGAATAAGATACAGAAAATCACAACGAATTTATGGTTCGATACGCAAGCCGAAGAGGCGGCTGCATTTTATGTTTCAATCTTTAACCATTCATCGATCGGAAGAATTACTCGATACGGCAAGGAAAGGCATGATGTCCGAAGGATGTCTGAAGGGACGGCGATGACAGTCGAATTCCAATTGGAGGGACGAAAATTTGTTGCGTTAAATGGTGGTCCACAGTTCAAATTTACTGAAGCCATATCCTTTATTGTTCATTGTGAATCACAGGAGGAAATTGATTATTATTGGGAAAATCTTTCAGAGGGAGGCGATGAAAAAGCGCAAGCATGTGGATGGCTGAAAGATAAGTACGGCGTATCATGGCAAATCATTCCGGATGAACTAACCAGCATGATAAGTAATCCTAATCCTGAAAAATCCGAAAGGGCCATGAAAGCGTTGCTTCAAATGAAGAAAAAAATTGATTTGCATGTTTTAAAACAAGCTTTTGAAGGATCGGATTATTGAAGATGTTGACAATTGATTTCAGGGTTTTTGTCAATCGCTGACATTGTATCATTTTCCTTATTCCTCCTAAATCGACCTGTTTTTACTATTTAGAATCATTTATACTATAAAGTGAACCTTCCGGGGTTTTGTTCCTCCCCCACTGATGGTTAGTTGAATTTATCGGATCTTTACGGGCGAGTTTCAACACCTAGCTTCCTCGATTCCTCAGCATCCCCGAGGTGGGGGTTTTACTGCCCGTTAAGTGTGGGATAAAGGGATATCTTCTTATCATTCAACTAAGTGGAATTAGTTTGTAGTAGACAAATAAATGCTTTAGGCAACAGGGGGAGAAGTATGTTTGAAAATAGCGAAGGCGGAGTCAGATCCGGTTGGATTATTTTATTAGCAATTGCTGCAATGGTTTTTGTTCAGTCTATTTGTTCCATTCCTGGCTATATTCTAGCCTTTATAATGGAAGCTCCAAACAATCTGGATGTTCAGAATACGGCGGATATTATGGCTTTATTAGATGTTCATCCATGGCTCTCGTTAATAGCACAAGGCGGTGGAGCAGCAGGGAGTATAATCATTACTTTCATTTTATGGCGTTTTGTTAATAAAAAGAAGATAAAGGAACTTGGTTTCAATAGATGGAATAAAGATTTAGGAGCAGGATTGTTGCTTGGCATGGCATCTATTATCATCATTTTTGTTGTATTGCTTGTAACGAATAATATTAAATTAATTCATTCGATCACAAAGCCTGCTTTTACTTCCTATACTGTTTCTTTTCTGCTTGTATTTATTTTAGTTGGTTTTTTTGAAGAGATATTTTTTCGAGGATATGTTATGTCAACGATGGAAAACAGAGGAAATCCTAAATGGCTGATTTACGTTGTTTCCGCTATTTTATTTAGTGTCATGCATGTCACCAATCCAAATGTAGGCATTTTTGGGCTTATTAATATTATGCTTGTAGGATTTTTATTTGCTTATATGTATGATGCTACAAAAAGTCTGTGGCTGTCCATCGGCTATCATATCACATGGAACTATTTCCAAGGAAATGTGTTTGGTTTTCCTGTAAGCGGAACAACACCACATGGAATATATGAGGTCGATGTTACAGAAGGAAGCGATTTTCTAACCGGAGGCACCTTTGGATTAGAAGGAGGCTTTCTTGCGACATTACTTATCTTTGTTGGTTTTATGGTGATAAAACTATATACGAAGAAGAGAGATACAATGAGAGCATAGGGGAGTAAAAGAAAATGATAGTAAAAGCAGTCTCCTAAAAACGTATAAACAATGCTGGCAGCGCATTCACGGCCAATATCATCGCAGCCAAATCAATCAACAACTAAGAGCAGACGGTTTTGAACCAGTGAATATTGATTATATTACTTTTAAGAGAGAGTAAAAATGAAAGAGTATAGCTGCGTGATTATAAATAAAACCAGACAACGATCCATTCATTGTCTGGTTAAATAATATTAAGATGCCTTATTTTCAGATGAAAGATCTTCATCTGAATTATAGGTGTCTGTGTCTAACTCCCCAAGGATTTTACTTGTGACAACTCCTGAAACCATGGATCCACTAACGTTTAATGCTGTACGTCCCATGTCAATTAATGGTTCTACTGAGATTAATAGTCCTGCTAATGCAACAGGTAAATTTAATGTAGAAAGGACGATTAATGTTGCAAAAGTAGCTCCTCCTCCTACACCAGCAACTCCAAAAGAGCTGATCATGACCACAATAATTAATGTGGCAATAAAGGATGGAGATAAAGGATCGATTCCAGCTGTCGGAGCAATCATAACAGCTACCATTGCTGGGTAAATGCCAGCGCAGCCGTTTTGACCGATTGATACACCAAAGGATGCAGCGAAGTTGGCAACGGACTCGGAAACGCCTAATTTTGATTTTTGTGCGTCAATATTTAGTGGCATCGTTCCTGCACTTGTACGAGAAGTGAAGGCAAATGTTAATACTGGAAGCACTTTTTTAACATATTTTTTCGGACTTAAACCTAAAACAGCTAAAATGATCAAATGAACAATAAACATCGCTATTAATGCTATGTAGGAAGCCATAACGAATTTACCTAATTTTAGGATTGCATCCAAGTTGCTGCCAGCAACTGTTTTTGCCATTAAAGCAAGAATTCCATATGGAGTAAGGCGCAATACAAGAGTTACAATACGCATAATTACTGTATAGACTGCTTCGACCATCTTTTGGAAAAATGCTGCCTGTTCGGGATTTTTTCTTCTGATGCCAAGCAAGGCAACTCCGATGAATGCTGCGAAAATAACAACAGCAATGGTGGATGTTGGTCTAGCTCCTGTTAAGTCCAGGAATGGATTTGCTGGAAGAAAACCAAGTACTTTTTGTGGAATGGTCGTACTTTGGACTTGTCCTAAGCTTTCTTCCAATTGCTGTCCGCGAAGTGCCTCCGCGTCGCCGGAATTTATATCAATGGCTTTTAAATCAAAGCCAATAGAAGATGCTATCCCAATCCCAGCAGCAATTGCTGTCGTGATTAAAAGGGTTCCAATAACGAGGCCGCTGATTTTTCCTAAGTTGTTAGATTTCTTTAATCTTGTAAAAGCAGAGATGATGGAAATAAATACAAGCGGCATAACAATCATTTGCAATAGCTTCACATAGCCGTTTCCTATTAATCCGAACCAGTCATTCGATATAGTAATGACCTCCGAAGTTGGCTCGTAAAACAATTGTAGAATGACTCCGAATAAGATTCCTAGTCCAAGTCCTGTAAAAACGCGTTTGGAGAAGGATACGTGTTTCTTTTGCATGAAGTATAAAATACTTAGCAAAGCTAATAAAATAATAATGTTTAAAATAGATAAAAAGTTCAAAGATATTTCCTCCTGTTATACATAGGTGCAATTCCGATCGGTTAAATCAGGATTTTGATTCCTAAAAAACAATAACATGTTTATTATTATATGTAAATGATTAATGTAGAAAATGTTGTAAAAAAAGACAGGCAACACAAAAAGACATTTGTCCAATTGTGTTGCCTGTCCTTTTTTTAAGATCAAATTTACTCATCCATTGGCCACATCGCACTATTATATGCCATATCCCAAAACATATATTCAAAGCGTGTTGTATTGATGAAAATTTCTTCTAGTTTCTTTAATTCCGCTTCTGGTTTGCCAGCTGTTAAGTCATCACATAAATTAATGCACCAGGTTGCAAGCTCGCCGAATTCCTTTGAACTGTACATGGAAATCCATTCTCCGAAAAGTTCATCCTCGATTGCACCAGGTTTTTGACTTAACTCTTTGCCAATTTCCCAATAGCTCCACATGCACGGTAAAAGGGCTGCGACAAGCTCTGCTATCGTGCCGTTTTGGGCAACATGCAGCATGTAATGTGTGTAAGCTAGCGTTGTTGGAGATGGCTCGGCATTTTCCAATTCTTCTTCACTAATTCCGAACTTTTTTGCATATTGACGATGTAGGGCCATTTCTTCATTTAACGTAGAATGAAGAAGCGCCGCAAATTTTCCCATTGTTTCCAGATCGGTTGCTTTTACTGCACCTAATGCGAACAGTTTCGCGTAATCAATTAAATAAATATAATCTTGAATCATATAGAAGCGAAATTTTTCTTTGTCTAAGGTGCCGTCGCCCATTCCTTGTACAAATGGATGGGCATGGTTTTTACGCCATAAGGGCTGAATATTTTCATATAATCGTTCACTAAACTTCATGTATTTCACTCCTTATCTGTATGCAGCCAATTGTAAATAAACTGAATCATCACTTTTGTATACTGAACGAGTGTATCAATAGATAATTGTTCATTAACTGCGTGGGCATTTTGCAAATCCCCTGGTCCGTATATCGCTGCTGGAATGTTTGCATCGGCGAGCCAACCGCCGTCTGTTACGCTTGGTGATACATCCATGATGGCTTGTTTTTGAAAAATATGTTCATGGGACTGGGCAAGCAGCTGTACGCCGGCATGGTTTGTATCCACTTCTAATGAAGGGAAAATCTCTCCGCGGTCTTCAATCATCGACGTTCCGCCCCATTCAAAGGTTGGCGGATTTTCTTTTAGCCATGGATCGGCTTTGGCAACCTGTAAAATATGTTCTTCAATCTCTTTTGCCACTTGTTCATACGATTCATTTGGATAATAATGAACCGTAATCCATAAACGACACTCATCTGCGATAAACGCAGCATGTCTTCCACCTTCAATCACAGCTGGGTTAATTGTATTCGTCCCTGGCAAAAAACCTGGGTAGCTTTTGGTGACAGCCCAATGGCGCTCTAATTCTTGCAACCCTTGAATGACTTTTGCCATTTTTTCAATCGCACTCGCGGCAAACAATCCGCCGCCAGCATGAATCATGCTGCGGCGCGTTCCGTCATGGTGCGTTTTTTTACTTTTAATCGTAATCCAGCCAGTAATAACACCGCCCTGCCCTTGAATATGCAAGTCGCTAGTATCCATCACAACGGCAAAATCCGCAGTATACCCGCGCTTGCAGCATTGAAGGGTTCCAGCTTCCCCAACTTCTTCTCCGACAACGGATTGGAAAATTAAATCTCCAGGAAAGTTTACACCTGCTTCTGTAAAAAGCTGCATCGCAAACAATGCGCCGGCTAAACCGCCTTTCATGTCCGCAACGCCTCTCCCGATAATGACATTGTTTTTTACAATGGGGGTGAATGGATCAGCTTCCCACTGCTCATTTTCGTTTACTTCTGCCACATCCATATGGCCGTTAAGTATTAAGCTTTTATAATTGGAAGAGTCCGTTCCTTTTAATACACCCACGACGATTGGGTCATTCGGATACAAATCCCATTTATCAATCGAAAATCCGACATTTTCTAGTAAACTCGCAACATAGTCCTGAGCATCCTTTGTATTTCTTGCAGGAGGCGCTGGTGTTTTATACGAGACGAGCGTTTTTAACAATTCAACTAATTCTTCTTTTCGATCATCCACTTGATTTACAAGCAATTGTACGATTTCTGCCATTCTATCCTCTCCTTTTACGCAAAAAACACTTCCTTTCGTACGAAAAGAAGTGTTTGAATCATAATAATAAACTGTCCGTGTAAACAAACGGACAAAATCCTATTACAATACCTCTTTCCTCCGCTAGAATTATCTAGATCAGGTTATAAGGGTTAAGACAACAGTCTCTCTCAGCTTAAAAAGCACCCCTAGTGGTATTTCTCTATTAAGTTATAAGTATATTGGTTAATCTCTATTAGTTTTATCATAGTAAATCTGTTTATTCAACTGAATTATTTTGAAGGAGATGAGCTTCAGTACCTTGATACATGCTGAATGGGCTAAAAGAGCTGGTATAAAATACGAGGTCACTGAAAAAGTGAATGGTATAAAATATAGGTAGGTAGTGACAATCCAAGCAACGCAGAGGTTTTCGGTCGTTTTTCAGAGGATTACCACACGCTTTCCACGGGGCTACGCCTGAGCCGCTTCGTTGCTACGCTCCTGCTTTCTTCTCGCCTGTCTCGCTAATCTAAGCAGGAGTCGTGTGGACGCCTCTCCTAACCAACATGATGGTCGTTTTCAAACTCCTTATACCATTTTTATTCTACTAAATTTAAGCGTTTTACCGATAATTTATCCAATAAAACACATTTTCAGTGACCTCTAAAATACATGGAGTTCTTTGAGCATACCATATTTTTAAACGGGGCAGCATTGTAGATAATATGAAAAACTTACACATCTATGTCGTTATCCCATAAATTAAAAATGGGGTGATGTATATGTTATTACGATGCAATAAATATTTCCGACCATCTTGTTTGCCAGCTCTGAATGAAAGGATTTGAAAATTTTGAGGTATTCGCCCCTTTTTATGATAAAACGTATAAGCAGATTTTGCTTCCTGCCGAATGGACCGCAACTCCTGAAGACACGCTGCTCAACTATTTCAGCCTGTTGCGTGAAGCTTATTATATGGAAGGAAGAAGCTGCGGATCTATTGGGCAAGGGCAATATCCCTTTCCGCTAGCATACAATTTTTTATCACAAGAATATCAAAACAGAGTACATGAAGACTATATTCGTTCTTTTGCTGGGATAGGGCATACCAGTTTAATTAAGCTTTGTAGAGTGCCAGATGAAAAAGGATTTATACGGTTCTTTTACCCCACACTTAACGGGCAGTAAAACTCCCACCTCGGGGATGCTGAGAAATCGAGGAAGCTAGGTGGGGGATAACTGCCCGTAAAGATCCGAGGGAGGTACACAAACTAAGGTCGCCACTTCCTTATGTATTCGTTTGTGTGATCCACATCCTGTGGACCTCAAGCTTTCCATCAGTGGGGGATGAACAAAACCCCCACTGATGGAACGTTCACTTTATAGCTTACTTGTATAATCTTTCTTCCAGGATGCAGCCATGCTATACAAACCGAAAATGGCCAGAATCGATCCTAACAAAAACGAACACCATGGATACAAAAGAGGATAAAAGTAGGTAGTATAATAGGTTGATACGTTAGATTTATATCCTAGAATAGTTGGTGTAGTGAAGGAAGCGTTAATAAATGTTGTTCGATACGGCTGCTGTTTTCTCTCTTTATTATCAAATGTTTCTTTTTTTATTTGTCCATTGTTATCAATCCAGAGAAATCTCCATGTATTTTTTTCTGTCTGAAACTCATCACCAAATCGTTGAATGATTAAAAGAGATTCACTATTCTTTATCTTATCTTTTACTAATATCAATCCTAAGGAACTAAAGTATCGTTCATTTTCAATGTTATTAGGACGGATTTCTACCGGTGTGTGATTAGTAAAATCTTTGTTATTTATTAAAATATGAACTGGAGATAAAGCTTTTTCCGGGAGTGCTTGTTTCCTTAAAGGATTCTCCACTGAAAATGTATCCTTCAGCTGAATAATATTCTCTTCATACTGGAGTGATTGCTTAAAAAAACCGATATTCCTTATTTTTTTCATGTGCATATCCAGTAATTTTAAGCTAGGAATCGTTGTTTTATCTGGCTGCTCACCAAGTGTTTGTATATAAGCTTTTCCTATTGATTCAATCCCAAAGTCTCCGTTGTCTTCGATAAAATAGCTGCTATTATCAAAAACAACATTCGATGTCATATACTGCTTATCAATTGTTTGGTAGTAGTATTCATCTTGAAGCATTAAAATGATGACAGGAGCTGATAAAATCAAGAGAATCATACCTATGATAAGAGGAAGTTTTCCTTTTTTCAAAAATTCACCTTCTTTTTTAAAGTAAAGTTTTTTATAGTGAATAACAATACATGGAAATTATAACGGAGACTTTACCATAAGACCAATGAAAGATTCATATAAGGTATTTTTCAAGGAAGAAATGGAGGAATATCATGAATATTGCTATTTTAGAGGCAAAAGATGCTGAGATTTATAGAATGATTCGACTCGAAGCGTTAAAGACGAATCCTGAAGCATTTGGCTCCAGTTATGAAGAGGAAAGCAAGTATTCTCTAGAAAAATTTGAAACGAGATTAATCGGAGGGCAAGCCTATACATTGGGAGCATATGAAAAGGCTCAATTGTTGGGTGTCGTGACTTTAGTATTGGAACAGAAAAATAAGCTAAAGCACAGAGCAGCGATTAATGCAATGTATGTCTCTCTACCAAAACGAGGCAGCGGAATAGCAAGGAAGTTAATGGAAGCAGCTATAAGTAAAGCAAAACAGCTAGGTGGAATTGAACAAATTTACCTAACAGTAGTTTCCGGTAATGAACCAGCAAAAAAACTATATAATTCGTTGGGGTTTGAAACATTTGGGATCGATAAAAAGGCTTTAAAAATTGGTCATGAATATTTTGATGAGGAACTGATGGTACTGTTTGTTTAGTTAGATTTGTTATTTTTTCCAAGAAGGTTTTTGCTTCTTATGTAACCGATGAAGAATAGAGGGAAATAATATAAGCAGCTTATACTTTAGTATATTATTAAATGGAACCATTAAAATTAGAAAACATGTATAGGTGGTGTGAATTTATGGGAAATAGTCCAGTAGTGCTAGAATACGCAAATAATTATCAAGCTCAAGTTGTCGATTTAATTCTTCAAATTCAGCAGCAGGAATACAATATTCAAATAACCAAGGAGGACCAGCCTGATTTATCTGCTATAAAGGATTTTTATCAGACTGGAAACGGTAACTTTTGGGTAGCTCGTTATAACGATAAAATAGTTGGTACAATCAGCCTTTTAGACATAGGGAATCAAGAAGTTGATTTAAGAAAGATGTTCGTAGATAAAGAGTACCGTGGAAAAAAATATAAAACAGCAGCACTTTTATTAAATAATGCAATAAAATGGGCGAAAGAAAAGTCCATTAAATCCATATACCTTGGAACAACAACGCAATTTTTAGCTGCTCATCGATTTTATGAAAAAAATGGATTTGAAAATATAAGCATGGAAGAGCTGCCTGAAAATTTTCCAGTGATGCAGGTTGATAAAAAGTTTTATAAGTATAGGGTTGATTAAGATTTAACGGAGAGCAAGATGCATTTTGGCACCTTTAGAGTAGTAAAGTATACTGCTGTTTTTTTCTGGAATTTTCAGTTGACTTTAGCAAGGGGATTGAATAAAATATTGTTAAATTTATCAAAAAAAGGCAAAGAAGAGAAAAAGTAAAATGAAATCGTTTTTTACAGAGAGCTTCGGCAGCTGAAAAGAAGCAAAAACACTCATTTGAACAATGGTCTCTGAGCTTCGCACTGAACATACTTCATTTATTAGTAGGCTGCGACGAGTTTTGGGCACTCGTTATCAAAACCACAGTATAAGAGCGGTATATTGCTCCGTACTTGCTGAGACTAATTTGTGTGAGCAATTGGTGAATTAAGGTGGAACCACGAGTATAAACCTCGTCCTTATCTATTTTTTAGATAAGGGCGGGGTTTTTTGTTTTTTTATCCCACGCTTAACGGGCAGTAAAACCCCCACCTCGGGGATGCTGAGAAATCGAGGAAGCGAGGTGTTGAAACTCGCCCGTAAAGATCGATAAGTTCAACTAACCATCAGTGGGGATGAACAAAACCCCCACTGATGGAAGGTTCACTTTATAACAAAAGAGGAGGAATGCAAGATGAATATTTTTATTGGAGGAGCTTGGCCATATGCAAATGGATCTTTGCATCTTGGCCACATTGCAAGCCTGCTTCCTGGTGATATTTTGGCTCGTTATTATCGGCAAAAGGGTGATGATGTTTTATATGTGTCGGGAAGTGATTGTAACGGCACACCTATTGCAATTAGAGCAAAACAAGAAAGTGTATCTTCAAAAGATATAGCAGACCGTTATCATAAGGAATTTGCTGATACCTTTAAGAAGCTAGGATTCTCATTTGATTATTATACTCGTACAGATACAGAACATCACCATAAAATTGTGCAGCAAATATTCTTGGATCTTTTGAACAATGGATACATTTACAAGAAAGAAATAGAGCAAACATTTTGTGCGTCATGTAATCAATTTCTCCCTGATAGGTATGTAGAAGGACTTTGTCCTAATTGTGGTCAATCATCCCGTGGAGATCAATGTGATCATTGTTCCTCCATATTAGATCCGATCGATTTACTAGAAAAAAAATGCAAGTTATGTGGCGATGCCCCATCTGTAAAGAGTACTGAACACTTTTATTTTTCCTTGCATATGTTTCAAAAACGTCTTCAACACTTTGTCAATCAAGCTAAAATAAATGCTGCTTGGCGTGATAATGCAATCCAATTGACGGAAAGGTATATCAAGGAAGGACTAATGGACAGAGCAGTTTCAAGAGACATAGACTTAGGAATAAGCATTCCAGTAAAAGGATATGAAAAGAAAAAGATTTATGTCTGGATTGAAGCTGTTTCCGGATATTACTCTGCAAGTAAACTGTGGTCGATAAAGTCAGGTAAAGATGATACAGATTTTTGGAAGAAAGATGTATCTGCGTATTATGTTCATGGGAAGGATAACATTCCTTTTCATAGTATCATTTGGCCGGCTATCTTAATGGGAATTCAAAATGAAGCATTGCCAAATCATATTGTTTCCAATGAATACCTAACACTTGAGAAGAAAAAGATATCGACCAGCCGCAATTGGGCTGTTTGGGCACCAGATATAGTAGAAAACTATCATCCAGATTCTGTTCGTTATTTTTTGACGATCAACGCTCCTGAACATCGAGATACAGATTTTTCCTGGAGAGAATTCATTTATAGCCATAATGCGGAATTGCTTGGTGGGTATGGAAACCTAGTGAATAGAACTTTAAAATTTATTAATAAATATTATGATGGAAAAATACCACAAGCATCTATTGAACCTATTATCCGAACTAAAATTCAAAATGTGTATAAAACGGTTGGCAAACTAATTGAAGACAGTCAATTTAAGTGCGCGTTAGAGGGGATTTTCGAACTTGTCAGGTTCACCAATAAATATTTTGATGAACAAAAACCGTGGAAGCAAGTAGAAGAAGACAAAATCGGCTGTAATCACACTATTTATAATTGTTGCATCGTTATTGTTAATTTAGCTCAGTTGTTATCACCGTTTTTACCATTTTCAAGTAATGAAGTAAATAAGATGTTAGGAAGAAAAAAATGCTCCTGGAAATTTATTGATTCACTCCCTAAAGAGATTGAGAATGTAAAACCATTATTTGAACGAATTGAGATTAAAAAAATAGAAGAAGAATTAGAGAAATTAAATAATAAAGCAAAATAAGTTAGTTTATCCCACTCTTAACGGGCAGTAAGACCCCCATCTCAAGATGCTGAGAAATCGAGGAAGGTAGGTGTTGAAACTAGCCCGTAAAGGTCCGAGGGAGGTACATAAACGAAGGTCGCCACTCCTGTGGCAACGTTTATGTGATCCACATCCTGTGGACCTCAAGCTTTCCATCAGTGGGGGATGAAGATAACCCCCACTGATGGAAGGTTCACTTTATATGGAGGTTGCAAAAAGGTGCTTATGCTAAAGAGGGAAGATCAAGCTGCAATTTTGGCAGCTTGATTAAATTGAACGGTTTGTAAGTAAATCAAATTGTAAGGCTATTACCTACTTATTAATTCTACAAATTAATCTCAATATCTATCATTCTATTATGCAATGCATCCATTCCGCTTAAGTAAATCCTCAAAAAAATTTCCTCTTTCGAAAAATTTTTGAATCCATATTGATAATAGCATAGTCTACAGAATGAGAGGGGAATGAAAATGAATGTGTCATTAAAAGATCAGACTGTAGAGTCAATAAAAAACAATTGGAGTAAAAAAGAAAAATTAGATTGGCTGATGGACCATTATGGTGACCAGATTATTCGATTTGCTTATACATATGTTCGTTCTGAACAAGCTGCAGAGGATATTGCGCAGGATGTTTTTTTAAAGTGTTATGAAAAAATGGATTCTTTTCGAGGGGATTCTTCTTACAAAACATGGCTATATAAAATCGCCGTAAATAAATGCAAGGACTATTTGAAATCCTGGTCTTATAAAAATATCATTTTTAGTGAATTAATAGTTTTCTTTCAGAAATCGACCGTTCCCTCAGCTGATACCGAATTCTTTTTAAACAAAGAGAAAGAGGAAATATCTAAAAAGGTGCTTTCTCTTCCAGTAAAGTATCGTGAAATCATTATTCTTTTCTATTATGAACACATGTCGATAGTGGAAATTTCCACCTTGCTAGCTTTAAACCATAATACGGTAAAAACAAGGTTTACTAGGGCCAAAAAGATGTTGGGAAAGAAGCTGAAAAGGAGTGATTGTAATGAATAAAAAGCTGGGAAAACTAGATAATACAATGAACCAAACGATTCTAAAAAATATAAAATTTACAGAAGAACATAAAAACGGTGTTTATAGAAGGATTGATAGGAAAGAAAAAAACAGAGAAACCGTCCTATTTAAAAAGTTATTTGTACAAGTTTTATCTGTGGCAGTTCCAGTTTGCTTTTTTTTCGTATTTCTTCATTTTAATGGGATCCATTTAAAAGCTCTTAAAGAAAACAATGAATCCACAACTCAAGTGGCAAACAACAAAAATAATAATGCGGTTTTCACACCAGAACATAATAATGAAGTATATGAAGATATGACGAAGGAACAAATTTTAACGAAACTACTTAATACAGTTGACTATTTTAAAACGGCCAAAGGAAGCTTTGAAGAGTCGCGCCAATCAAGTGGCAACAAGTGGGAGGTCCATTATCAATTACTAATGGATGGAAAAGACTCGTCTGGCTACAGTAGAGTAAGTTTTAACAATGGAGAGGATGAACAGGCTACTTACTTTTCTAAAGATAAGAAATGGAATATTGAAGAAAAAAAGAAAACATATACTGGAGGAAATTATTTTTCTCCGGAAGATTACGGAGAACCTCTAGCAATAGAAGAAGCATTTGGAAACACCACTGGGTCAGGAGCGACCACAACGATGTATAGGGGACGTCCAGCAATAGGTCGTGCGGATAGTTCTTTGTTTCCTTATGAAATTGCATCAAACTATACTCGTGATTTATCAAAATGGCAGATCGAAAAGCAAAATGAGAAATTACTTAATCACAATACACTTGTCATTAAAGGAACTTTAAGTGACTATGCAAAATCTAAATTTAAATCTAGCACTTTTCGATTTTGGGTCGATAAAGATACCGGGATACTAATGAAATACGAAACATATAACGATGAAGGAGAAATTATGAACTACCTGCACACAAAGGAGTTGCAAATTAACGTTCCGATGAACAGGAAGGATATGCAGCCAAACTTGGATGGCTATAAATCGTTAAATAAAACAGTTAAGAAAGAAATAGATCCTCGTGAGGAGGAAATAGTAGATGTAGCGGGTACTAAAAGTGCCTCTGAGATAAAAGGCGTTTTTCAATTAATGAAAAAAGATATGCCGTTTCTTTATGAATTTAACCATCCCGATTTAAAGTTGGTTTCAGCAAGCTATGAATCTTTTAGAGAGTTTAAGATTGGCTATTTATTTTATATTTTAGATCCCGAAAAAGACAACAACTCCCAACTTTTGTGTGTAAGAGTTCATCACAAGGATTCCTATGTAAGAAAAATAGGAGATTTTGAAAGGGCTGGAAAAGTGAAAATACAGCCTTTTAAACGGAACGGCATTGCTTGGAAAGGAACGATACTAGAGGATACAAGCATTAAGTCTGTCCATTTCATTGGGGAAAAGGGTGATTATGTTTATGATGTGGTCAGTCAAGATATAACTCCCGAACAAACAAAGGGATTTTTAGATCATTTCCAACCGATACAATAAATTTTTTCGTAGTAGGAATAAGAAATGACTTTGAAATAGACAGTTCTTGAAAAAAAGATTAGAGCAGCGTTTTATGGCGTTGCTCTTTTAGTTTTGAAAAAAAGATCAATCAAATGGAAATCTACATTTTAGAGTAAGAGGGATATTAGAAAAAAGAATTGTTTTATCATTATGTTTTCTTCTTTAATAAGGAATAAACGAAAATGACACCTGCATTTAAAATAACAAAGGTATTACCATTGAGGAATAAGGTATTTGTATACTGATTGAGCCATGGATAGCGATAGATTCTGGAGGACTCTTGTCCGGGAGGTCCCCCTAAATGGTCGATCAAATTTACTGTATACTGATATTCCAGTAAACAGCACAGCAGTAGAACAAACAGAGATCCGAGGCTTATGATTTTCCAAGTACCAGGCTGCAATTGAATGGTTCTTAGACTTTTCCATATATAATGAGCGAATAGTATAAAAATAATAACAGCAAGCAAAACAAAAATAAGGCCCAAGTTGCCATTGCCAGATGTAACCTCTGGGCTGGTCGTAAACAAGGCTACTAAATACAGAAAAACAATGCATAAAAGCAGCCATGCTATTGTGCGAAGGGAAAATAATTTCATGTTTTACTCTCCTCATCCCATTTTAATAGAGTTTCTGCTGGTTAAAGGTAATCTTTTTTGAACAAAAAATAAATATATGACGATATTTTTGTATTTATTTTCTATTTTAGCAGTGTTGCCAAAAAATGTTTAGATTTTTTTGTGAAAATATAGAAGGCCCACTTAAAGGAAAAGTCCATTAGTTTAGCTTGCACATCTCTTTGAAACCTAATTTGCAAAATTGTTTTATATATGATAAAGTTTGTTTAATATATAAAACATGATTAGGGAGGATGATTTCTATCGAAGAATCTATTCATATTCGCATAGGCAATAATATTGAAAATATACGGAAAAAAAGAGGGATCAGTTTAGATAAACTGGCTGAATTAACAGGTGTCAGCAAAGCAATGCTATATCGAATTGAACAAGGAACCTCTCAGCCAACGGTTACAATTGTTTGGAAGATTGCTTCAGGATTAAATATATCTTTTTCTTCGCTTTTAAAAGAGAGTGAAACTAAAATATCGATCGTTCAGAAAAAGGAAGCTGATATAACAGAAGATAATGGGAAATGTCTCGTTTATTTATTATTTCCATTTGACCCGCAAACCCAAATGGAAATTTTTACAGTTACTTTAAAAGCAACTGGCAATTATATTTCTGAGTCACATAATAATGGGGTTCTAGAATATATTACAGTCGTTTCAGGGGAATTGAAATTAAAGATTAAGGATACTTTTTATTGCTTAAAATCTGGTGAAGCAATAAAGTTTGAAGGCAATGTTACACACCAATACATAAACGAAACAAATGAGGATGTTGTTTTTCAAGTGGTAATGCATTATCCAGAAACGTAAACATCAACTAATAGGAGGAAAGCATGTCTATCATTTCATTTTTATTATTTGTTTTTGTTACTAGTTTTACGCCAGGTCCGAATACGTTAATGGCTATGTTATTTGCAAACAAGTATGGTTTAAAGAGAACCACTAAATTTTGTCTTGGAGTTGGAACGGGTTTCTTTTTGATCATGATATTAAGCATTTACCTTAATGTTTTACTAAAAAGCATTCTGCCGAAGATTGAACTACTTATGACGATTCTTGGTGTCATGTATATGTTATATCTTGCATTTAAAATTATGACAGCGAAAAATGTTGAAAAAGATACAGAAGAACAGAAAGATTATAACAACTTTTTATCGGGCATGCTATTGCAATTCATCAACCCGAAAGGAATTCTATTCGCTTTATCTGTCGTTTCAACGTTTATTCTACCGTATCATCCTTCCCATTTGGCATTATCTTTCTATTCTTTATTTCTGGCTCTTATTGGTTTTATTAGTACGTTTTGTTGGAGTCTATTTGGTTCTCTTTTTCAAAAGTATTTATCTGCTTTTCGAAAACAATTCAACATCATTATGGGGTCTTTGCTGATCGTTAGTGTACTTTCTATTCTTCTAGAATAGGAAGTATTCTTATTTCACAGAAAGTTATATACTTTTAATAAAAAGAGGTGGATTGTGAATGCAAACAGTTGAAAAAATAGGGGAAAGATTTTGGTACATGTCTCCAGTGTCTGAAACGGATCGTCCTATTTTAGGAATGGTTGTAGGGCAGGATAAGACATTAATGATTGATGCAGGCAACTCAGAAGAACATGCATACTATTTTTTAGATGAACTTTCCAAAAGGCAAATAACAAAACCAGACTTCGTTGCTCTAACACATTGGCATTGGGATCATATCTTTGGTCTTTCAGCGTTGCCGGATGCAGTTGCTATTTCGTCTTCGAAAACAAAAGTGGAAATGCAAAAGCTGCTTCCGCTTGTATGGTCTGATGAAGAATTAGATAAGAGGGTGGAGGAAGGGACTGAAATAGAATTTTGTGCCTCCGCTATAAAAAAAGAGTTTCACTCCCATCGTAATGTTAAAATTGTATTGCCACAACTAACCTTTGAAAAGAAAATAGAAATAGATCTTGGCGGGGAAACCTGTGTATTGCAGCATGTCGGTGGAGATCATGCTTCTGATTCTGTGGTGGTGTATATAAAAGAAGAAAAAATATTATTTTTAGGAGATTGTATTTATGCAAATATTTATGCTGCTAAAAGACATCATACAAGCAAGGAAGTACTAAGACTATTAGAACAATTAGAAAAATTCGATGCAAATACATATATTCTTTCACATTGGCGCCCAATTACGAAAGAAGAATTTCAAGAGGAAGCAACGCTCCTTCGATCTATTGCTGTTTACACAGATTCTTTTCAAGGAGACAGAGACAAAATTAAAGAAGCCTATGAGAAACAAGTACAAAGAGATTTAGTAGAAGATGAACGGGAAGTGATTGAATATTTTATCAATGCTTACCAATAAGGAGGATCACTCCAGTGCTTTAAAACGTAATGGGCACTTGAAATGTATTAGCACCTTTTTATGTTCATCTTATTTCTAAACTGCTTATTATTATGAAGAATGGTTATAATAGCATCCGAAATGAATTTAAATATGAAAAAGAAAAAAGGGAAAAACAATATAGGATATATCTTTTCTTATTTATTATTTATTATTTATTCATAATAAATGTAAGTCAGAAAATTAAAGATATTGCTTTGCTTTAATAATAGCAAGGCAGTTGTCTTATTATTAACTAACATAAAAGAATAGCTGAATAAGGAAGAAGGGACAAAGAGACAATAATAATTAAGAAAAAGGAACCTTTATAATTACAGAAATTGCGGTATGGTGCAAATCGTTAGTAATTGTATGTAAGCATACTTTATACTGAGGTTTATGAAGTTATTTATTTAGGGAGGATAAAATGGAACTATCTTTATTATTAGAGTATGGCTGGGTTTTAATTATTTTGATTATTTTAGAAGGTTTATTATCTGCTGATAATGCTTTGGTTTTAGCAATTATGGCAAAGCATCTACCAGAAGAACAGCAAAAAAAGGCGATTAATATCGGATTACTATTTGCTTTTATCTTTAGAATTGGCGCAATCTTTATTATTTCGTACCTTTTTCATGTTTGGCAAGTTCAAGCGATTGGTGCTGCTTATTTAATTTTCATCGCATTAAAACATTTACTAAAAAAGGATCACGGAGAAAAAGAGAAACAAGGGAAAAGCTATCATATGACTGTTGCACAAATTGCATTAGCAGATATCGCGTTCGCTGTTGATTCTATTTTGGCAGCAGTAGCACTTGTTATTGCCTTGCCAGATACCCCAATGGGTGAAATTGGAGGCATGGATGGCGCTCAATTTATTGTTATTTTATTAGGAGCCATTGCAGGTTTAATTGTTATTCGCTTTGCAGCAGGATTTTTTGTTAAGATATTAACAGAACGACCTAGTCTTGAAACAGCTGCGATGCTGCTCGTTGGTTGGGTTGGGGTTAAATTATTAATGCATACTCTTGCACATCCGTCCTTGCACATTATTTCTCACGAGTTTGTTGAAGGACCTATTTGGAATACCATCTTTTGGTCCATTATGCTTCTTATTGCTTTGGGTGGATGGTTTTTATCTAAAGGAAAAACAGAAAAAAACAGGGAAGCGAAATGAATATATATGTCATTAAAAAAATGATTTTATAAAAAGTTAAGTAGGAGAATAACTGGAAAAAGGATTATCTCCTTTTAGGCAATATAAAGAAATGTGAAGAGTGTGAATTGTTTGTAAATTCTGGCAATCAATCTTGACTGTAATATATTGTCGTTATATAATTGATATTGTATAAAAAAGGAAAAATGCTTAAGCCAATAAACGCTAAAAAACTTCTAAGTATGACGATAATTTGAAGTGTAGAATTCGGTATTCCGTTTTACAGTAATTCAATTATCCTATACGTTTGATGATTTTTTGAGCGTTTTTCTTTTTTATGCAAAAAATTTATTTTTTGGAGGAATGGAAAATGGAAAAAATGTGTATGGATATGATGATGATGATGAGTATGGAAAAAATGATGTGTGAAATGAATTGTATGAAAATGATGATGGACAAGATGTCTGATATGAACATGGAAATGGACATGGACATGATGATGTCAAAAATGCAAGAGTGCGATGAAATGATGACATCTATGATGAGCATGATGGCAACCATGAAGGAAAAAATCTAATACATAGGAAGAAGCAGCTTTTCTGATATTAGCTGCTTCTTCATCTATGTTCAGTTCATGTAATTTATTTATACCATTAGCTTTTGAAAACTATGCATCTGATTAGGCTAATTTTTTTGCTAAACGAATCTGGCGGCTTAAAGAAATACGCTGCTGCTTTAGATCCCAAATTTTTTCATGTAAATCTTTATTTGAAGATTGATCTCGTAATTGGTGATACGTAGTAAGAATCTCTTTATTAATGTTATTATATTTTTCCCAAAGGTTATTAATGGATAAAGATTCGTTTTGCAGTTCCATTTCGTTATCGGTATTTTTAAGTTTTTCGATAATGTCAAGCTGCCAAGAGGTATCACCAATGCTTCCCGCATAAAGATATAAATCTAAATAATCATTTACCTTCAAGTTTGTCTTTCTAAATTTCATAAAAAGTTCCCCTTTCGTATACAAAAATCCTCTTCCTAAGAAGAGGATTTTTTTGTATAAAAAAGGTGCCTCTTCTTATCGTTCAAAGCTAAGCTTTGTTGGAATTAGCACCATACAAAATAAAAATTTGTGGTTGCTGAGGTTTCATCGGGCCAGTCCCTCCACCTCTCTGGATAAGAGATTTTTAATAGTATTTATATTATTTTTTTATTCTAATTGAAATACTCGGAATTGTCAATGTTATTTTTTGAATTAGCTGATTAAAATAACCAGTAAAAAATAAGGAGGTGGAAAGGTTTACTTTACTATTTAATTATTTTAAAATAATTATTTTGTTTTTTGAAACGTTTTCGTGATAGGTAATGCCTAAAGGTTAGAAAAAAGAGGTGGTGAGTACATTGGCATTAGATAAAAATATAATCAACGCAAAAAAAGGAAATAAAAAGCCATTTTAAGAGTTAGTTGAAGAAGCTGTCATTACACTTTTAGACAGGTTATCGTTCAACGTAAAGGGATAAATGGACCCAAATATGGGTAGGATTGAGGTATATCCTGTGGACTTGGTTGAATATTGTATTGGGTTCCTCCTATATGATAATGGTGTGGGTGTGGACCGTGATAAGTCATGCTCCACGCGCCGTACATTGGATGTGGAAATCCATAATAAATAACGCCACTATTCATTCCAGTGGTAATTGTGTACATTAAACCAACTCCCTTCATTTAAGAATTTTCATATTTTATGCTGCATAAACAAGGAAGGAGTATGTCTACATAAAAAATTGTCTTTTAATTTTTTAATTATGAATCAGACATTTATAGTTCACTTAAGTATGGAGTTTAAATGATTGAGGAAGGGGATTCGTGAGGGGATAGTTAATTTTCAGGGAACAACATAAATCATAGTATGAATTGTAATATATTATTGGAATTTCAAGCATATATATGAATTTCTAGTGTCTGATTATTTAAGACCTGTTTTTATTGCATTTAAAAATCTTTGAAGGCATATTGTTCTGAAAGAAAGTATTATCCTGCTGGAGGAGCTGTTGGCAGTGCTCTTTTTCCAAGTTCTTGATCTAATAATAAAATAGCGGATGGATTATTGTCAGCAATAGTTAATCGATCTACTACTGTTTGGGATTGAGCTTCTTCATCTACTTGTTCTTTTAAAAATTCTTGCATAAGAATGGCTGTTTGTTGGTCTAGCTTTGATGTATAGTCATAGGCCTTCCTATAAGCATCCGTGACATATTTTTCGTGATTAAGAACTTTTTCAAACGTTTCTAAAGGTGAACCATAATCAGTTAGCTGATTAGGCAAAGCCTGAATTTCAACAGTTCCTCCTCTATCTGTAACGTAATCAATTAACTTTAGCAGATGAGTCCTTTCTTCTTCAGCTTGGACTCTTAACCAATTCGCCATACAAACATAATTTTTTGTAGACATGGAAGCAGACATTGATAAATATAAGGTAGATGATAAATTTTCAACACCAATTAAATTATTTAATAGTTTTTGGACTTGTTCATTTAACATTTTAATCCCCTCCAAAACCTGTTGATATGAAATTATATAATAAATAGTATGTCTTTATTCATTATTTTTTTCAGAATTAAACACTAATATGGCATTTTTCCCCTAGCTGCGGTGAAGGGTTTTTTTCTGGGAAAAAGGAGTAATGTTATTTTGTAGAGAATTTAAAAAATTCCTTTAGTTTTGAATCAGAGGAAGACAATAAGCAAAGTATATACTGTACATTTCAAAATAGAAAGGAAGAGAGTATGCCTGAACATTATGAGGTTATTATTAGATCAATTATTGCTTTTAGTCTTCTACTAATTGGATCTCGAATCTTAGGTAAGCAAACTATTTCCCAAATGACCATATTTGATTTTATAGCCTCTATTTCAATGGGAGCAATTGCAGCAAACTTAGCTTTTAATACATCCGTAAAAATTCATCATATTATTTTGGCATATAGTATTTTTGTTATTATTAGTTTATTTACTGCTTTTATTTCAATGAAAAGTAGAAAAGCACGGAAGTTTTTTGCAGGTGACCCAACAATAGTAATACAGAATGGGATGATATTAGAAAGTAATATGAGGAAAATGCGTTATACGCTAGATTATTTGAATCAACAATTAAGAGAAAAAGATGTATTTAATATGGAAGAAGTACTTTATGCAATTATTGAAACGAATGGAACATTAACAGTGTTAAAAAAATCTCCTTATAGATATGCTACAAGACAAGATTTAATGCTTCATGAAACTTCCCAAGAAAAACTTCCAATAGAGCTTATTATGGATGGAGAAATGGTGAGTCAAAACTTAGAACAAAACAACATCTCGCAAGATTGGTTGGAAATGCAGTTAAACAAAAGAAAAGTAAACGTAAGCGAGGTTATGTATGCTGTAATGGCTGCTAATGGAAATCTTTATATTGATAAATATAAAGATAATATTACTTCACCAATTGATAAAGAATAGAAGATAAAAACTACAAAAATTATTTTCTATGGGGTCATTAATGAAATTTTAAATATTGGGATTTATAATTACTTATGATACGAGAATTTGTAAATGTTAGCTCCAGAAAAAAATTGAATTTTTTATAATATGCAAATAAAGTGAGTAATTGCATAAAATGGAGGTGCAAAGATGGACAAAAAGCAAATCGTGCTAGTAATGAAAGGGATTAATGTGTTGATATGGGTAGCCTGGATATCATCACTTATATTTGGTGGACTAGCATTATATACCACATTAAAAATAGGAAGTAGTCCTTTACTTTTAGGACGAGATGGAGAAAGCATAAACAAACAAGCAGGTACTTTGGCAGAAATAATCGGAATAGCTACAGGTGTTCTATGGCTGCTTAGGAAAGCAATAGTTTATATAAAAAATAGGGGAAGCTTGTTAAAAGAATGGATTCGACAATTATATATGGTCATACGTAAGCATCATATCTCCTTAGGGTTACTTACATTATTTATTACTTTTACACATGGTTTTTATTTCTTTCTGATTACTAATGTAAATACAAACAAAGGTTTTACGGTGGAAGATACTACGCTTAATTTTTATAGTGGAATTGCTGCTTTTATTTCATTAGTCATATTAGCATTGCTGGGGTGGTACCATCACTGTAAACAAAAAACTAAAAAGAATATCAAGTCCAAAAAGATGCATATGATATTTGCTTTAGTATTTGGAGTTTTGGCACTTATTCATATCTATCTTTTTTAGAAATGAATAAAATGGAAACAGAAAAAATACTCAAATGATTCTTTAAGAATCCCTGAAGGAGTCATTTTTTAGCGGCTTAATCCGAATAGAACGAGATTTCAAGTGGGAATATATGGAATGTAAAGGGACGAGACGAAAAATGAAGTATAAAGTTTTTGGAGAATTTTGGAGCAGCTTCCTGTTAATTATTCTTTGGAACAGTCAATTCTTGTCTGAAAAATTATGAAAAATGGGTTGTAACAGAGAAAGCTACGCTACGATACTTCCATACTTTAATAGTTTGAAAAAATTATATAAATATATATAGGAGGATTATAAAGGGGTTTAAAGAAAAAAAATGAGGCTTTTAAAATGCTTAAACTTACTATTCGTCCATTTATTTTGACAAGTGCTTCATTTACAGGAACCCCGCGTTATGCAACTGCCACTTGAACGGGAGATAACAGGAGTAGTTGAGAGTTCTTGAGAGCTTCTTTTTTTTCAAGATATGAATGTCAGTTTGACGGGATTTGCAATGGTTGGGAGCGATATCTTGCGGTTTTACAAAAAAACTAAATAGTTCAATACTACAAAGATTCTTCATTAAAACAATATACATTGAAAATAAATAATGCAGAAAAACCATCAAGTATTCAAGCTGAATCTCGAAAATATCAAGAAGTTCGTTCTGTGGCAGAAACAAAAGGGAAAACCAACACAATCTTTTACAACAGAAAAACAAAGACCCTTTATGTTAGTATTCCTGTTAAAGAGGGCAATGAAATATGGATTCGTTAAAATAATGATGGTTTTTAACATAAAAAGCAATGGAATTTTTTTATAAACAAAAATTCCCGCTGTAAGATAGATAATTGCATCCGATAATATAGGAGGTGAGCATGTTCATTCAACAATAGAATGAGACTGCTTAAATCATTTTACAGCGGGGGCAAAGGATGAAAGTAAAATTACAATTGGTTATAATTTGTTCTATTTTTACTATATCAATGATAGGAATAGGCGGCTACGCTAATAATCTTATACATTCATCTCTTAAACAAAGCGAGACATTAAAAAATACAAAGGAAATGCAGCGGCTGGCAACCTATATTCAATATCGAATTACAGGCATTTCCAATGATGAACGAGCCTTCCTGCTAACGTGAGATAATCAGTATACAAATGAAATGAAAGAAAAAACGGAAGATATCAATAATACGATAAAAAAGATGGAAAGATTACCTATTTATCACAACTATCAAAAGGATAGCAACAATTTAGCTGCAAGCTTTAATAGCTTTATAGAAATGAGCGATCAAGTTTCCACTTTATATAATCAAGATCAAGCAGCAGCAGAGAATCTGCATTTTCAAGAGCTTCGATCATTGCGTAAAGAGGTGCTTGATCCTTCTGTTAATCAGTTAGTAACCAATATAGATAAACGTGTAGAGGAAATAGACAGGGAATATCAACAACATGCAGATAGGACACGAACTATTTTATATACTGCTGTCATCCTTTCTGTCGTAATAGGTATTACATTAGGAATATTGCTTTTAAAATCTATCCTTACACCATTAAATCAATTGAACAAACAAATGAATGCTATTTCGAATGGTGAAGGGGATTTAACAAAAAGAGTAAAGGTAAAAGGGAAAAATGAGTTTGGAGAATTAGTTTATTCTTTTAATACCTTTGTAGAAACACTTCAAGAAATGATGACACAAATTGGGCAAACTTCTATAAAAGTAGCCCAATCATCAGAAGAGTTATCTGCTAGTATGGAGCAAGCACAAACTTCATCTGGGCAAGTGGCTGATTCTATTCAATCGATAGCAGAAAATAATAGTTTGCAAACTGAAATGACACAAAAGAGTTTGAATGCGGTGAATATTTCTCTTCAAAATGTAAAGTCCGTTTCGATAAATGCCAATAATGTAGCAGATGCATCGACAGATATTAAGTGGAAAGCAGAAAATGGTGCTGCTGCTGTGGAGAAAATGCAATCACAAATGGGAACGATACATGATTCAGTAGGACGCGCAGAACAAGTATTACAGTCCCTTGTTCAAAGTACGGATGAAATTAAAAAAATATCTTCCTTTATTACAGAAATAGCAAATCAAACGAATTTGTTAGCATTAAATGCTGCAATTGAAGCAGCTAGAGCTGGAGAAAATGGCAAAGGATTTGCTGTGGTTGCGGATGAAGTGAGGAAATTAGCAGATGAAACCAATACATCTGCACAGCATATTCACACACTGATAACTACCATACAAAGTCAATCTAACGAAACTGTAAATAATATGCAAATAGTCAAAGGAAATGTTGACTCCGGCATTCAATTAACGGGAGAAACAAACCAGCATATTAAAGCTATTTTACAAAGCATTGAATTAGTAGCTGCTCAGGTTCAAGAGGTTGCGGCTACGACTCACCATATCACTACAGGAGTAGAAGAAGTACAGCAGTCAATGGAAATCATCACCGTTGGCTCCAAGGAAACATTAGAAAATACAGAAAGTGTAGCTGCTGCTACAGAAGAACAAACAGCATCTTTTGAAGAAGTTTCTATTTCTGCTGCTTCTTTATCAAAATTAGCAGACGAATTACAGTCGCTGATATCTGGATTTAAAGTGTAAAGGATAAGCAAAAGTTATGTAAGGAAGCTATTTCAAGTTGATAATAACGAATTAGAGAGATTAAGCAGCATGAGTTGAACTCACGCAGCTTATTTTTTTTAAAAGATAAGAAAGTATAAGTTTTCTGAAGTCTGACGGGTGTCTAGCGCAAGCGCCCTATCGACTTCAACGCTTCCCTCACCTCGCTTGCGTAGTCAACATCGACGCTTGCGCTCTTCGTGTTTCCTTTATCACTCGATTCAGTCCAGCTTTTTCCGTCGATGAGCAAGGGCGCTTGCGCTTTTCTTATCACAGAGCAACTATAAACGCAATATACGTCTCCCCTAAAAAAAACGAGGAAGCAGAAATAGCTAAGAATTCAAATGATAGCAGTCATTAAAAGGGAAAAGCTGCTCTAAGATCGTAACGTCCGTTATGTCTTCGTTTGTGTAATCCACTCCCTGTGAACCGCAGGCTTCCATCAGTGGGGGAAGGAAGAAAACCCCTACTGATGAAAGTTCGCTTTATATGATTTATATAAATAAATTAAATAATAGACAACTTCTCCCTTCTTTTTACATACATATTAAAGAACACAAGCAGATATGGGGGGAGTTTCGTGAGGATTGTGTTTATTGAAAAGAAATGGTTTATATTTTTAGCCATTTGCATTCTCCTTTTTGTAGGAGGCTGGTTTCTGGGAAGGCCGGAAGCCATCGAGACAACAGGATCTTTAACTACAGCAAAAAAAATCACCATCAATATGGTCACCGGCGAATTTAAATCTACAATGGTTGATGGAAAAGAAATAGAAGCATATCGCTGGGATCCTGGGACGATTTATGTACCGAAGGGGGAAGCTGTTTTACTAAGCATATATGGTGTAAACGGCAAAGAACATCCATTTTATATTGAAGGTACTAACATTAAAGGTACAGTCAAAAAAGGCAAAGAAACCGTTTTAAATTTGCGCTTTAAGAAAGAAGGAGTCTATAGACTTATTTGTACCACCCATCATGACATTAATCATAATGGGCCAATGATCGCTTATATCATAGTGGACTAGATTATAAGATATCGGTTGCTTACTATTCGATGTCTGTCATTCAAGGAGGATATTCTTCCATTAATTCGTAATGTGACAAATTTCATATGTAATAAAGATTATTTTATTAAATATTTTATAAAAATGAAAAAATTTATGATCATCAATGATGTGTTTGATGCCTTGTTCTCCTTTCCAAAAAGGGGATTTTTGTTTGCAGTGAGTTTTGGAAAAAGTAGTCCGAATTTTGTGATCTTTCGGAAAATTATATATACTTTATATATAATCTCAAGAAAGCAGGTGCAAAGTAAATGGACTATGTGAAACTTGGCAATACTGGTATGGATGTATCGCGGCTTTGTCTTGGCTGTATGAGCTTTGGTGTACCAGAGCGGGGAAGCCACCAATGGGTTTTGGATGAAGAAAAAAGTCGCCCGATTATCAAAAAAGCGCTGGAATTTGGCATTAATTTTTTTGATACAGCGAATGTCTATTCAGATGGTACAAGTGAAGAAATTGTAGGGAGGGCTTTAAAGGACTATGCGAATCGGGAGGAGATAGTCTTAGCAACAAAGGTTCATGGCCGCATGCATCAAGGTCCAAATGGTGCTGGGCTTTCTCGCAAGGCAATAATGAGTGAAATAGATAATAGTCTTAGACGACTTGGAACCGATTATGTAGACCTGTACCAAATCCATCGCTGGGATTACCATACACCAATTGAAGAGACAATGGAAGCACTTCATGATGTCGTGAAGGCAGGAAAAGCGAGATATATCGGTGCTTCATCTATGTACGCATGGCAGTTTCTGAAGGCGCTGCATATTGCCGAGAAAAAAGGATGGACACGATTTGTCTCTATGCAGAATCATTTAAATCTTTTGTACCGAGAAGAAGAACGGGAGATGATGCCGCTTTGCCAAGAAGAAGGTATTGGCGTTATTCCTTGGAGTCCACTGGCAAGAGGAAAATTGACGAGGGAGTGGGCAGAAGCAACTGCCCGTTCGGAAACCGATGAATTTGGGAAAACATTGTATGCATCAACCGTTGATGCTGACCGGCTTGTTGTGAAACGAGTTGCTGAAATAGCGAAAAAACGAGGTGTTTCTCGTGCGCAGATTGCCCTTGCTTGGGTGCTGCAAAAAGAGCCTGTCACCTCGCCAATCATTGGCTCTACTAAAATGTCTCATCTTGAAGATGCAGTTTCAGCACTTTCTATTACGCTGACTCAAGAAGAAATAACCTTGTTAGAAGAACCTTATGTGCCGCATCCTGTTCTAGGGTTTAGCTAAATTCCTGGCAGCTTTATTTTGCCCATCACAAGGTTTTGCCTCCATACTAAATCCATACATATTTAGTATCCATATTAGGTAAAATACGTGATGGAGGTGCTTGGAAATGAGCAAAACGAAAAAGAACGTTAGCGATAAACAAGCGGTAAAAGGGAACTTGTCCAATCAATATGATCATGAATTTGCAAATGAACCGCTGACTGCAGCTGAAAAGTTAAATAATAAAAAAACAAAAAAACGACAGTAGAATTTAATGATGATAAGCTAGGAAAAAGGTGTGTCTATGATGACGCACCTTTTATGCTATCTAAAAAAAATCGCCTTCACTCTTGTTAGATTTTCCAATGTTAAGATTTTTTTAAAACGATATCAACCGTTTGGATCAGCCTGAAGTTTTCAAGTTTAACCGACTCTTAACGGGCAGTAACACCCCCACTGTTGGAAGTTTACTTTATTTCGTCTCTTCAGCAACTATTAAAAAGAAAATATTTCGGGATTCGGAAGAGCTTAATTGTTTTCAATGCCTATCTTTTGTATACTATTTTATAGATATAATATTCTGAAAATACAGAAATGATCCGTTTGGACTTGAATAATACCAGAAAATTGCTGCTGAGAAATAAGAAGATAATTCATACTTCTTAAAATTTGTCATAGGAGGAAGCGTATATGCTAAACAGTTGGAATCAACAGTTAGAAGAAATGTTTGACAAAATGGTTGAGTGGCGCAGGCATATGCATCAATATCCTGAACTAACAAACCAAGAATATAAGACTTCTGAGATGATTGCTTCTATTTTATCTGGATATGGAATTGAAAGGAGGACAAATGTTGGCGGCATGGGAGTAGTCGGCATTATTAGAGGAGCAAAACCTGGGAAAACCATTGCATTAAGGGCTGACTTTGATGCATTGCCTATTCAGGACGAAAAAGAGGTTCCATATAAATCCAAAATCGATGGTGTAATGCATGCCTGTGGCCATGATGGACATACTGCCATTCTTTTAGCAGTGAGTAAAGTATTGCAAGAAAATAGGGAACAATTAGCTGGGAATGTAGTTCTGCTCTTTCAACATGCGGAAGAAGGCGGCGGTGGAGCAAAGAAAATGATTGCAGATAATTGTTTGGAAGGAGTAGATGTTGTCTTTGGCAACCATTTATGGAGTTTAATTCCTACAGGAACAATATCTTATACAAAAGGATATACCACTGCTGCAGGGGATGGGTTTCAAATTAAAATCAAAGGGAAAGGTGGACATGGTTCATCTCCACACGATACGATTGATTCTATTGCTGTTGCCGGTCAGTTGATCAATCAGCTTCAATATATTGTTAGTCGAAGAGTTCACCCTCAAAAAACTGCTGTCCTTTCCATTGGATCCATTCATGCTGGCGGCGCTGCGAATGTAATCGCAGATTCAGCAGTGTTAAAAGGAACGGTAAGAACGTATGAAAAAGAAGTGCAGCAATTAGTAGAAGCTGCTATGCATGATGCGATTAAAGGAATATGCTTAAGTTCCCAAGCTGATTACGAATTTGATTATTACCATGGAGTATCTGGTGTTTATAATCATCCGGAAGAAACAGATGTATTTTCCAGTACCATTAAAGCATCTTTGCCAGAATTGCAACTAGAAGAGGCGCCTGCCCTATTAGTTAGTGAAGATTTTGCAAATTATCTGGAAAAGAAACCAGGCATGCTGTTTTTTACAGGAGCTGGTAATGAATCAATAAATGCTGTTTTTCCCCACCATCACCCTAAATTTGATTTCGACGAGCGGGCAATGATTTATGGAGGCAAGGCAATGCTGGCAATTGTAGATTATTATTTAGTGAAAAATGCCATGGAGACAGCTGCTGAATATGAAACAGCAGGAAGTGAAGATAGATAAAAACCTAATCGTTCTTTACTAATTAAAAACCTTCATTCTATGAATGAGACTTTTTTAGTGTACATAAAATAAAACCAAAAGTTTACCCTATTTAATAGGAGGTGTAAACAATGGAAAATAACAAAGATTCCAATATGCCAGACTTCGACCGTTTAAATGATCGAGTTATTGCAGAAGGCAATGAACAGCCAGTCTTTTCAGTGAATACAAATCTAGATCCAAAAAATTCATTGGATGATAATCCGTATTTTGACAAAACGAAAAAGTATAGTAAGGAGGAATTAGAAAAATTCAGAAAGTTCTTTGGAGGTTAAGAATTTCTGCCAAGGTACATCGATTGGATGCTGCCTTGGTATAAACACATATTATTTTGTACATATTCAAATAAACTTTGTAAACTGGAATCTGACTTAATTTTAATGAAACAGCAGCAGTTCAACTGAATCATCTTACGAGTAAAAAAATTGAATGATTAAGCATCATCCATTGGGGGAAAAGTAACATACAAAACATAAAAAAGGAGTTCTAAAAATGATGCAAATCCCTATTGGAGTATCGAACAGACATATTCATTTAACAAAAGAGGATTTAGAAAAGTTGTTCGGTGAAGGCTATGAATTAACTAGCAAAAAGGAGTTATCGCAACCTGGTGAATTTGCGGCAGAAGAAACGGTGACGATAAAAACAGAAAAATCGGAGATAGCTAACGTGCGAATTCTTGGACCGATAAGAAAAGCGACTCAAATTGAAATTTCAAAAACAGATGCTTTTCACTTAAAGATCAATGCCCCAATACGTTCTTCTGGAAATATTGATGGCACGCCCGGAATAACCATTATTGGCCCCAAGGGTGAGTTGACGATTGAAAAAGGTGTCATCATTGCAGAGCGTCACATCCATATGACGACAAAAGATGCTGAAACTTTTAATGTGGAGGATGGACAATATGTTCGTGTGAAAGTAAGTGGGGAAAGAGAACTAATTTTCCATCAGGTATTAATTCGAGTGAAAGACAGTTATGCTTTAGATATGCACATTGATACAGACGAGGCTAACGCAGCTGGATTAAAAACCGGAGATAAGGGAGAAATAGTAAAATAAATGGGCTTCTCTTTTGAGAATACTATGTGGAAAATATGGGATAGCAATAAAATGTGAAGTTTTTATTGCTATCTTTTTTCGTTTCTAAATTTAAGCAATCTTACGATAATTAACTTAGTGCAAACTTATTTATACAAAAAGATTTTCAAATTATCCTCCTCATCAATAGTTGCTAATAGAATTTCATTTATATTCGAATAGCTGCTAGTTTTTAACTTGTTTTTTAGCCAGTCTTCATTTCTGCCTATCTGTTCTATCTGCTTTTTATCCACTTTTCCATCTTGGATAATGGTTCTTGGAAATGTAAATGGTTTTGTATTTAATTGCATGTCATCTGGTGTTGCTGTTTGATAGGGAGGGGATAAGAAAAATGAAATCGTTCCATCCGGCTCCCATAACGCAAGGGCAACATTTTGAACATCTTTAATTTTATTTTTGCGTAATTCAGATAATAAAATATCAATCGAAATCCTTGCTCTAACAAGATTTTTATAATGAATTTGTCCATTTTCAATGATGGAAAATGGCGGTTTATCAAAAAAGCTGCGCAGCCAATGCCACTTTAAAGTGGAAAATACACCAATCAAATAAAGAATGATGATTACTGTAATGGTTATCATCGATCCTTTTAATCCTAGTTGTTCATCAGACAATGGATGGGCAATGACATTTCCAATGACTAATGAAACAATAAAATCGAGTAATCTTAACTGTGAAATGGATCGCTGACCCATTATTTTCGTAACAAAGACTAAAAAAAAGAATGATACAATTCCCCTTAAAATCCATTGAATAGAAGAAAGTGATTCTTGACTATGAAAAAAATCCATGACACTACCAATCCCTTTTTTTCTTATTATCCATCTATTTTCTTCATTTATTACATGAAATCGGCAATTATTGCTATGTTTAATAAAAACAATCATCTATTAGAAGGTTGTATATTCTTTATGTTTCTCTTCAAAAAAGTTGTACAATTCACGAAAGAAAGGTACACTCTTTTTTAGGAAAAGAATGCTAACCAAGGAGAATATATGAACAATTACAAACTAATCATTCAGTACGACGGCGGGCGCTATAAAGGCTGGCAGCGACTAGGGAGTGGCGACAGCTCTATACAAGGAAAAATAGAAAATGTGTTAACGGAAATGGCAGGCGAAAAGGTCGAAATTATTGGATGCAGCAGAACGGATGCAGGTGTTCATGCGATCAGCCAAATTGCCAATTTTAAAATCAGCAAGACCTTTACAGAAACGGATGTCAAAAATTATTTGAATCGATATTTGCCTCAGGATATTAGCATTTTAGATGTTGTATTAGCAGCTGATCGTTTTCATGCAAGATACAATGCAAAGGATAAAACATATTTGTATAAGATTTGGAATGAGGAATATACGAATCCTTTTATGCGCAAGTATAGTATGCATATAGAAAAAAAGCTGGATATCGAAAAAATGAAACAAGCATGTAAACATTTTATTGGAAAGCATGATTTTACTGCTTTTTCTAATGCGAAATCGAAGAAAAAGTCAATGGAACGTGAGATATATGCTCTTCATATCGAACAAGAAGCAGGTTTTCTGCAAATTAGAGTCCGGGGAGATGGATTTCTTTATAATATGGTAAGAAAAATAGTAGGCACATTGATAGAAGTCGGATTAGGACGAATAGATGCCAACCAAATCCCTGGGATTTTAGAAGCAAAAGAACGAAACCAAACAGGCGGTATGGCTGATGCATGTGGATTGTATTTGGAAAAGGTAGATTTTTAGCAGCTGAATGCACCTAAAAAAGTATCTATTGTAAACTTTGTTTTTACTCTGAGAACTGTGTTGTACAAAAACAATGCAGTTCTTCCTATTTAGTAGTTTTTTTGTGGAGCAACACTTTGAAAAAAGGTAAACTTTTATCCCGCTCTTAACGGGCAGTAAGACCCCCACCTTAAGATGCCGAGAAATCGAGGAAGCTAGGTATTGAAACTCGCCCGTAAAGATCCGAGTGAGAGGTACACAAACTAAGATCGCCCCTTCTTGTGGCAACGTTTGTGTGATCCACATCCTGTGGAACTCAAGCTTTCGATCAGTGGGAGATGAGGAAAAACCTCCACTGATGGAAGTTTACTTTATAAAGAAATGAAAAGAAATTACTGGAATAACTTATTGTAGAACAAGGAAGAATGTGAAATATTTGACAGGCATCCAAATCAGTATTAAAATGAGAAAAATCAAAAAATGAAATATCACTGCTTGATGTTTCCATAAAATCTGCAATGATGAAGAGGAGTAGACATTAGGAACACTTTAGAGAGCTGATGGTTGGTGGGAATCAGAGTGGGAATTTTGTTGAATGGGCTTCGGAGTAGCCAAACTGAACGATTAGTAGGTAATGGCGAAAAGTCTCATCGATATAAGAGACAATGTATCGGACAATTATAGGTTGTTCCTGTACAGTAAGTGCGTTTATTTGTAATAAACGAACAAAGGTGGCACCACGGGTTTCTCGTCCTTTTTAGGATGAGGAGCCCTTTTTTATTTTTCATATAATAAATTGTGTAGGGAGATGCGTATATATGAATAAAGCAGGCTTGGATTTGGAACGGATCGTGTTTATTGGACGGACATTTGAAGAATACATGGCCATGTTTTCGCTGTCGATAGAGGAATTGGAAGGGAAAAAGATTTTGGATTGTCCAGCAGGTGCATGCTCTTTTACTGCTATTAGCCGGCAAAAGGGATTGGACGTAACAGCTTGTGACATCGCTTATTATCACTCGAACGAAGAACTTGCTAACAAAGGAGAAAAAGATCTTAAGCATGCGATGGAAAGTGTTGAAAAAGCAAAAAAACAGTATGTATTTGATTATTTTCAAAATGTAGAGGATTTAGCCCAGCATCGGGAACGCGCGCTCATCGATTGTACAGTAGATATGAAACAGAATTCGGAACGGTATATTCCAGTAACACTGCCATCTTTGCCGTTTGAAAATGAACAATTTGATATCATTTTATCTGCACACTTTTTATTTACATATGGAGATCGTCTAGACATAGCGTTTCATATGGAGGTGATGGAGGAATTAATAAGGGTGGCAAAAGAAGAAATTAGGATTTTTCCGCTTGTTGATCTCATTGGAAATCGGTATGAGCATTTGGACGAGATGGTGAAAAAACTGCAAATCAAAGGGCTTCAAGTGGAAGAAATACGTGTTCCCTATGAGTTTCAACAAAATGCGAATACTATGATGAAGATTCGAAAGAACGATAGTGCATAGAATTATTTTTCGCAGGTTATAAATCAAGTTAGAATAACTTATACATGAATTAGAAGAAATAAAAGACACTATATAAATAAGTTGAACTTTAAAAAGTAGGGGTTTTTTCATGAGCGATATATTAGCCGTTTATTATCATCAAGCAGTAGAACGTACAAAAGAAATGATTTTGCAGGATATAGACAGGTATTTACAAGGGAAGAAGCAAATCGTTTCCTATGAACAATATTTACGAGAAAGAGAAGAGTATATTAACCAAATTTGGTTAAATACATGGCTGAATATAGCAGCAAGCCACGCCACTTTTGATGAGAAGAAAAGCTATCTAACAGAGAAGGGATTGAGTATAGAAGGCGAAAGAAAAAAATTAATAAACAAACTGTTTCGAAATGAAATAAGAGAAATGAATCCATATGATTATCATGAATGGTTAAACAGTCTTTTTGCGAATCAATTGTCTGTATGGGAAACAAGGTATACAAATGCTAGAGAAGCGTATTTAGAAAGGGAAGTACAGGAGAAGAAAAAAGAGGTTCGCACGAAATTAGATAGAAAGTTTCAATACTATATCGAAAAAAATTTAGGGAAGCATTATGAGGAATTATACCTTTATGTTCGTTATTTAGTAGGAAGCCATTTGGCTATAGAAATAGAAAGAAAAGGAATGATTCTATCATCAAATGAGCTAACATTTGATGATTATTTATACAATGAAACGGAGCTGCCATATAATAAATTTCATTTTTTGGAGGATGCAGTGGAAGCATATGAACATTTCCTTCTGCAAAGTTTATATGATTTTGGACCGAATTGGCTAAAACAAACATTGCCTTCCCATCTAAAGGATGACTATTATGAGGTTTTTCAACAATCACTGCCAGATTCTTATCTGCTGGAAGTTGGAATGGATCTTTTTGAAGATATCAGCCTGGAATTTTTTGAGGAGCTTCTGGAAGAAAATGTAGCGGATCTTATCAAGCTGCTTGATATTCCTTTTGATCAAAAAATACATAAAGAAATGTATGAAAATGATCGGACAACAAGAATACAAAAAGAAATAGAAGACAAGGAAGAAAGAAGGCGGCGCAAAGAGGAAGAAGCACGAATGCTTGAGGATATTTTCGGAAGAGAATATAACCCTTCATCTGGCCGGAATATCCGTTATGTCCTTCATGTAGGCGAAACTAATACAGGAAAAACGTATCAAGCTATACAACGGATGAAGGAGGCAGAAAGTGGTCTGTATTTAGCTCCTTTGCGATTGTTGGCACTTGAAATTTATGAAAAATTAAATGAAGAGAATGTACGCTGTTCCTTAAAAACGGGGGAAGAAGAAAAGCTGACAATGGGTGCAAACCATCTGTCATGTACGGTGGAAATGTTTCATGAAAAGGATTTTTATGAAGTAATTGTCATCGATGAATCGCAAATGATCGCAGATAAGGATAGAGGCTTCGCCTGGTTTCGAGCCATTACAAAAGCAAATGCAAAAGAAGTGCATATTATCTGCAGTTTCCATGCAAAATCGATGATTCTGCAGCTGCTAGGAGAGTCTTATGTCGAGGTCCATGAATATAGAAGGGAGACTCCTTTAGAAGTGGAATCCCCGTTATTTCGGATAAATCAAACAAGAAAAGGAGATGCTCTTGTTTGTTTTTCGAGAAGAAGAGTGCTCGAAACGGCATCGGAGTTGCAAAGAACGGGTCGCCAAGTAAGCTTAATTTATGGAAGCATGCCGCCAGAAACAAGGAAAAAGCAGATGCAGCGATTTTTAGATGGGGAGACATCCGTCATTGTGTCCACAGATGCGATTGGAATGGGGTTGAATTTGCCGATTAGGCGAATTGTATTTTTGGAAAATGATAAATTTGACGGGACGAGGAGAAGATTGCTGACTTCTCAAGAAGTAAAACAAATTGCTGGTCGTGCGGGGCGTCGCGGTTTGTATGATGTCGGCAGAGTTGCTTTCACAAGTGATCCGAAAAAAATGGAACAGCTGCTCGAACGAAAGGATGAAGAACTAACAGGCTTTGCGATAGCTCCTACCTCTGCTGTTTTAGAAAGATTTCAAAAATATGCGAATAACTTAAGGCTGTTTTTTTACCTATGGGATCGCTTTAAAAGTCCTGAGGGTACAAAAAAAGCTACCCTATCAGAAGAAAGAATTTTGTATGAAATGATTGAAGATACAATTGTAGAGGCACGATTATCGGTAAACGATTTATTTGGTTTTTTACGCCTTCCTTTTGCCACAAGTGAACCTGCATTACGGGCACAATGGAAAGCAAATATGGAAGCAATTGTAGAAAATCTAGAACTGCCCGAGCCCTTCATAAAGGAATCAAGTCTGGAAGAGATGGAATTGACCTATAAATCAGTAGGCGTTCATCTATTATTTCTATATAAATTAGGGAAAAGAACCGAAGCTCTTTATTGGGAAAGAGTAAGAGAAGAGATAAGCAGCAAAATCCATGAACACTTAAAAGCAGGCATACCGAGTCGACAAAAGGTTTGCAGAGTTTGTGGATTGTCTCTTCCGGCACGGTTTAACTATCAAGTGTGCAATGATTGTTATTATGCAGGGAAGAGATAAAGTGAACCTTCCATCAGTGGGGGTTTTCTTCATTCCCCACTGATGGTTAGTTGAACTTATCGGACCTTTACGGGCGAGTTTCAACACCTAGATTCCTCGATTTCTCTGCTTCTTGAGGTGGGGGCTTACTGCCCGTTAAGAATGGGATAAAAAGCTGGCTTAAAAAGTCATTTAAGAGTTTTTAAGCCAGCTTTTCTTTATTCTTCTTTGTCTTTATTAAACCAAAGCGGTTCATTGTCATCGACATCGCCATTATAGTTGATGAGAATCTCATCTCCCGCTTTTATATCAGTAAATGCATAAAAGTCAAAGGTGTGATTGTCAAAATTGATATCATATGTTGCATTCGGTTTATAGGAATGGTTAAATAGCATTCCGTAGCCAAGAAGGATCGCAGTATGATTTATCCCATATTCAAAAACGTAATCTTCTAGTAACGTTTTTTCAATATATTTATGTTGGTCGTTAGGGTAGGGAATAACAGGTGCTGCATGTATAAGCTCCCCTTTTTTTATATCTTGAGTAGCGAAAACGCCTCTATTAAATTCTCCATCACTTAGTGGAGAAGTTTTTACTTCTATCATATTTGTCACCTACTTATCTTTTAAGTTTCTATCTAACTGTAACATTGTTGTGGAAAGAAAGGAAATGATTGTTTCAAAAACATGATTCTATACTAGTATTTTGGTTTCCTAGCACTGCAAATGGTATAATTTCACTTAATACAAGCAAGATTATTTTGTCATTTTTGTTGAAAATGGCTTACTGAATTTGGCATGACGGTGGATACAGTGAAAAATGCTGATACTGTTCCTTCCTCGGCGAAAGAAATGGCGGATGCTTTTTGCAAGGTAGCTGCTGACACAAATGAAGCAGTAAAACAGCAATGGACAGATCAATCCTTTAGCGAGATGACAAATGTATTTGGAAGAAACATGCCGAAAGCAGCAACCCTGTCCCTTCTAATCAAACATATCAATCACCATCGCGGCCAAATGACCGTCTTGATGCGTCAATATATTGTGGGAGAAGTAGAGGACAACTCTAACGTAATAGGACCGTTTTTAAATAATGCTTTAACCTCTGGATTTAATTTTGATTTATCTAATAGCATCATCTCGACAGTAAAAAACGAACAAGATGCAGGAATTCCCCGTGATTTAGAAAAGGTGAGAGACAGTTATTACTAGCTATCCCACGGAAAATACAGGGACTCAACTTTTACAACCAACCATGATATGGATCGAGTAATAAGTCAATTGGATGGAAATCAAAATCACGCAAAAATGGCAGCAAGCATCTTGCTCACACTGCCTGGAAATCCATTTATTTATTATGGGGAAGAATTAGGGATGGAAGGAAAAAAACAGACGAAAATGTTCGTGAACCATTTGTATGGAATATAGATGAGAATAAATGGGGACAAAGTAAATGGATACCAAATAAATATAATACCAACCGAAAAAAAACTGCGCTAGAAGCACAAAAAAAGGATGAAAATTCTCTTTATAACCATTATAAAAAATTGATTCATGCAAGACGTTCAAGTGATATCCTTGTGAAAGGGGAAATTCAAAACACCGATTATCGTGATGCTTGATTAATGGTTTTTAAAAGGATATTAGAAAACAAAACGATACTGGTTATCCATAATTTAACGAGTGATGAAAAACAATTAACTCTTTCCGATAATGATCAATCATATAACCATATATATTTTACAACCAATGTTTGGAATAATGTGAAATATAAAGTATATCTTCAGCCATATAGTACTGTCATTTTAGATAGCAAATCATGACATGTATTAAATACTCACCAAAAAAACCTCTGGAAAATTTTCCAGAGGCTTTCGTATTTTACAAATATAAATAATGCACTTACGGATGTATTAACGAAGCACTTATTGAATAAGGAGTTTATCCCACACTTAACGGGCAGTAAAACCCCCACTGATGGAAGGTTCACTTTATTGTTTTAGGGAGTTATAATAAATATTTTGATAATTATAATCTATAAATCACCTGTTAGTGCTTTTTGTTTTTCGGCTACGAAATACTGTTTTGCCTCTTCGATAAAATAATGGACAATAGGAGAGACCCATCTGCTTTTATGGTAAAAAAGAAAGGTTGCAACCTTGCCATGCTTTTCATCAAGGCGTTTAGCTGCCAGCTTGCCTTCCTTTACTTCATTTTGGATCGTAATTTCTGGAACAAGCGCCATGCCTAATCCACATTGAACACACTGCTTTATCGCTTCAATGCTCCAAAATTCATGAAATTTGGTTGGAGACATCTTTTCCTCTGCAATAAATCTATCCAACAAGGAACGATAAGGACAGTTTTCTTCCGAATAGAGAATGGAATCAGGCTGAAGATGATTTGGGGAAAAAATAATACTCATATGCTCATCTGTCATTTTTTCCATTTCGAGGACTGGGGGCTTGTTAAAATCTAAATTAAGCAGCAGGGCAATATCTAGATCGCCAATTTCGACTAAATGCTGAATTTCCTCACATGTTCCCACTCGAACAGATAAATGCACATTTGGAAACTTTTCTTTATAAGATTGAATAATGGCAGGCAAACGATAAACGGTTAGAGATTCTGATGCACCAATTGTGATTTTTCCTTTTTTTGTAACAGAAGACTGATGAAGCTCCTTTGCTCCTTTATGCAAGCGCAGCATTTCATTAGCATAAGGAAGAAAGGACTTACCGAGCTCCGTTAAGGCAATGCTTTTGCCAAGCCGATCAAATAGTGGACCTTCTAACTCATATTCCAATGCTTGCATATGAGCTGTGATTGTAGATTGTGCATATCCAAGATGAAGTGCTGCCTTTGCAAATCCTCCTGCTTCTACGATTGATTTGAACGTTTGTAAATGACGTATTTCCATCCTAATCCCTCCGATTATCGGAAAAACCGATATCATCTATCATATATATCTATTTTACTGAAGGATGAACAGTGAATACAATAGGGAGTAAGAAATAAATACGCGTGTTTTTCTAATACTGCAAACGACTAAAGAAATGAGGAAAGCATATGAACCAAAGAAAAATTGGCTCCCTTACATTAAGTGGATTAATCATCGGACCTCTTTTAGGATCGGGAATTATATTACTGCCGCCTATTATTTATCATACTTCTGGGAATTATGCGATTTTTGCCTGGCTGCTCATGTCGATAATTGGCATATTTTTCGCCTTTCTTTGTGGGGAATTGACATTGATGTTTCCAGGGGAATCTGGCATCGGCAATGCGATTGAAAAAGCTTTTGGACAGCGAATGAAAATCCTTTCGTCGATTTTTTTAATGACCGCGGCATTTATGGGACCGATTGCCGTTATGATGACAGCTGCTGAGTATTTGCGTATATGGTTATTTGATTCAGCCATTAAGGCAGAGTGGATTGCAATTGTTCTTTTAGTAGTAAGTGGACTGACGCTGCTGTTTCGATTAACTTTTCTTGGGAATCTCTCACTAATTATTTCATCTATAGCAGTTGTGATTTTAACAAGTGGGAGTGTGTTTTCGCTGCTGTTCCATCATCGAAGTGAATTCGTGTTCGAGAATTTTCATGCACCCTCGTTTGAACATAGCCTATTGCTGCTTTTTTGGATTATTGTCGGATGGGAAATCATTGGGAACTATTCAGCAGAAGTGAAAAATCCAAAAAGAACGATCCGCAAAGCTATTTTCTTAAGTGCTTCTGTCATTACGATCGTCAATATGCTCATTGCTGCAGCTGTACAGTGGACGGATTTTTCAAGTAGCCAATTTTCGATTCAATTAACAGGCGTTTTGTATCCACTGTTTGGAGGATTGTCCATTAGTTTATTGACAATTGTAGCTGTAGGGCTTTGCTTAACAACGTATTTGATGATTGCAGGGAGTGTCTCACGGCTAATATCGTCACTTTCCCAGTCGGTGCCGTCACTTCATATTTTAACAAAAAAATCAAAAACTGGTGTACCAATTGCTGCTATACTGCTGCTCATTATGATTCATTTAACCGTTAGCATCCTCGTGCTGCTTCATCTTGTTACAGTGGAAAACCTTGTGGCTCTGGCAAATGCATTTTTTATCTCTAACGCTCTCATTGGCATACTTGCAGCAGTTAAATTATTTACAAGCGGATTAATGAAAGGAATCGCTATTTTCTTAAGCATTTTATTTGGACTTTTGCTGCTTCGCTCCTCTATCGTGGCACTGATCATTATTATAGTTCTTACTATCTTGTTTGTTTTCTATAAGCGTGGATACAGATGGATGAGATTGTGGAAAGCTGGGTGAATCAATAAAAGGTCCAATGGAAAAAGGAAAGGAATTAGCACTATATAGCCGCTTGCTTATTATACCCGTTATAGGTACGGAAATGGTTATTTGTTGGGAGAAATATTTGAATTTTTAAGTTATAATTGCCCTCTTTTTTTCTTTTGGTAAAATAGATAGAAATAAAGAAAAGTATCATAGAGGTGCGAAATGAATAGCCAGGATATTAGGAATCTATTATCAGAGTTTTCTCTTTTTCAACAGCTTACCCATCATGAATTGTCAAGGGTTGTTGAAATAGGGATTTGTCGAACATTTAAAAAAGGCAGCCACGTATTTCAGCAGGATGAACCGCTTGAGAATGTGTATTTTATTTTTGATGGAAAAGTGAAGATTTATAGAGCTGATTTAAGTGGCAAAGAACAGCTTGTTGGGATTTTAACAAAAGGAGAAATGTTTCCCCATGTAGGTTTTTTCCGAAAAGGAGGCTACCCTGCTTTTGCAAAAGTGCAGGAAGATGCCTTATTGATTGTTATTCCAATCAAAGCATTTGAAAAAATAGTAATGGAACATCCTGAACTCTGTATCAAAGTATTTAATGTGCTTGGAGAAAAAATAGTGGATCTACAAGAACGATTAGGAGAACAAATATTAAATAATACGTATGAGCAAGTCATCAAACTGCTGATACGGTTAAGTAAAATACATGGGAAAAAATTAGATGACGGGTTTGTTCTTTTAACCGGAGAGTTCACGAATAAGGATCTAGCCAATATGATTGGAACAACAAGAGAAACGGTCAGCAGAACATTTACAAAGCTAAAAAAAGAGCAATTAATCCGTACTCATGAAGGTGATATCATCATACATCCGGACAAATTGCTTGATCGATTATTTCAATAAAAAACAGTGAGCATCTCACCATTTTTTACTGAAGCATTTCTTGCAAATCTTCTTGTGCCGTACCAATTAATTTTAAGTTGAAAGTTTCTTGCAGAACTTGCATGACTCCATCGGAGATAAATTCTGGCGGTTTTGGCCCAATACGAATATCTTGAATACCTAAACTAAATAATCCTAGTAAAATAGCAACCGCTTTTTGTTCGAACCAGGAAAGAACAATACTGATAGGCAGCTCATGAATAGAACATTCAAATGCGTCAGCCAACGCCTTGGCAATTTTTATAGTGGAGCCAGAGTTGTTGCACTGTCCTAAATCGATGTATCTCGGAATATTGGTACCAGGAACGATTCCATAATCTACATCATTAAAGCGGAACTTGCCGCATGAAGTCGTTAAAATTACAGTTTCTGGAGGAAGAGAAGTTGCTAGCTCCCGATAATATTCTCCGCCTTTTCCAGGAGCATCGCAGCCTGCAATCACAAAGAAGCGTTTAATTTTCCCTGTCTTTACTGCAGCAATCACTTCTGGAGCAAGGCCAAGCACCGTTTCATGATGGAAGCCGGTTAATAAAGTTTCCTCGGATTCAATATTTGCTTCTGGCAATTCTAATGCTCTGTCGATAAGTATGGAAAAATCATTATCTTCGATCTTTTGCACATTTTCCAACCCGGCTACTTCATACGAGAACATTCTGTCCGCATATGATCCTTTGATTGGCATAACACAATTGGTTGTGGCTAAAATTGCCCCAGGGAATTTTTCAAATAAACGGCGTTGGTCATACCATGCTTTTCCGATGTTGCCTTTCAAATGAGCATATTTCTTTAGTGCTGGATAACCGTGAGCTGGAAGCATTTCAGAATGAGTATAAATATTGATTCCTTTGCCCTCTGTTTGCTTTAATAATTCTTCCAATGCAAATAAATTATGACCTGTTACGATAATGCATTTGCCTTCTATTTTATTTTGCGAAACGCGAATAGGCTGTGGAATACCTAATCGGTTGGTATGGGCTTCATCAAGCATTTCCATTACACGAACCGCTGATTGGCCAACTTTCATGGCCATATTAATATGTTCCTGGACATTGAAATTGGAATTAGTCAGTGTCATATATAATGCCTCATGTGTAGTCGCATCCACGAAAGCATCTGTCGCCCCTAGTTGAGCAGCATGGGTACGATACGCAGCGATCCCTTTTAGTGCAAAAATAATCGTATCTTGCAAACTAGCGATCGTTTCATCTTTTCCACAAACGCCGATTATCTTACATCCGCCCTTTGGCGTCTGTTCACATTGATAACAAAACATTCTTCTTTCCCCCTCTTAATTCTTACAGTGATACAATCAGCATACAGTGCATCTTTATCGAACAATGTGATATAAATCACCATTCAGCAGCTGTCATAAATTGTTCACAAAATAAGAGAGAGGTAGAATTATTCGTTTAATATTCTTTTTGATGCCAACTTTTTTGCTAAAATAGCAATTTTGATAAGTATGCTTATTGCAAAATACCCTATTACAGCCCCTATTGTATTTAAAATAATATCATCAATATCAAATTGGCCAATATGCAGGGCAATTTGCAGAAACTCAAGGAAGAAGCTTATCAGGATGCTGCTGAGACATACTTTCGAGAATTTTTTGTATTTTTTAAACAAAAGGGGAAGGAAGAATCCTAATGGCACAAAAATTAGAATGTTTCCCAAAAGGTTATCTATTATTATATTTAGATTATAATGATCTCTATCAACGATATATTGAAGAATATTTCGGAAGGGCATGATATTGGCATTTGCTTTCCATGTTTGTAAATCAAAGTAGTTTGGCGTAGGAGAGCTGAAATACCAATTATAATGGAAACTAATGCCGTTTTTATAATTTACAAGGATAAATAATACCCGTTCTATGATTAATCTCCAAAGTACGATTAAAGAGAATATAGAAAATAAAAACCAACTGCTTAGTTTTAGTAATTTTGCATAAGGAGATAAGGAACTATTATATCCAGTTTGGATTTTCTTTATATCACCAAAGCTTTTTAATGCGTGTTGGATCGCTTCATCTTCTGTATAGCCTTGTTCAAGATATTCTTTTTTTAACATAAATAAGTGATCCGCTATTTCATCTCTTATTTCTTTCTTTTCTTCGTCATTACAATCTAATTTTGTTACAATCTGGTTTATATAGGCTTCCATGTTTTTATCCATGCTAATCCCTCCGAAGTTACTTTTATTAAATCATTCACTTTTCTCCATTCGCCAAGTTTTCTGCTCAGTTCTTTTTTGCCGCTGTCCGCAATTCGATAATACTTTCTTCTTCCACCTAATTCGGAATTTTCCCAGTAGGATTGGATCCATTCGTGTTTTTCTAAGCGTTTTAAAGCTGGATAGAGTGTTCCTTCGCTCATTGTGTAAATGTCGTTGCTATTTTCTTTTAACGTTTTAACCATTTCATAGCCATACATATCTTTTTTTGACAAGAGGGATAGAAGCAAAATATCAATACTGCCTTTCATAATCTCTTTATCCATGCTAAAACTCCTTCTGGTAACTTTTTCTATATAGGACATTGTAATACATGGTACATCGTATTGCAAGGGTATCTTTCATATAGTTCAATTGATGACAGTAATTACTTTGATTGTTACATTTTAAAGCCAGAGAAACATTAGTTGCATTACTATAAAATGTGATGCAGCCTTGTAACTCAATTGTTGTATTCCAAACTATTTAGTGGACTGGCGAGAAAAAGCGGGTACACGGTGAGAATAAGCTATTGTCCGCCAGAAAAAGTTTCAATACAGCCAAATTTAAGTAGCAAACACAAAAGAGTAAATACCCCAAAAGGCTGCATATTAGCCCGTTTGAGTAAAGAGCTGAAATAATGGCTATACTGTTGGTTGAATAATTAAAGGGAAGGGAATTAAAAGAAAATGATATGATCGACTGAGCAGCTATGTAAAGGACCAATTTTTTAAGAAAAATAATTGTTCTATTTACCATAAAAAAGAAAGTTCTGTTATTCTATAAGATAGTGAAACAAAATTAATATCTGAGGGAAGTTAGTTATGATGGCAAAACAAAAGAATAAATCAAGATACTTTGCAAAAATTTCATTAGGAATTATGGGAGCTGGCTTTCTCTTAACGATTCCATTTCAAGATTCTATTATCGTTCGACTATTGCAAGGAGGCTTTGAGGCGGGATTGGTAGGAGGACTTGCCGATTGGTTTGCTGTTACTGCGCTTTTTCGCCATCCTTTTGGCATTCCGATTCCTCATACAGCGTTGCTGCCAAAAAAACGGACAACAATGGTCAACGGGCTTATTTCTATGTTGGAAAACAATTGGCTGACAAAATCAAGCATTCAAGAGAAATTAAAGCAAATAAAGTTTACAGACAAATTAATGCAGATAGCAGAGAAGGAATTGAACTCCGACGCTTTTTCAAAAAGGATTGGATCAATTCTTCATCAAGTGATCAGCCATGTAAATCCAGAAAAGGTTGCTCCAATTATTGAGAAAGAGCTGAAGAAATACATGCTTTCTTTTGATGTAAGGGGTTTTCTTCAATCCCTAGTCAATCAAGCAGTCAACAAAGATTTAGATGGAAAAGCGCTGGACTACGTCTTAATGGAGACGGAAAAATGGATGGCAAAGGAAGATACAAAACGGAAAATCGGTGTAATGGCAAAACAAATGCTCGACAATACGGAAGCAGACGGCTTTTTAAAGATGGCTCTTCATTCATTTAGCAACTTAATTAATGAGGAGAAGCTTGGAAATATGCTTCAGCCGTTTTTTCTTAAAAGAATCGTTCTTTTGCAAGAGCAGGATAATCCATATCGGCAGTTGATTCTTGCTCGGATTCGAAAAGAATTAGAAGGCCTGAAAGAGCGAGAAGAGTTAATGGCGGACATAAGTAATTGGAAAAATGAGTTTGTAAGCAGCTGGAGTCCAACCGATCAAATTACCAAAAGCTTAGAACAATTTCAGAATAAATTGCTTCAGTTGACAGAAGAAAAAGAATTTATCGAGAAACATGTCCTTGCATTTATTCGAGAATTTATCGAGAAAATAAAAGCAGATCCTGAAAAAATAGAAAGAATCGAAAATTGGATTCAAACACAAATCTACTATTTTATTGAAAAAAATCATAGTAAAATTGGCATTCTAGTGAAAGAAAATCTGGATAAATTGGACAATGAAACCCTTATTAATCTAATGGAAAATAATGTAGGGAAAGATTTGCAGTGGATTCGAGTAAACGGCGCTATTTGCGGGTTTTTAATTGGCATCATCTTAACCACTTTTAAGCTCCTTGTTTAGCTTTAAGCATCCTAATTATTTTCTTTTTATCCCACTCTTATCGGGCAGTAAAACTCCCACTGATGGAAGGTTCACTTATATTAAAATGTTTTATTACAAATGTAATATTATCCAATTCTTTGGAAAAAAATATAAAGAATTATTTTAAAAGCAACAAGGCTTTAAAATATACCTTGTTGCTTTTTATTTAAAGATAAGAAAGTATAAGTTTTCTGAAGTCTGACAAGTGTCTAGCGCAAGCGCCCTATCGACTTCAACGCTTCCCTCACCTCGCTTGCGTAGTTAACATCGACGCTTGCGCTCTTCGTGTTTCCTTTATCTCACTAAAGGTACACAAATTAAGAACGCCACATCCTTATGTCTTCGTTTGTGTGATCCACATCCTGTGGACCTCACCTTTTTCCGTCGATGAGCAAGGGCGCTTGTGCTTTTCTTATTGGTCTATGCTGAAGGCTGTCAGAAAATTAATGAAATTATTCGTTTAAAAAGTCGTCTAGGTATTCCTTTATTTCCTCTTTTACTTCCTCTATTGTCTCATCAAGTAGTTCACCAATAATTTTGCTGCCTGGAATTTTTTTTGAAGTAGATATTCCCAAAAAATTACGGTCACATTCCCAAATTGTTATGCTCAGCAAATCAAGTAATTCACCGTTATTTTCCAAAATTCCTATTACAACGGAGGAGTTGTAACTAGGTTTAAAAGGAACTTTCCCCTCTATATTGACATCTCCAGTTAAATCTAAATTATTCTTAAGAAGAGCAGATTTATAATCTTTCAGCAAGAGTTGAATATGTTCTTTTAGTATAGATTCTATATAGAGAATTTTTTCTTCTAGTTCTTTATTAAAAGAAGCTTGTTTGAATTTCCTATTCAAATCACTTCTTTTCATAAAAGATTAGACATCTGAAATTGTCTACTAATAATATTACGCCATGTAAATTATTTACCATGATAGCAGTAATTTTTTAAAATAGTTTCGAAAAATTCCAGTTAGAATGTTGGAAAATGGCCAATTAAAAAAGTAAACTGTATCTCTTATTTAGTAGGGATGCAGTTTACTTCTAAAGCAGCTTTTTACTTGAAAATCTGATCAATTTTACTGATTTCTTCTGCTGAAAGTGAAACGTCCAGCGTTTTAAGATTATTTAAAACCTGCTCTGCCCGCTTTGCACCTGGTATGATGGCATCAATGGAATCTTTTGTTAAGTACCATGCTAAAACAATATGTGCTACCTCTGCATTTTTTGTTTCTGCAATAGGACGAAGCTGATCCACTCTTTCTAGGTTTTTAATGAAATTTTCTCTTTGGAAATGCGGCATGTTTGATCGTAAGTCATGGAAGGTGTCTTCTTTGCTGTATTTTCCTGCTAGTAAACCGGAAGCTAATGGAAAATAAGGAATGAAGGAAATTTGGTTTAGGGCAGTAAAGGGAAGCATTTCCTTTTCTGCATCACGCTGAAGTAAATTATATTCTGCTTGTATAACATCGACATATCCATCCTTGTTGGCTTCTTTTAATTGATCCACAGAAAAATTGGATACACCGATGGAACGGATTTTTCCTTGATCTTTTAATTCTTTTAATGCACCGACGGCTTCATCCTTTGGTGTTGCTTCATCAGGGAAATGAATATAGTACAAATCAATGTAATCAGTTTGCAGACGTTTTAAGCTATCTTCAACGGATTGCTTTAAGAAGGAAGGAGAATTATCCAACACTACTTGATCATCGACAAATTTATGTGCTCCTTTTGTAGCGATTACCACATCTTCCCGCTTGCCTAATTCTTTGATTACATCGCCAATCAACTCTTCTGAACGCTTTGGACCGTAGATAAATGCGGTATCCAAAAAGTTAATTCCATTGATTAAAGCTGTGCGAACAAGATTTTTGCCTTCTTCCTCATTTAAATTAGGATATAAATTATGTCCTCCAACTGCATTTGTACCAAGACCAATTGGATTTACATATAAATCTGATTTTCCTAATCTCGTAAATTTACTCACAAAACAGCATCTCCTTTTGATAGATTCCCCAACATATTAGCAAAATAAGGGAAAAAATAGAAAAGATATGCTTGAAAGCAGAACTTTTCCTATCTATTATTAAGCCTGTTATAAATTGTCACACCATTGTTCGCTAACCTCATTCAGCAAGTTCGTATTTTTTTAATTGAAGAGATGGAGGACGTCCTTGAAAGATATGATCACCCAAGTAGTTTAGACTGGTTTACTGTTACGCGTGAAGACCTTTATCGAAATGAGGATCTCCTCGAATCTATTAGTACTTTGCATGCTAAATTTAACAAAACTGCAAGGTTTGGATGTGACAAAAAAATATCAGCTTGTTGGAACCGATCAAATTTATGGCGGAGATGAGCTTACTTATGTAGGTATTAGCATTCCTGCAGATATTTTAGGAGATTTCACAAGCTATGTTTGGAAGTTTGCTGGGGTTTAATATAGATTCATAGACAGGATAATAATGATAGAGAAGAATAAAGAATGCCTCAAACTAATTGGGGCGTTTTTTTGTTGATTTCAAAATTTTATTAGTATGATTTTTACTAATAATTTAGTGGAAATCCAGGTAAAAAAATAGTTAAAAACATTTAAATTCACCTTTTATTTAAAAAAAACCGGTAAAGTCAGAAAATCGTATATGTACTTGGAGTAGGCTGTGTCTATGATGTTTATGATCAACAATTTGCTGTTTATTTTACCCATTTCTTTTCTTCTCCAGAAAAAGGGACAGAGGTTTTTGGAAATCTAGTTACTTTCCAAATTTTCCTTGAAGGCATCATCATGATACTAGCACCATTTATCATTAATAAGACAGGGGCAAAGAATGCTTTATTATATGCTGGATTTATCATGTCATTTCGAATTTTAGGATCCGGTTTTGCTGAAGGGCCAATTGCTATTAGTTTACTTAAACTAATGCATGCTTTAGAAGTTCCGGTTCTATTAGTTGCTGTATTTAAATATATTTCTGCAAACTTTGATATGAGACTATCTGCAACCTTTATTTAATAGGGTTTCAGTTTTCTAAACAAATAGGATCTATCTTTCTATCAACGATTGCAGGAAAGATGTACGATACGGTTGGATTCCAAAGCGCATATGTATTATTAGGTTCGATTGCTTTTATATTCACCGTTATCTCCATCTTTACATTATCAGGGAATAAGTTATCATTAGTGAAAAATGTAAGCGTTAAAACAGTGAATGGACATAATTAAAGAGTAGAATGAAGACCGCAAGTGATATTACATGCGGTCTTCATTCTGCTTTAATGGATGCGTCCGAATTTTTTCGAAAAAAGCAGGAAATTTAATCGGTTTTTACTTAAATAATACACTTACCGATTTGTGCTCATACACTCTGATAATTGCATCACTAATTAATTTGGCGATGGAAAGCTGTGTGATTTTATCAATTCTTTTTTCTGGCGGCAGGGTAATGCTGTTTGTAACGATTAATTCTTTTAATGGAGATTCCTGGATTTTTTCAATGGCAGGCTCGGATAGAACTGGATGTGTACAGCATGCATACACTTCTTCTGCGCCATTGTCCAATAAGGCTTTTGCTCCGTCAGTAATTCTATATGCAGTATCTATAATATCATCTACAAGGATTGCTGTTTTCCCTTCAATATTCCCGACGATGTTTATTTCTCTTGAACCAAAGTCACGAGGTCCGCGCTTATCGATAATAGCAATTGGTGCTTTAAGACGATCAGCCATTTCGCGAGCACGTGTTACACTTCCATGATCAGGAGCAACCACAACAACGTCGTTGGCAAACTCTTTTGTACTTAAATATTGCGATAGAATAGGCATGCCGACTAATTGATCTACCGGTATATTAAAGAAACCTTGTGTCTGTGGTGCATGAAGATCTAATGTAATCACACGATGTGCACCTGATTTTTGAATGAGATTAGCTACTAGTTTCGCTGTAATTGGCTCCCTTGGCTGCGCTTTACGGTCTTGGCGGGCATAGCCGTAATAAGGAATGACAACATTAATGGATTTTACGGATGCACGTTTTAGCGCATCAATCATAATTAACAGCTCCATAATGCTTTGGTTAACGGGCTCACTAGTTGATTGGATAATAAAAACCTCACATCCTCGAACCGTTTCTTCAATATTAATTTGGATTTCTCCATCACTAAACTGCTTTACTGTACATTTCCCAAGTTCTATTCCTAGTTCATCCACAATTTCCTGCGCTAATTCTGGGTTTGCATTTAATGTGAAAACTTTTAATTTTGATCCTTTATATGTATTTGGCACGAATGAATCCTCCTATAAGTGAACGAATTTCTCCTTGATTATTACATATACCTATAATGTATTTTAGGTTACTATATTTGCGTTTGCAACAACTTAAGAAAATATTTGTAGATATCGGCGTATCCATTATAAAAATAAGTGTTAAGCGCTAATTTTTAATATTCTCATTAGTAAAATTTATTTCAGTATATTGATTATCCTGATAATATGGTAAACTACCATTCATAGTCTCCATTTTTTAGAATATAGGAATGCAACCAACTTAGAAAGAGAGTGTGAAGAAATATCATGCAGGAACAAACATTGTCTAGAGGATTAAAAAACAGACATGTACAGCTTATTGCGATTGGAGGAGCCATTGGAACAGGGTTATTTCTTGGGGCGGGCAAATCTATTCATTTAGCAGGACCATCTATTTTATTTGCTTATATTATTACAGGCATCATTTGCTTTTTAATTATGCGTGCACTTGGTGAACTGCTTTTATCGAACTTAAAGTATCATTCCTTTGTTGACTTTGTAAGAGATTATTTAGGTGATATGGCCGCATTTTTAACAGGATGGACGTACTGGTTTTGCTGGATTTCCATCGCAATGGCTGATTTAACAGCTGTTGGGCTGTATACCCAGTTTTGGTTCCCTGATGTCCCGCAGTGGATGCCAGGTTTAATTGCGCTTGTCATTTTGCTGGCAATGAACCTTGCTACGGTTAAGCTTTTCGGCGAAATGGAATTCTGGTTTGCTTTAGTAAAGGTTATTGCCATACTAGCCTTAATTGTTATTGGAATATTTATGATTATAAAAGGCTTCTCTACAGATGCAGGACCATCTAGCTTTACGAATCTGTGGAGCCATGAAGGAATGTTTCCAAATGGAATGCATGGGTTTATTCTTTCTTTCCAAATGGTCGTTTTTGCGTTTGTCGGCATTGAGCTTGTCGGGCTTACAGCTGGGGAAACAGAAGATCCGGAAAGAGTTATCCCGAAAGCCATTAATAATATTCCAATCAGGGTTTTAATTTTCTATGTTGGAGCCCTTATCATTATTATGAGTATTTATCCATGGAATGCGATTAATCCAGCGAAAAGTCCGTTTGTTCAAGTTTTCTTGGCGGTCGGCATAGCTGCGGCTGCAGGCATCGTTAATTTTGTTGTCTTAACATCAGCTGCTTCTGCTTGCAACAGTGCTATTTTTAGTACAAGCAGAATGGTATTTTCCCTGGCAAAAGAAAAAAATGCGCCGGCGCCATTTGCGAAGCTTACTGTAAGCAAAGTGCCTTCTAATGCATTATTCTTTTCCATCGTCGTTATTTTGATTGCGGTTATTTTGAATTATGTCATGCCAGAAGGGGTATTTACACTGATTACGAGCATCTCTACCGTCTGCTTTATTTTTATTTGGGCAGTGACGGTTATCAGCCATTTAAAATATCGTAAAACAAGACCAGATCTTGCAAAAGTGAATAAATTCAAATTGCCGTTTTATCCATTTTCGAATTACTTGATTTTAGCATTTCTTGCTTTTGTGCTTGTAGTGCTGGCTCTTGCAGAAGATACTCGTGTAGCTTTATTTGTAACTCCAGTATGGTTTATCCTTTTGATTGTCATTTATAAGCTGCGGAATAAAAAACAAGAAGAACAAGCAACTTAATAGAAGAAAGTTGTTAATAAAGAATGAAGGGGGCTGAATTGATTCAGCCCCCCTTTTAAATGGTGTTAAGTTTTCTTTTATCCCACGCTTAACGGGCAGTAAGATCCCCACCTCGGGGATGCCTAGAAATCGAGGAAGCTAGGTGTTGAAACTCGCCCGTAAAGGTCCGATAAGTGCAACTAACCATCAGTAGGGGATGAGGAAAAACCCCCACTGATAGAAGTTTACTTTATTGTTCTGCTAAAACATCAACAAAAGCTTTTGCATATGGCGGAAGATCTGGTGGACGGCGGCTTGAAATAATGTGTCCGTCCACTACTACAGGTTCATTATGCCAAATAGCCCCCGCATTTTCCATATCATCACGAATTCCAGGTGTACTTGTTACGTTAACACCATCTAAGATTTTTGCTGAAATCAGCACCCATCCAGCATGACAAATTTGTCCAATCGGTTTCTTATGTTCATGCATGTAGCGAACCATATCCAATACTTCAGGATAGCGGCGCAATTTATCTGGCGCCCAGCCGCCAGGGACAAGAATCGCATCATATTCTGACGCTAATATGTCAGTAAAAGCAAAATCGGACACTGCCGGCACTCCATATTTTCCAATATACGTTTCATTCGCCTTTTCCCCAACTAAATGAACCGCTGCACCTTCTTCTTGAAGACGCAATACCGGATACCACAGTTCTAAATCTTCAAAATCCGGACTGACAAGCGCAATAACCTTTTTATTTTTTAAACGCATAAAAAGCACCTCCAGAGTTTAGTATAGCATGTTCCAAGATGAGTTAAAAAAGATAGAGTTGAAAGAGTGACGGCGAGAAAAAGGAGTGAAGCAGCGGAAAAAGCAGGAAGAGCGGCAAGAAAAACAAAGTGTCCGCTTTAAAAGTGGGTAAGGCGGAATCAAAAGAAGTTTATGAGATAAAAAATTATTTCACATGAATAAAACAACCCCATCCACTATCGATTTTCCACATTTCTTGCTGAAAAAATAAGGAATCGATATAATTAAAGTGTTAAACAATCGGAATTTTTAAATAGTAAGGGGCTGGATTAAATGGCGATTTTTTCTAAAGAAGCTTTAGCAGAAAAACATATCTTAATAACTGGAGCTACTGGGGGAATTGGACAAGAAACGGCGAAAGTAATTGCATCGATGGGGGCATCGGTTACTGTTACAGGTCGAAAAGTACATGCCTTAGAAAAGCTGAAGCAGGAATTATTAACAATTACCGAGGAAGAGAAAATTTTTGCAAAGGCAGCAGATTTAAGTGATGAGTCGGACAGGCAGGAGCTTGTTAAAAGCAGTGAGAAGCAGCTTGGCTTTATTTATGGTTTAGTCAACAATGCGGCAATTATGGGAGGAACAGTGGTTGATCAGCTTGAGGAACAGGACGTAAGAAGCATGATGGATATTAATTATGTTTCCACATTTGCACTGACGAAGCTTGTGTATAAAAAAATGAGGGAGCAAAAGGCTGGAGCTATTGTAAATGTTTCTTCCCTTTCAGGGCTAAGAGGAACATATGCCAATGCTGCTTATTCGGCAAGCAAATTTGCTATAATTGGTTTTACACAATCATTAGCTCTTGAAGCGATTCAAGAAAATATACGTGTAAATGCTGTATGTCCTGGTTTTGTTGATACTAAAATGGCGAATGAATACATAGAAATAAACGCGAAAGCGAATAATGTTGCTTTTGAAGAACAAAAAAAGCTTAGTGCAAAAAGTATTCCATCAGGAAGATTTACTGCCCCAATAGAAGTGGCGAATACGATTGCTTTCTTATTAACAGATGCTGCAAATAATATTGTAGGCGAATCGGTAAAAATTTCAGGTGGTGCGGTTATGCGGTGAAAAGGGGGACTGACATGGTCAGTCCTTTCATTCTGTCGATAACCGTCTGCTTATCTAATATATCTATCTGTTATCCCTCATTTAATGAAATATAAAGTGAACCTTTCCATCAGTGGGGTTTTCTTCATCCCCCACTGATGGTTAGTTGAACTTATCGGACCTTAACGGGCAGTAAGACCCCCACCTAGCTTCCTCGATTCCTCAGCATCTTGAGGTGGGGGTCTTACTGCCCGTTAAGAGTGGGATAAATATGTATTTCCGCATTTTCTCCGTCACTGCAACTTTGATATTCTTCAAAATCATTACTATATTTTCGATTCAAATCCATTTTCCAAAGCTTTTGCCAAAACGCTCCTACGGCTTGCTGCATATCGCCTAGTACAATGAATTTAAATTAGTTAGTATTTTTAACCATCTATAGTTTTAGGAAGTTGAAATAAGCATTTATTTATTGCTAAATCTCTATTAATTCGAGTCAACGAAACTATTAGAAAACTGTAACTAGTTAAGAACTGATAATACAAGCAAGAAAACATATACATAAAAATAGTGTCTTAACTAGTTTGCAAGTTCCATTTTTAGTGAAATGTATAAAAAAGAGTATTCTAATTTACTAGACAGGATGTGATCAAGGGATGAAAACAATTCAGAAGCAGAAAATTGGTGTAATAGATGGAAAAGAGGTTTTTCAATTTACGTTGGATAATGGGCAAATAAAAGTATCGGCTATCAATTATGGAGGGGTCATCACAGAAATCAGTGCGCCAAACCGTGATGGTGTCTATGAAAATGTTGTACTTGGATATGGGGGAAATCTTAACAAATATGAAACAGATTCTCCTTATTTTGGCGCAATTGTTGGACGCTGTGCTGGAAGAATTAGCAACGCTTCCTTTGAATTGGATGGGAAAAAATATGATTTGCCTGCTAATGATGGGAAAAGTCAGATGCATGGCGGACCTAAAGGCTTTAGTAAAGTGGTGTGGGATGGAGACGTAATGGAGGATAGTCTTATTTTTTCTTATTTCAGCAAAGCAGGTGAAATGGGATATCCCGGAAATGCAAACGTTTCGGTATGCTATCGATTATTGAAAAATAAGCTTATTATTGAATATAAAGCAACAGTTGATGAAAGAACCCCAATGACTATGACTAATCATAGCTACTTTAATTTATCCGGCATCGCAAATGAAACAGTTCATAACCATAAACTGACCGTTCCAAGCAAATATGTACTAGAATTAAATGAAGCGTCTCTGCCCACAGGAAAAAAATTAAATGTGGAGGGAACGATATTTGATCTTCAAAAAGGAAGATATTTAAAAGAAGCACTGAATTCAAAGGATAAACAAATTCAACTTGCAGAGCAGGGTTATGATCATCCATTTGAATTGGAAAAAGGGGTGATTCAGCTTGAAGAGGAGAAAAGCGGCAGAATGTTAACGATAGAAACAACGGAGCCTGCTGTTATCGTTTATTCCGGCAGCCATCTTGCAGACGGACAGCGATATCATGGAATTTGTCTAGAGACACAAGGATTTCCAGATGCGGTCAATCATAATGAGTTTCCTTCGTGCATCGTATCCCCGGAAAAGCCGTATGTTTCAACCACTATTTATCGTTTTGACACATTTTAAAGCAAAGAATTACGATTGCCCCTATTTCAGGAAGATAAAGAGTATAATCAAGTGAAAGGAAAAGGGGCTCATAAAAAGCCCCTTAATAATAAAAAAATAAGTTTTTTATTAAGCTAACTTTTTTAACAACGCGACAATTTCAGCAGGTTCCACTCTATTTCGATAATCCGGATCAACATTTGCAAATTGAATGATTCCACTTTGATTGATTATGTATGTAGCTGGCACTGGAAGCTCCCAAGCATCATTACCATTATGAGCTGGTACATCAAGACCAGACTGCTGATAAATTTCAATAAGATAATCAGGCATTTTAAATAATAATTTGTAATCATCAGCTGTGCTTCCATTAGGATCACTCAAGACAAAAAATGATAACTCGTTTTTTTCTTTCATCGTAAGAGAAGCGTCTGGAGTCTGTGGACTAATGGCTATTAATTGTGCTCCTGTTTCTTTTATATCTGAAAGGACACGTTGATATGCTTTTAATTCAAGGTTGCAGTATGGGCACCATGCTCCACGATAAAAGGTTAGAATGACTGGTCCTTTTGTTAATTCTTCGTATAACGCTACTTCATTGCCAGTTGCGTCCTTAAGTGTGAAGTTTGGTGCAAGTGCATCGATTTTTAATCCTTTTGCAATATCTAAAGATGCTAATTCTTTCGTAGCTTGTTCCATCAAACGTTGTTTTTCAGGAGAAGCCTTTTTTCTAAAGCTTGCTTTATAATCATTTATTTCTTCTAATAGAGTTGACAAGTTTATACCCCCATTTATTATTTACCTACCGGTCGGTACAATTTTAACAAAGGTTCTTGCTTTTCACAAGAACTTAATTACTAATTTTCTTAAAATAAGAATAAAGTAAACTTAAAGTGCATCCATCGTCAAACATGCATTTAACTCATTTTAACAAAGGTTGTATTGTCTCCGAACGGTGTCTAAAATATTTTTTAATACATCTGAATTTAATTGATTCTTCATGAGCATAATTCCCCCTTCAATCAAGGCAATCATTGCTTCCGCATTTTTTTTTGAATGTAACCGGGAATTAACAACCTTATTATGGTTCATATCCTCTAAATTATCTGCAATGGCCTCAGCCCAACGATCAAAGTATTCTTGAAGCTTTATACGATAGGTTTCATCATGTTCACTCATTTCAATTGCTAAATTGCCGATCGGGCATCCAGGCTTGTTTTCTTTTTCCGTGTGGCAGATTAATATCCAATCAAGCATTTTATTCAGTTTTTGTTTAGGAGGAGCCTCTGTTGATTTTAAAATCATTTCTATTAATTGTAGGTCCCGTTCTAGTATAAGATGGTCAATAACGGCCAGACCAAGATCATGCTTGGATGAAAAATAATGATAAAATTGTCCCTTTCCAATATTGGCAGCTGTAAGAATATCACTGATGGATGTGGCTTGATAGCCTTTTGAATGGATAATTTCTTGTGCTGCTAAGATAATTTCTTGTTTTTTTGACATTTCAGAACACCCTCACGTTGCTATTTATGTTCTCTATTATAGTGGAAATTAGGAGGTATGGACAATTGGCAATCCTGAATGATAAATAAATAGAGGGAAATTTGAATATTACACTTGTCTTCTTTCTATTTTGGGAGTTGAAATTACAACTCATTCGAATAAAAGTAGAGATATGACTAGAGAAAATTTCTTTGTTTTTCATTTTTGCAATCAGATAGAATAAAATCCCATTACATAAACCAAAATAACGTAGGATGTATTAAATTAATAGAATAAAGGAGAATTTTATGTCGAAAAGATCACTAAAGGTTCTACTATTTATTTGTTTTCTTGCAATCACCTTATTCCCCTTAAGAATGGAAGCTCAAGGAAATCCAAATGAACAAAAGCATTGTATTAGCTCATCAGAAGCAGGATTAAAAGGAGATTTACGAAGACTTTGGATTGATCACACAGTATGGACAAGAAAATACATTATCAGTGCTTTGGCAGGTTTAGACGATCAAGAGAAAGTGTTGTCTAGGCTGCTTAAAAATCAAGAAGATCTTGGAAATGCTATCAAGCCATATTATGGGGAAAAAGCGGGAACTAAACTAACGGTACTGTTAAAGGAGCATATTGTCCTTGCGGGAAAATTGGTTGATGCGGCAAAACAAAATAATCAAGCAGAAATAAACAAATACAATAAAGAATGGCATCGAAATGCTGATGATATTGCCAAATTTCTAAGTGATGCCAACCCTAATTGGAAGCTGCCAGTGATAAAGGATCTAATGTATACACATTTAAAATTAGTGACAGATGAAGTAACAGGGAGACTTCAAAAAGATTGGGATGCAGATATTCTTGCTTTTGATAAAGGCGAGGATCATATCATTATGATGGCGGATGCACTTGCTGATGGGATAATAAAACAATTTCCAGATAAATTTGTTAATAATAGACATGGAAAAATGGAAAAAAATCATAAGCATTAAGTGATGTTTTTTTAAGACAATTAATAAAATATAAAGCTATATATACCACCTGGAACTCATCAAAGAACAAAGAATGGACGAGGTCCAGATGGTAAAACCTTTAAAAAATATCGTTTAACTCCGTATCAGAGTAAGTAGAGATTAATACAACTGCCTTTTCTTCGCCGATGATTTTAACAAAATGAGGCACACTGGCATTCCAGCTGAAAGAATCTCCTTCATCAGCAACCACTATATCTTCGCCTTGTTCAGCGATAATTTTTCCTTCTAACACTAAGTGGCATTCTTCGCCTTCATGAGCATTCGGTTGGCCCTTAGAAGCACCTGGAGGAAATTCTACAATCATCGTTTGAAGCCCTCCCCTAGATGTTAAATGCTCAATTTTTAATCCGTTGTAAAAAGTGTTTGTGCGGTTTTCTTTCTTAACAACTCTCATATGCTGTTTTTACTGCAAAATTATCAGCAGGCTTCTTAAATGGATTTGAACTAGAATTAGCTTATCTTGCAATGGGAGTATATATTGCCATAACAGGATCAAAAGCATATGCTCTTGATTCTATTATTTTTAAAACGGTAAATTTAAATGGCAAGCATTTCACTTCCTTTGTTCAAGAGGGACAACGAGTCCATGCAGGAGAAAGATTAATAGATTTTGATTTAGAAAGCATAAAATAATTAGGCTACGATGTAGTTACACCTGTATTAATCGTGAATACAGATCAGTATAAAAGTGTAATAGGAGGAGGAAATAAGGAGGTTGCATTCGGTGAACAAGTAATAATCATAAAGAGGGCAAGTGTGCATACTTTATTTGCTGATTAAAAAGAAAAAAGACATAGGAAATTAAACTTACTAGGTAATAGCAGAGGTGAATGAAAATGAACTATAAAAAAATAAAAGAGTTTCCAGATGGTTTTTTGTGGGGGGCTTCTACGTCAGCTTATCAAGTAGAAGGCAGAGGAGATAACGATGGAAAAGGTTTATCCGTTATAGATATGTGTCAGCATCCGGCTGAAATCAGTGATTTTGATATAGCAAGTGACCATTACAATAGATACAAGGAAGATGTGAAATTATTTTCAGAAATGGGATTGAAGGCTTACCGTTTTTCTATTGCTTGGACAAGAGTCATTCCACAAGGTAATGGGGAATTAAATGAGAAAGGAATTGCATTTTATCGTGATTTAATTGATGAATTGTTAAGCTACAATATAGAGCCTATTGTCACCATGTATCATTTCGATTTGCCGTATGCATTAGAAGAAAAAGGCGGCTGGAGCAATCGAGAAACGATAGAGGCATTTGTGGAGTATGCAAGGATTTTATTTAAACACTTTGGAGCAAAGGTGAAGTATTGGATAACTATAAATGAACAAAATACTGTTATTCTGCATCCTGGTGCAATTGGAGTTTCAAAGAATAGGGGATTGCCGTCTAAAAAAGAATTATATCAGCAGAACCACCATATGATTCTTGCACAGGCAAAAGCAATGGATTTATTTCACCAGCTATGTCCTGAAGGCAAGATTGGTCCCGCGTTTAATATAACTTCTATGTATCAAGAAACCTGTAATCCTGTAATCCATTGGATGCTATTGCAGCACATAATTGGGAATCTATTCGTTGTTGGAGCTTTTTAGATTTAGCGGTTTGGGGAAGGTATAATAGCTTGGCATAGAGCTATTTAATGGACAGAGAGCTTCACCCCCTTATTTTAGAGGGTGATTTGGAAAAAGCTAACCCGGATTTTATCGCGATGAATTACTATTCAACAGCAACGATTGCTGCAAGTAAAAATGATGCATCCGATATTTCAGCAAGAGCAGGGGATCAGCAAATTATGTTAGGAGAACAAGGGGTATATCGTGCAGCTGAAAATCCATATGTAGATAAAACGAAATATGGTTGGGTAATTGATCCAATCGGGCTTCGAATGACATTAAGAAAAGTTTATGAAAGATATCATCTGCCAATGCTTATTACAGAAAATGGAATTGGAGCGCCTGATATATTAGAGGAAGAGGATAGAATCCACGATGATTATAGAATTGATTATATTGAAAAGCATTTAGAACAGTTAAAATTAGCCATTATGGATGGGGGAGAGGTAATAGGCTATTGCCCATGGTCGGCGCTGGATGTAGTGAGCACCCACCAAGGGTATGGCAAACGGTATGGGTTTATATATATTGACAGAGAAGAATTTGATGTAAAAGATTTACGAAGAATCAAAAAAGATAGTTTCTATTGGTATAGCGATGTAATAGCAGCTAATGGAAAACAAATAGGAAATGTGAAGCAATAATAAAATCGCCCTGTACTCAATGTTTTTATCCCACTCTTAACGGACAGTAAGCCCCCCACTCAGGATTCTGAGTAATCGAAGAAGTTAGGTGGGGGATAACTGCCCGTAAAGGTCCGATAAGTTCAACTAACCATCAGTGGGGGATGAAGAAAACCACCACTGATGGAATGGTTCACTTTATAAGGAAATTTGGGTATAGGGTGAATAAAGGAACATTGCCTTATAAATGGTTTAGAAGGATAACAATTAATAGATGGATTATCTCTTTTTCAAACTTTTTTGGGAATTTTTTTCATTGTCAGTATATTTATGCTGTTATATACTAAAAAAAATTTCCGACAATTGTACTGTAAATAAAAGTAGGAGGAGGGTAGTTATGAATGTTATTAAAGTGATGAATAATAGCCTTCTATTAGCAGAGGATAAAGACGGAAAAGAAGTTGTTGTCATGGGAAAAGGTATAGCATTTTAGCCATCGTCCCGGTGATCATTTAAACATGGATAAAGTTCAAAAGGTTTTTGTTTTAAAAGATGAGACAATAACGAAAAATTACATAAGACTGATTGAAGAAATACCAATTCAATATATTGAGATAACGAATTATATTATAAGCTATGCAAGTGAGAGATTGAATGGAAAACTAAGCGATCAAATTTTTGTTACGCTGATGGACCATATTTCATATGCACTGTTTCGATATAACAAAAATATTATTATTCAAAATCGATTAGTATGGGAAGTGAAAAGCTTTTATCCAAAGGAATTTTCTATTGGTCTCGATTCAGTCCAGCTTTTTCTGTCGATGAGCAAGGGAGCTTGCGCTTTTCTTATTTCTCTTAGATCAAAGGAAGCCGATAGGATTCACGCGATAAAAGGTCAAAATTCTTCCATTAAATAGATCCTCAGAATGCTATATTCCTTCTATTCTCCTTGCAGCTAAAACATTATTCAAAATTTTTATATGGTAATAAGATTTCCATATTTAACAATGTTGAGAATATAAACTATTATTTTATTAAATAAAAAGAAAATTTAGAATAATTTTTCTGTTTAGCGATTGGAGGGTTGATATTTTCCATAGTATTCTCAAAAAGAAAAGGAGAGATTAAATAATGAAGTCCAAAACGAATCAAAAGGTATCATTCCGAAGAATTTTTATTATCTCTGGTTTTAGCTGGGTATTTGATGCAATGGATGTAGGGCTTATATCATTTATTGCAGCTGCATTAATTCTAGAATGGGGACTCACTCCTCAGGAAGCTGGATTACTAGGAAGTGTTAATGCAATAGGAATGCTAATTGGGGCAATCGTGGCAGGTTCATTAGCGGATCGAATCGGGAGAAATAAAATCCTCATGTTTACGGTCTTATTATTTTCTATCGCAAGTGGTTTATCTGCTTTTGCAACTACATTCACTATTTTTCTAGTTCTTCGCTTTTTTATTGGACTTGGATTAGGAGGAGAGCTTCCGGTTGCATCTACTTTAGTTGCTGAAAATGTACCTGATCATAAAAGAGGGCGCATGGTAGTACTTCTTGAAAGCTTCTGGGCTGTTGGATGGATTTTATCTGCTGTAATTGCTTATTTTATAATGCCAGAATGGGGATGGAGATCCGCATTGATCATTGGTGCATTGCCAGCATTACTAGCTATTTATATGAGAAAAGGTCTTCCAGATTCGCCACAATTTCAATCGGTTGTAAAGGAAAAGACGTCCATTGTACAAAATATAAAAACTTTATGGTCGCCTGAATTTTCTCGTCAAACGACTATGCTTTGGGTCCTTTGGTTTTTTGTAATGTTCTCCTATCATGGTATGTTTTTATGGCTGCCATCTGTTATGGTATTGAAAGGATTCGGACTTATTAAAAGTTTTGGATATATATTATTAATGACACTTACACAGTTGCCTGGATTTTTTAGTGCGGCATGGCTGGTTGAAAAAGTGGGGAGAAAATTTGTTTTAATTACCTATTTAATAATGGCATCTATAAGCGCATTAATTTTTGGCAATGCTGATTCACTTCCAATGCTTATTGGCGGAGGAATGGCACTATCCTTTTTCTTCTTAGGAGTAACTGGAACAACATATGCCTACACAACGGATCATTATAACGCAAGTATTCGTGCAACAGGAAGCGGCATGGCGAATGCTGCAGGACGAGTAGGAGCTATCCTGGGACCATTAATAGTAGGTTCTTTAATTGCCAAGGGAGTATCCTTTAATCTGATATTTATTATGTTCTTCGCAGCTAGTTTAATTGCAGCTTTAAACGTCCTTGTTTTAGGAAAAGAAACGCGTGTGAAAGGAATACAGGGAGGAAAAGCTGTAAAAGAAGCCATTTAGCAAACAGTATTAACACTATATAGAATGTGGAAATAGAAAAAATATTCTCCTTAAAAATAAAGATAGATAAATGGACAGAGGTGACACCACTTTTGTCTATAGTCTGAAGGATAGCGCTTAAAGCTATCCTTTTTTAATGGCTGCAACATACATAAAATCAATTGCCATCGATAATGATTAATTCGAATGAATAGGAAGTAGAATAAAGCACACATATAATAGAAGAAAATCGGATAAAAAAGGGGAAAGGATGTTTGGAATGATAGGTTTGAAGGTTATAGAAATGAGTGTGTGTATGGACCTCATTTCTATACTTACTTAAAAATAGATAATCATGTTTTCCTAAATAATGGTACTCATAGGAATTTTGATAATTCTTTGCATTCTTTTTTTAATATCCGAATGACTTCTGATGTTGGGGAGAGGTCTAATATTCCCAATATGCCAACAACAGAGATTGTTGCTACAATATGGTTTTCTTTATCTAACACTGGGCACCCTACTGCTACTATACCTGGAATAAGGGATTCCATTGTTACTGAATATCCTTTTTTTCTGATATCAGCAATTTCTTGGAAAAAAGCATTGGAGTCGAGCTTATATTCCTTTATTTCTTTCTCCATAATCTCTTTTGTACTAGATGCAGGTGAAAATGCTGCAAACAGTCTTCCTGAAGTAGTAAGAACACTGCTGACAGGATAACCAACTTTTATTCCAATATTTATAGCACGCTGGCTTTCTTCTATATCAATCGGAAATGGACCATTACCGCGCCAAACAGATAAAAAAACGGTTTCGTTCAATGAATCTCTAAGCCTTGCCAATATCGGTTTAGCAAGGTCTTTTATATTCTTTTTTTGGGAAGTATTTTGTCCAAAGGCCATAAGATCCATTCCAATTGTATAAGAAAGAGAAGAATCCCTTTGTAAGAAGCCTTTTCGACAGAAACTAGTCAAATATCTATGTAATTTACTTTTTGATATCCCGCATAGTTCGGAAATATCTGTTATGGACAAGGGTTTATCTGCTTCTCCTATTTTTTTTAAAATATCAATCCCCAGCTCTAGTGATTGGATCCCTTGCCCGTTCATTCCCTTATCCTCTTTCATATTCTATTTTGCTCCTTTCTGTAGTTGTTAGTCCTTACGAAAATATAATGTGAAGTTTCTTCTATTATGGTTGTTTTAATGTTATTGTAATTTACCAGACTAAATAGAGGAAATCAGATGCTATAAATGAAGTAATTCTCTTTGGGATGTTCAATTTGTTTAAGAATGCGTATCTCATTTTATAAGGAAAAAAATGTTCTGCAAGATGATCGTTCGTTTACATGATGCATTTTTTTATCCCACTTTTAACGGGCAGTAAGCCCCCCACCTCGGGGATGCTGAGAAATCGAGGAAGCTAGGTGTTGAAACTCGCCCGTAAAGGTCCGATAAGTTCAACTAACCATCAGTGGGGGATGAAGAAAACCCCCACTGATGGAAAGGTTCACTTTATTATTTATCCAATAAAATGAAAACTTCTCTTCCCAATTAAACAGAAGAGAAGTTTCTTTCATACTTGATGAGAAACATTTTAGGATTATTCCTTTATGCTAAAAAATCCGGACATATGTCGAACAATGGTTTATCCGCCAATATAAGACATCTCAATCTTTTTACGGCTTTTAGCTTTTTCTTCTGTTCTTTCATCAGAGTAGCGATCTTTGCGTCCCATCCAAATTTTCTGAATAGCTAAACGTATTTGTTCATTAGAAGCATTTCTACGCAATAAGCTTCGCAGATCATAGCCACTTGATGCAAACAAGCAAGTATAGAATTTCCCTTCTGCTGAAACTCTTGCTCTTGTACAGCTTGAACAAAAGGATTCGGACACCGAAGAAACAAATCCAACTTCTGTATTGCTGCCATCATAACGGTATCTTTTTGCGACCTCTCCAAAATACTCTGCATCAATAGGTTCTAAATCATAATGTTTTTTGAGTTTGTTAATTAGTTCGTTTTTTGTAATTACTTCATTTAGATTCCAGCCATTAGAGCATCCAACATCCATAAACTCTATAAAACGCAGCGTTATTCCTTCCTTTTTCCAAAAGTCAGCCATCGATACAATTTGGTCATCATTCATTCCTTTTTTGACAACCATGTTTATTTTTACATTCAGCCCAGCATCTCTTGCTGCATATATCCCTTTTAATACAGGCTTTACACCAACGGAACGGCCGTTTATTTTCTTGAAAACCTCATCTTCTATTGCATCAAGACTCACGTTTACTCTGTGAAGTCCAGCTGTTTTTAATTGTTTCGCATATTTAGGAAGAAGTACACCGTTTGTAGTTAAGGCAATATCTTGAATACCTTCAATTGTTGTAATCGTATGTACTAACTCATGCAGGTTTTTCCTTAATAATGGTTCTCCCCCAGTTAATCGAACTTTTTCAACACCTAAATCAGCAAAAGCACGAATTAGTTTCGATATCTCAGCGAATGTTAATAGATTATCTTTGGTGAGAAATGGATAATCAGCTCCAAAAATTTCTGCAGGCATGCAATAAGTGCATCGGAAATTACATTGATCCGTAACGGAAATTCGAATATCCCTCAACGGGCGCTTATATTGGTCAATCGTTATATCATTGCTATTTAACATATGTGCATCTCTCCAAACTTCTGATCAGCTTGCATGCTGCTCTTTACTATAACATTCTTCCTAAATGTCTAGGGAGGCGTCATATTAATTGGATAGTCAACATTTATATAAGTAAAGGCAAATTTGACTCCTTTAAGAAAATATCTTCATAGAATATTTCGTTTTTCCTTGAAACTAAATAATAATGAATCTCGTTGTTCAATAACTCATCATGAATGGGAATGTAAACTAACCCTCCATTTTTAAGATCCTCGTGAAAGGCATTTGATGGAAGAAAGGATACACCATTATGATTATGAATTAGATCATTTACTAATTCAATTTGATTCGTCATGATTCTTTTTTTGCATTTCATATTGAAAAGATCCATTGATACTCTAGATAAAGGTTTATAGAAAATTAAATATTCCTTTTCAAGGTCCTTCGTTTTATCCAAACGCTTTTTCCTTGCTAAAGGATGCTTATTTGAAACGACTACACCAATTTTTTCACGATGAACAAGGTAGGATTCTAGTTGTTTATGAATGATGGGTTCTGCCACGAAAGCTAAATCCAATACTCCATCGACAAGAGATTTAGCGATTAGCGTGTGATCCATAATTAAAAGGTCAATATTCTTGTTGTGGATATCATTAAGTAAATTTATTTTTTCGTAGATAAATGGATGTGTTAAGGCAACAGAGCTGCCAATTGTCATTAAACGTTCATTGGAATTTTGGTTTAGTTCACTTTTTGCTGTATTTAAGGTTTCAATTACTTGTTCTGCGTATGGATGAAATAATTTCCCTGCTCTAGTAAGTTCAACACTTCGTTTTCCTTTTTTCCCTCTTACAAAAAGCTCCTGACCCATTTCTTCTTCTAAGTAGCGAATACGATTTGATATCGTTGGCTGGGGAACATATAGGCATTTAGCTGCCTCCGTAAAATTTCCATAATTGCAGACAATTAAGAAAGTTTCTAAATATAGAAGATTAATAGTAAACTCACCCCTTAAAAAATAATAAAAAAGATTTCTGAAAATTTGTTATTTTATAAAATTTAGTATATCATTTATTCACCAATTGTAAATAACAATTTATTCATAGTGAATATATTGTTGTGGAATATTTAAAGGAGGCTGAAAAGGTTGAATGATATTTGTCGTTTAATAAAAAGTTTAAAAAGCAAAAAGGATAAAATATTTGCGATGGCAACTATTACCCGAGTTGATGGCTCTGCTTATAGACGCGAAGGAGCAAAAATGCTCATAAAAGAAGATGGCAGTTATGCTGGCACGATAAGTGCAGGATGCTTAGAAGAAGATTTAATCTATCATGGAAAACAAGTAATCGAGTCCCTTAATGCAAAAACGGTCAACTATGATTTACGATCTACAGATGATCTTTCTTGGGGACAAGGAGCAGGATGTGATGGAGATATAGAAGTATTGGTCGAGCCAATTGGATGGAGTTTCAATCAATTACAGAAGGATGCTTTCATTTGGCCGGTTATTGATCAATTGCTGAACCGAGGAGAAATTCTTGTTTCTGCAAAATGTTTGACGATTGGTGATCAGCGGGGGGATGTATATTTATATTCTGGAAATGGAGAAGTTTTAGAAGGAGCAAAAGACGAAAGCATCGGACTAAAGCTGATGCCGACTATTAAACAATTTATTAAGAGCGGAACGAATGTTCGTTTAGTGTGCAACGAAGAGGAGAACAAGGAATTTTTATTAGAGCTTTATAAACCAAAAGAATTATTATATATATTTGGTGCTGGCCCAGATGCAGAGCCATTGGTTAAACTTGCTTCTCAAGCCGATTTTTCTGTTGCAGTAATTGATCCGAGAAGCGCCAGATGTTGTGAAGAATATTTTCCTGATGCAGATTTTCGGTACGTGGAGCATGCTGAAACATTTTTTCAAAAAAGACAAATTCCAAATCAAGCTTATGTGCTAATCATGACCCATAGTTTCTCAAGGGATCAAGAGATTTTGCAACACATTGCGCAATCATCTTTGAAATATATAGGCGTATTAGGACCAAAAAGAAGAACGGAAAAGTTAGTAGTGGACAAAAACCTATTGCCTTTCATTCATTCTCCAATAGGTTTAGCAATTGGGGCAGAAGGTCCAGATGAGATTAGCATAAGCATTGTAGCGGAACTAATAAAAAAAAGAAATGCTGTTGAAACAAAAGAGGAAGAGCCAAGAGCAGTATATTGTGAAAGATAAAAAAGCCAAAATTCTTCTGAAATAGTCAGGGGAGTTTTGGCTTTTTTTGCTTGAAATAACGCTATTTCTTTTAACTGTAAACGACCACAAAAATAAAAGGCTATAAAAAAATTTAATAATTTCATAAAAATGACGTATTTCACAATGAAACATTAAATACTCTATAATCGCTTTAAGTTACAGAAGATTCTCACAAAGAAGTGGGTCGAGGATTATTCAACAATATAATTACAACAAAATTTGACAAACAAAGGTGGTTTTATCATTGAAAGTACAAGGTGATATCAAGGTAGATGCTAGTAAAGAAGCGGTTTGGAATGCTCTTAATGATCCAGAGGTTTTAAGTAAAGCAACACCTGGCTGTAAAGCTTTAAATGAAATTGGACCAGACACATATAAGGCAGAAGTGGTTTTAGGAATTGCAGCAGTTCGAGGTGCTTATGAGGCAGAAATACAAATTCTTGAAAAAACAGCGCCAGACAAATATAGAATTATCATGAAGGCAGACAGCAAAATGGGGTTTGTGGAAGGGAATGCAGTAGTGGAACTAGATTACGCTGATTCCAAAACAACCATTCGTTATGAGGGAGAAGCAAAGGTTGGAGGATTAATAGCAGGAGTCGGACAGAGAATTCTATCAGGAATCGCAAAGATGATTGTGAAGGATTTCTTTAAGAAAATTGCGGCAGAAACAAAAACGAAAGAATTAAGATAAAAATTTGCATCGGAAGAGAGGTTAAAGAAAATGAAGCCAGCGGTTTTTGAGTATGAAACCCCAACAACCTTAAGTGAAGCATTATGCTTATTGGATGAGTTTGGCTATGATGCAAAAATCATGTCAGGCGGACAAAGTTTAATCCCGATGATGAATATGCGGCTAGCACGTCCTCAAGTAATCATCGATATTAATCGTATTGAGGAATTAAATTATATCCGGGTAACCGAATCTGAAATACAAATTGGAGGACTGACTCATCATTATCAAGTGGAGGAGTCAAAAGAAATCAAAAAAGTCTGCCCTCTTATTACAGAAGGGATGAAGTTAATCGGACATTCTCAAATCAGATCGCGGGGAACGATAGGAGGAAGTGTTGTACATGCAGACCCTACTGCTGAACTTCCAGTTATGTTGAGCACACTGGGAGCAACAATTACACTAGCCTCTTCGGAAGGATACCGTACGATTGAAACAGATGAATTCTTTTTAACTTACTTAACAACAACCATAGAAATGAATGAAATTCTCGTTTCCATTCAAATCCCCATTCCACCAGCCAATACTGGCTATGCAATTGATGAATTTACATTAAGAAAAGGGGATTTTGCCATTGTGCTTGCCGCTGCTTCTATCACGTTGGATGGAGAGGGGAGAATAAGTTCAGCCACTCTCGGTTTAGGGGGTGTGGATGGAGTTCCTGTTCTTTTAGATGAAGTGACAGACGGTTTGGTTGGGAATTTTCCTAGTCGTGAATTAATCAGTGAATGCTGCTCTGTTATTAAAGAATTGATTGATCCAGAACCGGATATCCATGCAAGTGCTGAATATCGCAAGGATTTATGTGTTACGTATGCTATTCGCGTCTTAGAACGGGCAGCAGAAAGGGCTGCGAAACAATAGGCTGTCATTTACTAAATTTACGGAGGTGGGAAGATGAAGGAGCGTAATTTAAAAAATATTGAAGTAACCGTTAATGGAAAAGAGTACAATGTATCCCTTGAACCAAGAATGCTTTTATCGGATGCGTTGAGAGATGAGCTAGGTTTAACAGGAACGCATGTTGGATGTGAGCATGGTATTTGCGGCGCTTGTACAGTAATCATGAATGGAAGACCTGTCCGTTCTTGTCTCGTATTTGGAGTTCAAGCAGATAAGGCCGACATTCAAACAGTTGAAGGATTGGCCGATCCAGGTGGAACCCTTCATCCATTGCAGGAAGCTTTTTGGGAAAAGCATGGCTTGCAATGTGGTTTTTGTACACCAGGGATGCTAATGTCTGCCTGCCATTTCCTTGAAGAGAATCCGGATCCGACCAGAGAAGAAATACGAGAAGGCATCTCAGGAAATTTATGCCGCTGCACTGGCTACCAAAATATCGTCGATGCAGTAGAACTGGCAGCAGAGCGTATAAATAAAGAGAAAAAATGTAAATCAGAAGCAAGTGCTTTGGTGCCTGCAGAAGGGAAGTGACTACCATGTCTATTGGTACCAGTGTGAAGCGAATAGAAGATCCTCGGTTAATTACTGGAAACGGCCGATATGTAGGGGACATTAATTTACCGGACCAATGCGAAGCATTCATTTTGAGAAGTCCCCATGCGCATGCTGTAATCCTTGACATTGATACAGAAAAAGCGAAACAACTTCCTGATGTTTTGATGATAATGACAGGAAGGGATCTTCCAGAAGATTTGCAGCCTATTCCTATGAGGCTTGCTCCTAATGAAGCATTATCGAAAGCGTTGCAATATCCATTAGCAACAGATAAGGTCCGTTATGTTGGAGAACCAGTAGCGTTGATTATAGCTGCCACTAGATATATTGCAGAAGATGCTGCAGATTTAATTGATGTTGCTTATGAACCGCTGCCTCCAATTACAGATGTTCAGAAAGCCATACAACCAGAAACGGATTTGCTGCATCCTGATATAGGAAGTAATGATGTCTTTGTCATTCATTCTGTAAAAGGCTCAGTTGATGACGAGTTGGCAAAGTGCCCTTTCATTATACAAGAAGAATTATCTGTTCAGCGGCATTCTGGGATTCCCCTGGAAACAAGAGGCCTCCTTGCAGTAGCCGATGAGAATCAAAGGCTAACTGTTTATGGACCCACAAAAGTAGTACACTTCAATCATCAGATACTGGCAACTCTTTTAAAGAAAAAGAAAGAGGATATCCGGCTTGTGGAAACGGACGTTGGCGGCGGTTTTGGACCAAGGGGAGAATTTTATCCGGAAGACTACTTAATTCCCTATGCCGCTTTGAAAATTGGAAAACCAATTAAATGGGTAGAAGATAGGCTTGAACATATGAAGGCGACGAATCATTCTCGCGAACAAAAACACTATATTACTGTTGGATTTAATGGAAATGGCAGAATCTTAGCATTGCGTGATGAGATTTATGTCGATACCGGAGCTTATATTCGTACCCATGGAGTAACAGTACCAGTATTAACACAAGGGATGCTTCCAGGTCCATACGATATTGATGCATTAGAATTTACCACTCATGTAGTGGCAACGAATAAGACCCCAACCGGTACATATCGTGGACCAGGCAGGTTTGAAGGGACTTTTGTTCGTGAACGTGTAATGGATATCGTAGCGAGGAAGCTTAAAATGGATGCAACGGAAGTAAGAAAAGTAAACTTGATTCAACCAGAGCAAATGCCATATAGCAACGGAATTTCTGCACTTGGACAGGTGGTTGAATACGACAGCGGAAATTATCCTCTCCTATTGGAAAATGCCCGTCTAAAAATGAATTGGAAAGAGTTTGCTGAGCGGAAGGCTGAAGCAGAAGCACAAGGAAAATTAATCGGTTTGGGATTTGCTATGTTTGTTGAAAAATCTGGACTAGGCCCATGGGAATTTTGTGAAGTTAGTTTTTTGGAAAATGGCGAGGTTTTATGCAAAACAGGGCTGGCAGATGTAGGGCAGGGTGTGAAGACAACCTTAGCACAAATATGTGCACAACAGCTGGGAATCCCTTATTCAAAAGTAAAGGTCCTTCATGGCGATACCGATGAAGTGGAGAAAGGAAACGGCTCCTTTGCAACACGTGGAACGGTGGTTGGAGGATCTGCTGCATGGTATGCCGCTGAAGCACTTAAAAAGAAAGTATTAAGTGCAGCGTCGGAGCAATTTCAGCTGCCGCAGGAAGAATTGGATATACAGAATGAGGCTATTATTTGGGTTGCGAAAGAACAGCCTATCTGTCCATTGGCAAGTCTTTTGGAATCGTGTAGAAAGCAGGAAATAGACCTTAGTGAAAAATATACTTTTTCCATTGATCATATGTCCTATCCATATGGAATTCATGCCGCAGAAGTAGAAATTGATGCCGATACAGGGAAAGTGAAAATGGAGAAATATTATATTGCTTATGATGTGGGACGGGCGATTAATCCATTATTGGTGCACGGACAGCTTGTCGGTGGCATGGCACAAGGACTCGGTGGAGCGATGTATGAAGAACTTCGCTATGATGATATGGGCCAGCTTATTACAGGAACCTTTATGGATTATTTAATACCTAGTTCAATGGAGATGCCTGAGATTGATATAGAAATTTTAGAGAATTCCCCGTCTCCATTAAATCCGCTTGGTGTAAAAGGAGCAGGTGAAGGAGGAACGGTAGCGGTGGCTCCGGCAGTGGCAAATGCTATCATGAATGCTCTAGAAAAATATCCTATTAATATCACTTCTTTACCTATTCGACCAGAGATCATTCGAGAGGCAATAAAAAAAGGTACGGCAATAAAATAAGGAGGTGGAAGCATGAAGTATGTAGGAAAAGCCATTAAGAGAAAAATTGATCCACGAATAATCCGCGGAAACGGGCGGTATATTGCAGACTTGAATATTCCAGGCACATTAACTGCAGCATTTTTAAGAAGCCCACACGCCCATGCACATATTCGTGATTACGATCTAGAACAAGCACGAAAACTGCCAGGTGTTATAGCGGTTTTTGGACCAGGGGACGGGGAATCATTCCCTTCTCTTCCTGCTTTATTTCCCCATCCCAATCTTGTACCGGTAACGCAGCGCCCATTTAGCTGCGATGTGCATCATGTCGGCGAGCCAGTGGCTATGGTTATTGCAACGAATCGTTATATAGCAGAGGATGCACTGGATCTTATTCAAGTGAATTATGAGCCGATGCCAAGTGTTGCTCACTTAAATGATGCGATAAAAAAAGATGCACCTCTAGCACATCAGCACTTGAACTCAAATGTAGCTGCTCATTTCCAGCAGTCAGTTGGGGATGCGGACTCAGCAATGAAAGAAGCGCCTATTGTCGTCCACCAACAATTTAACATAGGACGCGTCAGTTGTCTGCCTATAGAAACGAGAGGGTTGCTTGCTAAATGGGAGTTGTTTGGACCTGAACCAAAGTTGGAAGTTTATGCGGCAACACAGAGCCAGCATGAAATGAGATCCATTTTATCTAAGTTATTAAAAATACCAGAAAATAATATAAGGGTAAAAGCCCCTGATGTGGGGGGAGCTTTTGGCGCAAAGGCAATCTTTTACGTAGAAGATTTTCTTATAACGTGGGCTGCACTTATGGTAAATGCACCTGTACGTTGGATTGAAGACCGTATGGAACATATGATGAGTTCAATTCATGAGAGGGAACAGCTTCATGAAGCATCACTTGGGATTACAAAGGATGGAAAGATTCTTGCAGTTACAGATACAATGCTGGCAAATACTGGTGCGTATGTTCCGTGGGGAATTATTGTGCCAATAATGACTTCAACACTTATACCAGGACCGTATAAAGTCCCAAATTATCATTGCGATGCAAAAGTTTTATATACAAATACCGTTCCATTAGCTCCGTTTCGAGGTGCTGGCCGTCCGCAGGCAGCATTGATATTAAACCGATTATTAGATCAAGCAGCTAAAAAGCTGCAGATGGACCCGGTAGAGATTCGCAGACGCAATTTAATTGGAAAGGAAGAATTTCCTTATAGAACTGGCCTCAGATCCCGCGATGGAAGTCCGCAAATATATGACAGCGGCGACTATGAAAAAGTTTTAAAAGAAGCGGTAGAGCTTTCAGAATATACAGAATGGCGCAAACGTCAGGTGGAGTACCGCCAAGAAGGGCGCTATATTGGCATTGGGGTTGCATCAGCAATTGAGAATACAGGGTTTGGTTCATTCGAAGGAGCGACTGTACGAGTAGAAATTAATGGAGATATTACCGTGTTGACAAGTGCTGCAACGCAAGGACAAGGTCATGAGACATCTCTTGCTCAAATTGCAGCAGAAGTTTTGGATGTGCCATTGGATAAGGTTACAGTTCTTGAAGGGGATACAAGCCTTATTTCGTACGGCACAGGAACATTTGCCAGCAGGATAGCTACGATCGTTGGAACAGCAGTATATAAAGCATCTCAAGGTTTAAGAGATAAAGCATATAAAATTGCATCGGAGAAACTGAAAACGGATGTAGAAAATGTGATTATAAAGGATGGCTGCGTCATTTCGCTGGATAATCCTTCTAACTATATGACGTTGGCAGATATTGCACATGAGGCAAGAGGCTTGTTTCCAGGCACTACATTTCCCTATTCTGTTTCACCAGGTTTAGAAGTGACGGATTATTTTGCTCCAACAGCTGCAGCTGTAACTGGAATGACGGATATTGCAGTAGTGGAGGTAGATCCAGATTCTTGTGCCATCCGCATTTTAGAATATACATCGATTCATGATAATGGTAAACTGCTTAATCCTTTGATTGTGAAAGGGCAGGTCCAAGGCGGCATTTCTAACGGAATTGGAACAGCTCTGTATGAGGAAGTAGTTTATGATCAGCAAGGTCAGTTGTTAACAAGTACATTAATGGATTATCTTGTTCCTTCTTCCTGCGAGATTCCTGATATGAAAATCGGCCATGTAGAGACCCCATCCCCCCTTAATCCCCTTGGCATGAAAGGGGCAGGAGAAAGCGGAACAATCCCTGTTCCAGCTGTTTTGCAGTCGGCAATAGAAGATGCTTTGCGAGAGTGGAATATAAAGCTGGGAATGATTCCAGTAAAACCGGCAAAAATTAAAGAACTTTTAGAAAGATCAAAAGATCTTGTTATGAAATAAAAGTATGTTCAAAAAGAAAAAGTGATAAATAGAGCAATTGGATCGAAGATAGTAGACGTACATGGTCAGCAGTACTTAGATGTTTTCTAAGGGAAGTGAAAATTTGTAAGGAAATAGGTGATTTCATTTATGGATAAAATGGTTCAAGAAGTTAAATCAGATATATGTATTGTTGGCGCCGGCCCTGCAGGAATGCTACTCGGACTGCTTTTGGCAAAACAAGGATTAGAAGTAGTTGTATTAGAACAAAATGCAGATTTTCATAGAGAATATCGAGGAGAGATTACCCAGCCGCGTTTTGTTCAATTAATGAAACAGCTGAATCTGCTGGATTATATTGAATCCAATTCCCATGTGAAAATTCCTGAAGTAACTGTCTTTCATAATAATGTGGAAATAATGAATCTTGCATTTAATACATTAATTGAGGAAGAAAGCTATTGTGCTAGATTAACGCAGCCTACCTTATTAATGGCATTGCTGGAAAAAGCCAAGAAGTATCCAAACTTTACCTTGTTATTTAATACAAAAGTGAAGAATCTGCTAAGAGAAGAAGATAAAATTACAGGCGTATATGCTCTAGCAAAATCAGGTGAACAGATTAACTTCTTAAAAGATTCCGTATTTGAGGGAGAGTTGACAATAAAATCGAGTGTAACGGTTGGGGTTGACGGGAGAAATTCAACCATAGAAAAACTGGCTGGTTTTGAACTGGATCTAGATTATCATGATAACGATCTTTTATGGTTTTCTTTTAAAAAGCCTGAATCCTGGGATTATAATATCTACCATTTTTATTTTCAGAAAAATTACAATTATCTATTTTTGCCTAAGCTGGATAATTACATTCAATGCGGGATTTCTCTTACGAAAGGGGAATTTCAAAAAATCAAGAAGGGCGGTATAGAACCATTTAAAGAGAAAATAATTGCTGATTTGCCATTTTTGGAACCATATGTCGCACCATTGACAGATTTTAAATCCTTTGTACTGCTTTTATGCAAAATGAGATATGTCCATGATTGGGCAAAAGATGGCTGTTTATTGATTGGCGATGCTGCTCATTGTGTCACCCCTTGGGGAGCGGTAGGCAGCACGCTGGCTATGGGTACGGCAGTAGTGGCTGCAGATGTGATTTATAAAGGATATAAAAAAGGAGATTTATCCTTGGAAACATTGAAGCAAGTTCAAAAAAGACGCAAAGAAGAAGTGAAAATGATTCAAAGCATTCAATTAACGTTAGAAAAATTCTTAACGAGGGAGCCTCTTAAAAAAGACTTGGCACCGTTAATATTCAACATTGCCACAAAAATGCCAGACGTTACCTCCTTTTATCAGAAATTATTTACAAGAGATCAGCCCATTGATATTGATGATTCTTTTGTATTCAGCGACGAAGCAACAGAAAAAAGCACGACAGAGCATAGTGTTGTTTAATGGAAACTTGTAATTTGGAAAAGCGAACAAGATGCACCTTAAAATGCTCTAGTATTGTTAATTAATAAAAGAAAGGAGAGAATAAGATGTTTATTACAAAGCATAATGATGGATTTTTGTATATTGTCAATCAATATGACCATTCCATACAGGCAGGAGAAGTGGCAAGGCATTGGGGAAATGAACAGTTTGATAGTCCTGAGCACTTTGACTCTTTTTGTCTGGCGGTAGAAAAGCATGATATCGGCTGGATCGATTCTGATGCAAAAGTATTGTTTAATCCAGATACTTGCCAGCCAGTTCCCTTTTTAAAAGTTAATTTATTGCAGCATGTCGACTTCTATGGAAAAGGTTATGAAAAAGTGAAAGAAGAAGATCCATATGCAGGACTTTTAGTTGGGATGCATTGGATGGGGCTTTATACAAGCCGTTTTGGGTATGACCCCTCCTTTACTTTTAACATCCCTGAGGAATTGGCTTCTTTTATAGACGATACTATCGTCAACAAGCAGAAGGAATGGGTTGATCTTAAGATGCAATTGTGGAACAGATCCATGCCGAAAAGTAAGTTTGAGGATCAATTATGGCTGAATTACGAATTAGTTCAGTTGATGGATAGACTTTCTCAATATGTATCCATGCATAAACTTGATACAAAGGAAGAAATTACGATTGGCCCTGTTCGCAAATCAATAAACAGTGAAGGAGAAATGATTACCGTTCAGGGGCAAGGGGATGGAACGATTGTGTTGGATCCTTTTCCTTTTAAAACGCCTGTTGAAACAACGGTTCGCTTCCGTAAAATTCCAGATGCTCGATATGAATCGCATGCAGACGTATACAAAGTAATGGAAGAAGCAGAAATGGAATTTATTACGTGGAAATTTGTTCCTAAAAATAAGGAGCTAATAAAGTGAACCTTTCCATCAGTCGGGGTTATCTTCATCCCCCACTGATGGTTAGTTGAACTTATCGGACCTTTACGGGCGAGTTTCAACACCTAGCTTCTTCGATTTCTCAGCATCCCCGAGGTGGGGGTCTTACTGCCCGTTAAGAGTGGGATAAAAGGATCAGCGGAACAACAGAGTGTCATCTCCTAGTTGAAAATTTGAATATTCCAATTAAGTAAGGATAGAAAGGATAAATAATGAAAAAAGAATATCGAATGGGTCTTATTGTACCAAGCTCTAATACTACGATGGAAAAGGAAATTCCAGCAATGCTGCAAGCACGTATGCAAATAGAACCAGATGAATCGTTTACTTTTCATTCCAGCCGCATGCGCATGATGCATGTAACTAAAGAAGAACTGGCAAAGATGGATACAGACAGTGACCGCTGTGCATTAGAGCTGTCAGATGCACGATGTGATGCATTGGCATATGCCTGTCTTGTAGCGATTATGTCCCAAGGACCTGGCTATCATTGTATTTCGGAAGAAAGATTGTCTAAAGTGGCAAAAGAAAATGGCTCGCCTGTTCCAGTCATCAGCAGTGCTGGCGCGTTGATTGAAGGAATAAATGCGCTGGAAGCAAAAAAAGTAGCGATCATTACACCATATATGAAGCCATTAACTAATTTAGTGATTGATTATATCGAATCGACAGGCATTGAAGTAACAGACTCTATTAGTCTAGAAGTTTCCGATAATTTAGCTGTTGGCAGACTAGATCCACTAAACTTGACTACTATTGTGAAGGACTTGGATACAAGCAGAGCAGATGCCGTTGTATTGTCAGCATGTGTACAAATGCAATCCTTGCCTGCCATTCAAAAAGTGCAAGACACAATGGAACTGCCAGTTCTTTCAGCTGCAACATCAACCGTTTATCAAATTCTAAAAAAATTAAATCTAAAGCCGGTTGTACCTAATGCTGGATATCTTCTTTCGAGAGGTTTCTAACACGGCAACTATAAAATATATAATCAAAACAATATAGAATAGGAGAAGTGAAGATGGCAAAAATACTTATTCATTTAACACATGGCCCAGAAGCGCCAACCCAAGCAGATCGAGCATTTCTTATTGCAAAAACAGCAGTTGAAGAAGGACATAGTGTTTCGATGTTTCTAGCAGGAAGTGCTGTTTCTCTTATGAAGGATGAGGTATTGGACAGCGTCATTGGAATTGGAGAAGGTGTTACAACACTTAGAGAATCCTTTAACCAGATTATTGAAGGAAAGGGGACTATTTATTTATCCCGAATTTCCTGTGGAGCAAGAGGCGTAACAAATGAAATCCTGGAAGGAAAACAAGTCGAGCTTATCCCTCCAAATGTATTTGTTCAATTAACAGTTGATCATGATCGTGTCATTACATACGGATAAGGAGAGGTGGCTATGAAACGAATTTGGGATGATTATTTAGATGAACGGGATAAAAAAGTCTACCAAAAAGCTGGACTTGGAAGTGAGATGGGCATTGGTGAAAAAACTGCCCTTTTAATTGTAGATGTTCAGTATGGATTTACCGGAGATTTTCCAGAGAATATTGAAGATTCGATTCAACAATATCCAACAAGCTGTGGTGAAAGCAGCTGGCAGGCTATTGGACATATTAAAGAATTATTAGACGCAGCGAGAAAAGCGGAACTGCCAATTTTTTATACGATTATTGAAGGAAGCAAAACATTCCCTAATGATCGTGTTTCCATCAAAGGAAACATCTTTGACCATCCAGCATTATTGGAAGGGGAAAAAGGAGCCAAAGTAGTAGAAGAGCTTAAGCCTCAATATGGAGAGGTAGTTATTTCCAAAAAGAAACCAAGTGCATTTTTCGGAACGCCATTGGCTTCCTATCTTACTGCAAAACAAATAGATACGCTGATCATTACAGGGTGTACAACAAGCGGCTGCGTACGTGCATCAGTCATTGACGCCTTTTCCTATAATTATAAGGTTGTAGTCCCAGAGGAATGTTCATTCGACAGAGGCATTGCTTCCCATGCTATTAATCTTTTTGATATGCAGCAGAAATATGCTGATGTTCGACCAGTAGAAAAAGTAATAAAAGAGATTACTAGCAAAGCTCTTAAAGTATAAATAAATTTCAAGCTGCCATTTTACAGGCTATTCCTAAACCTTTACTTTGTCACTCGATGACCAGCATTGCCATTCATGACAAAACATCTGGGTAAGGCGTTAAAACAGAAGAAAAAAATAAGTTTTTTGATAAAAATATAGTTAAATTCCGTTTTACAAAAACCCAGCTGAAACATTCAATTGATGTTCAGTTGGGTTTTTTGTATTAATTTCGAACTAGACTTGAATTATAGATGTTCGTTTTTGGTAGGAAATTCGGGCAATTTATCCCACACTTAACGGGCAGTAAAACCCCCACTGATGGAAGGTTCACTTTATATTAATCCCTTGACCTAGAGAACACTCTAGGTACTATACTGAGAAACATATCTTTAGTACAGAAAGGGATGGTTGGATTTGTTAAACGTGGAAGGAAAAGTTGTTGTTATCACAGGAGCGTCAAGTGGTATTGGAGAAGCCGCAGCAAAATTGCTAGCTTATAATGGTGCAAAGATTGTTCTAGCAGCAAGAAGAGAGGAGCGTTTAAAGAATCTTACATCTACTCTAGATAAACAAAGCAACACTGCTGTGTATAAAGTTACAAATGTTGCTTCTCATAAGGAAATGGAGGAGCTTGCCCGTTTTACTATCGACACGTTTGGTCAAATTGATGTGTTAATAAACAATGCAGGTACCATGCCACTTTCTTATTTACACGAAAAGAAGGTAGCAGAATGGGAACAAATGATTGATGTCAATATAAAAGGGGTGCTTTATGGTATTGCTGCAGTTCTTCCATTTATGAGAGAGCGGAAACAAGGACATATCATTGATGTTTCCTCCGTAACAGGACATTTAGTAAGAAAAACTTGGGCCGTTTATTCTGGAACAAAATTTGCTGTCCGGGCTATTACGGATGGCTTGCGTCAAGAAGAAGCAGAGAACAATATTCGCACTACCATTATTTGCCCGGGAACAGTAGAAACAGAGCTGCTTGATACAGTTACAAATGCAGAAGTAAGGAAAAGCTTAGAGGCTTATGCAGCACAAATTGCATTGCCTGCAGAAGCCATTGCTCAATCCATCCTCTATGCTATTTCACAACCGGAAAATACAGCGATTAATGAAATAATCGTAAGACCGACAAAACAAGAAATATAAAACCAAAGATTTGGCTCATCTTTTTAGGTGAGTCATTATTTTTTAAAATAAAATGTAAATCCATTCTTTGAGAAAATAAAAAAATGAAAAGAAAAAAAACGTATTGTCAGAAGGAAGTATTAGGATAAAAAAAGAATAATCGATTTATAGAGAATAAAAATAGAGGAGGGATTGTATGAGTTTTACGATTGGGCAGGTTTCCGAGCAAATTGGGTTATCCATTCATACTTTGCGCTACTATGAAAAAGAAGGCATTCTTCCAGAAGTTAAACGTAATGAAAGCGGGGTTCGCATGTATGAAACGAGAGAAATAGAAATCCTTCAATTTATATGCTGCCTCAGAGCAACGGGCATGACTATTTCTGATTTAAAAGAATTCGTGAGACTCGAAAGGCAAGGGGATAAAACGATTGACCCACGAATAGACATGCTCCAAAAACAAAAAGAAAAAGTAGAATCTCAAGTTGAACAGATAATGGCTTATCAAAAAAAGATAAATGATAAAATCACTTGGTACAAAAATTACTTGGCTGAGCAGGCTGAATAAATAGATTTATTCTAATAAAAAGAGAGCTGCCATAAAGAAGCAGCTCTCTCTGTTTAATTAATCCTAAACCCTACCGTAAACAGGAACCTTCAATTTTTTGTCTAGCAGAAAAAACTTCTGCAGCTACAGTTAATATCGTATTTAACGCGACTGGAAAACCTGCATAAATAATCATCTGCAGCATTGCTTCTAAAATTTCTTCTTCTGTCCATCCAACATTCAGCGCTCCATTAATATAAAACTTCAATTGCTCAGTATTTCCTAAAGCAGTCAGGCCAGAAACGGTTGCCAAAAGACGGGATTTTAAATCTAAACCTGGTCTGGAAAAGATTTGACCGTAATTAAATTCAACAGCTAATGTTCCTAAATCAGGGGATACGGAATGTTGAAAAGATTCCACTATATTTTTGTAATTGTCAGGGTCAATTTGTGCTAGTATTTCTAACCCTTTTTGATAATTGTCTGTATTCATCTCACAAAACTTCCTTTCTCGACAATTGTTTTTTGTTTAGATAATTTGATTAAGGAGGTAAAAGCAATCCCTATCATGATCATTCCGACCGAACATACGCCAAACCAATGCCATCTGCTCCAAGCAAAGACACCTAAGTACGAGCCTAAGGCACCGCCTAAGAAGGTGGATACCATGTATAAGCCATTTAGTCTGTTTCTTTGTTCAGGAGATAGCTGGAAAATACTCGCTTGGCAAGCGACTTGATTAGCCTGCGTTCCAACCGTAATAAGCAAGGCGCCAACAATTAATCCTGGCAGCCAGTGTCCAAGCGTTGCCAAAATGATATACGCGAGAAGCGAAAAGGACATACATAATGCTGTAGCGAATCCAGATCCTTTTTGATCAATAATTCTTCCAATAATAGGTGCGGCAAATGCTCCTGCAATTCCAACTAAACCAATGATTCCGGCCATTTTGCTACCATATGAATAAGGTGGACTACTTAAGAAAAATACTAGTGTGGTCCAAAACACACTAAACGCTCCAAACATCATTCCTTGACTAAGACATGCTTTTTGCAGTACTTTTTCCTTTAAGAATAAAGGTCCCAAAGAGGCAAGCAGTTTTTTATATGATACCGTCTTGTTCCCTTTACTCGTTGGAAGAAATAATAAAAGTAAAAAAAATAGAAGTATCGTTCCAGCAAAAGAAATCCAATACATCGATCTCCATCCAAAATGTGAATCGGCAAACCCGCTGATAATTCTCGCCCCAAAAATCCCGCACACTAACCCAATGGTGACATTTCCCAACACCTTTCCTCTATTGTTTTCTGAAGCTAGATGTACGGCAAGAGGTACAATAATTTGAGGAATAATTGTGGCAAATCCCAGCAGAAGATTTACTCCAATCAACCACAGGACATTCATGGATAAAGCTGCCGAAGCTAGCAAAATGGATACAATAGATAATAAAGTCAAGATCAATTTTTTACGTTCTAATATGTCGCCTAATGGTACTATAAAAAGGTTCCCCAAGGCATAGCCAGCTTGAGTTAGTGTTGCGACGATTCCTATACTCGCTGCAGAAACAGCAAAGGTATTTGCCATGCTGACTAATAGGGTTTGATTTAAATAAACATTCGCTACTGTAAAACCACATGCTGCAGCAAGAATGAAAATTAATTTTTTTGTAAGTACAGGTAAATTTCCCATTATTTTTCACCTCCTTTAACTATAAGAATAGTAAAGAAGTTATAATAGGAATAGGAGTGTAATGATCCTATTATTAAAACTACCACTAATAAGGGGAGAGATCTCAATGTTAGGTGATAAGGAAAGAAGAAAAGAATTAGGGGATTTTTTAAAAACAAGGAGAGCTCGTTTATCTCCTAAAGAATTCGGCCTGCCAATCGGGCCCCGCAGGAAAATAAAGGGATTGCGCCGAGAAGAATTATCGCAAATTGCAGGAATTGGGATCACTTGGTATACATGGTTGGAGCAGGGGCGGGATATCAAAGTATCCCCTGATGTATTAGAGGCTATTTCACGTGTTTTCCGGTTAAGTGAAGAGGAAAAAGAGCATCTATTTTTATTGGCCAATCAGCCTTTGCTGCCTAAGATGGGAAAGCCGCTTGTAGAAAATGTAACGAATGCTGTAAACAATTTATTGAATGAGTTAGAATTCTGCCCCACCTATGTGACAGATGAAAAACTGAATATTGTCAACTGGAATGAGGCGGCATCAAGAGTGTTTGGAGATTTTCATTTAATGAATGATCGAGATCGCAATGCCGTCTACCGCTGTTTTACATCGAAAGAATATAAAGCACTATTTCTTAATTGGGAGGATCATGCACAGCGGCTGATTGCTCAATTTCGGCTAGCATATGCACGTTTTGTTGGAGATGAATGGTTTAAGGAAATCATTCAAGAGCTGACAGAGAAAAGTCCAGAGTTTCGTGAGTGGTGGTCTAAACATGAAGTATTAGGCAATCCATTTGGGAAAAAAACAATTATCCATCCAATAGTAGGTGAATTGATTTTGAATCATATTACGCTCCAAGTATATGATTCTCCTGAACTGAAATTAACAATATATCAACCTAGCCAAGAGAAAGAAACAAATGGGAAAATAAAGCAGTTGTTACAGAAATAATCGAGGGTAAATACCAAGAATTTATTGGAAATATCGCGATGAATTATTTCGATAAATTATTCTAATCAATAAATTATGGATGGAGGTTAACAGGCGAACAAGTGGGAGAAGGGGGGATATAGTGATTAGAAATACCGTTTTAAAAGGAAAGAATGTCATTCTGCGAAGCATTCATACGAATGATTTGCCTTTATTATGGCAACTGATCTATGGTGAAGAAAAACCAGAATGGAAAGAATGGGATGCCCCTTATTTTCCCTTGAAACGAATAGAATATGAAGCTTATAAAAATCAGATGATTTATCAGTTTCAGCAAAATGATATCGAATCGAGACTAATCGTTGAGGTGGATAAAAAAATTATCGGAACCGTTAGCTGCTATTGGGAGCATAAGCCGTCTAATTGGCTGGAAATCGGGATTGTCATTTATGATTCTGCCTATTGGAGTGGCGGTTATGGAACAGAATCTTTAAATATATGGATGGCATATTTATTTACTAACTTATCTCTGGTTAGAATAGGCTTGACTACATGGTCTGGCAACAGAAGAATGATGCGGGTAGCTGAAAAGTTAGGGATGCAGCTGGAGGGTCGTTTAAGAAAATGCAGATTGCATAATGGGATATATTATGATTCTATTCGAATGGGAATTCTAAGAGAAGAGTGGGAAGGATATTGATTGCTGCGAAGAAATTCTTAGATAATCAATATTGGATTTATCCCACACTTAACGGGCAGTAAAACCCCCACCTCGGGGATGCCGAGAAATCGAATCAGGAAGCTAGGTGGGGGATAACTGCCCGTAAAGATCCGATAAGTTCAACTAACCATCAGTGGGGGATGAACAAAACCCCCACTGATGGAAGGTTCACTTTATGGATCTATTAATCTTTTTTCTTCTCTATTCTTCCTGTCCCTTTTAGATTATGTTGATATAGGATTGCTTCCTTTGGATTAATAAACCTCCTGTTAATGTTACATAAATAACCATTGACAGGAGGTTTATTTCTATCTATTATCGATAATGATAATTGTTATCAATTGCTTTAGGGAGGAATTACTAACCAATGTTTAAGAAAAAATGGAAATTTATAGTATTGATCTTAGCTATGATTCTGCTTTTATCCATTTCCCTTTTAGGTTGTACACCACAGGAAAACAAGCAGACATCTAAGAAAGAAAAAAATGTACTCACATTATCTTGGCCGCGGGATATCGGAGAGCTGAATCCACATGTTTACAATCCTTCACAAATGATTGCTCAATCAATGATGTATGAACCGTTGATCCGTTATAAAGAGGGTGGAGAACTTCAACCTGCTTTAGCTAAATCATGGAATATATCCGAGGATGGGAAGGAGTACACTTTTAGTCTCCGCCAAAATGTAAAGTTTTCGGATGGAAGTCTCTTTAATGCAGATATTGTCAAAAAGAATTTTGATGCAATCATGAAAAATTCAGCCTTGCATAGCTGGTTAAGATTAATCACTGTTATTGACAAAACGGAGGTATTGGACGATTACACATTCAAAATCACGTTAAAAGAGCCATATTATCCAACGCTGCAGGAACTTGCGGTTGTCCGTCCAGTGCGTTTTTTAGGAGAAGCGGGATTTCCTAAAGACGGTGATACATCAAAAGGAGTGGAAAAACCAATTGGAACAGGACCTTGGATGTTGGAGGATTATAAAAAAGATGAATATGTGATATTCACTCGTAATCCAAATTATTGGGGAGAAAGTTCAAAAGTAAACAAAATAGTAGTTAAAATTATTCCAGATGCTGAGACAAGAGTACTTGCCTTTGAAAAAGGAGATTTGGATTTAATTTATGGGGAAGGCGCCATTAGCCTTGATGCTTTTAAACAATTGCAAAATTCAGAAAAGTATGAAACCAGCGTTTCCGAACCGGTTGCAACAAGACAGTTAGTTATGAATACTACAAAAAACCAACTTTCTGACGTAAGAGTCCGATTAGCACTACAACATGGTTTTAACAAACAAGCAATGGTAGACGGAGTCACTTCGAGATTAGAAGAAAAGGCGGACAATATTTTACCTGAAAATTTCCCATATACTGATATTGATGCTAATCCTATTGATTACGATATAAAAAAAGCGAAGGCTTATTTAGAAGATGCAGGTTGGGAGCTGCGATCTGGACAAACGATTCGTGTGAAAGATGGTAAAAAGCTTGAGCTGGAATTAATGTATGAGAAGTCGGATCCAATTCAAAAAGCAATGGCCGAAACGCTTCAAGCAGAATGGGGAACAATCGGCGTCAAGCTGAATATTACTGGTGTTGAATTAACGGTTCAAATAAAAAGATTCAAAGAAAATAACTTTGATTTGAACTTTTTCAGTAATTATGGTGCACCATATGATCCACATACTTTTGTACATGTTGTTTCGAAGGAAGGATTTGGATTCTCAGAAGCAATTGCGAACTTGCCGGTGAAACAAGAGCTAAATCAGCAAATACATGATGTACTAAGGTCCACCGATGAGAAAAAGCGACAAGAGCTTTATAGCTCCATTTTGAAGACATTACAAGAGCAGGGGGCTATTGTACCAATTTCCTATATTAAGAAAACGGCTGTGTATCAAAAAGATGTGAACAGTTTTACATTCCCAGCCAATCGTGATGAACATCCATTCTCAAGTATTAGCATGGAATAGTAAACAGCAGGAGGAATAATCATGGGCAGCTTTATTATGAAAAGAATTCTCACTATTATCCCTATTTTTCTCTTTGCAACCCTTCTCACGTTTTTAATGATTCACCTATCACCTGTCGATCCTGCTGAAGCGTACTTGGCTGCCGCCCATATTCAGCCGACTGACGAGATTTTGGATCAAAAAAGACAAGAGTTTGGTTTGCATCAACCACTGCTTGTTCAATATATTCAATCTCTAATAAAGATATGCCAACTAGATTTTGGCATATCTTATCTTACAAATGTGCCGGTTTGGCAAGAGGTGATGTACCGAATGCCTGCAACCATTCAACTAGCTGTTAGCAGCATTTTTCTTGCTATATGCATCAGTGTGCCACTAGGATTCTTGGCTGCAATGAAGAAAAATAGTGCAATTGATCAGTTCAGTCGAATGCTTGCTTTTTTTGGTGCTTCTATTCCGCAGTTTTGGCTTGGATATCTGTTGATTGTTGTTTTTTCTGTCAAACTCGATCTGCTTCCTGTGGAAGGAATAGGAACATGGCAGCATCTTATTCTTCCAGCATTTACATTAGCGTTGCCGCTGATAGCCATTTATACGCGACTGCTTCGAATTAGTGTGTTAGAAAATTTGCTGCAGCCTTATGTATTATATGCAAGAACAAGAGGGATAAAAGAGAATGTCATTATGACGAAACATGTATTGAAAATTGCTATTTCACCATTAATTATAGGAATTGGGATGAATTTTGGTAAATTGCTTACCGGAACGATTATTGTGGAATCCGTTTTTTCCTGGCCAGGGTTTGGGCGCTATTTTATTGAGGCAATTTTTAATCGGGATATACCAGTCATCCAATGTTATGTGTTTCTTGCAGTTTGTATGTTTATTTTATGCAATTTGATTGTAGATTTAGTGCAAATGTATATGGACCCCAGGATTTCAAGGAAAGGAGGAGCGGACCAATGATTGTGAGTTTTAAGGGTATCTTTAGGAGTCAAAAGGCTATTATTGTATGCTCGATTACTTTATTCGTTCTTTTTATACTGACTATATTGGCACCATGGATTTCTCCTCATGATCCAGTTCAAGTGAACTTGGCGCTTAAATTGCATCCACCTTCCCTTGAATATCCTTTAGGGACAGATAATTTAGGAAGATGTAATTTGTCCCGCCTTCTTTACGGTGCTCGTATTTCATTAGGATTTGCATCGTTAATATTTATCTCTTCGTTAGGAATTGGTTTACTAGTTGGAACTATTGCTGGATATAGAGGCGGATGGATAGATATGCTACTGATGAGATTTTGCGAAGGCGTAATGGCATTTCCTAATCTTGTGCTTATCCTTGGATTTGTAGGAGTTTTCGGCCCTGGTCTAACACAAGTGATTATAGCAATGATGCTGGTACAGTGGGTGTATTATGCTCGGATGTTTCGTGGAATTGTGATGAGTTTAAAGGAAAGGAACTTCGTTGCAGCAGCGAAAATAAGTGGAACCTCACATTGGAAAATAATAAGGAACCATCTTATTCCAAATGCATTGCCTCCAATTGTTGTAATGGGAACGCTTGAAATGGGATGGGCAATCATGGATATCTCTGCTCTATCATTTCTTGGATTAGGCATTCAGCCGCCTACTCCAGAGTGGGGAGCAATGATTCATGAAGGAAAATCCTATATAAGAAGCAACCCGGAATTAATGCTATATCCAGGTGCAATGATTATGATTGTTGTTATCACGTTCAATGTTTTAGGAGAAGCTTTGTCAGAACGATTTGGTGTACAAAGAAGTTTTTATAAAAGGAATGAGTCGATTGATAGAGAAACAACCTAATGTTTTGCAAGTAAGTGGTTTACGTGTAAACGCAAGGACTGTAGATGGGTTAGTTCCATTAGTGCAAGGCGTTGATTTTGAGCTTAAGCATGGGCGTATACTTGGTATTGTAGGAGAAAGCGGTAGTGGTAAAACCATTACTTGTTTGTCTCTTCTGCAGCTTTTTGACCATAAAACAATGAGTGTAGAAGGAAGCATCAAATTACACGGAAGAGAATTAAATGAGCTGGGAGCTGATGAGAGGAGGAAAATTCGTGGGAAAGAAATGGCATTTATTATGCAAAATCCAATGAACGCTTTTACTCCTGTCCACACCATTGGCAGTCATTTTATGGAAACCATTCGCACGCATACTCCTTTGACAAAAAAGCAGGCATGGGAGCTTGCCATCGACTCTATGGAGGATCTAAATTTACCAAATCCTTCAGACCTGATGCGAAGATATCCATTTCAATTAAGCGGCGGGATGCTGCAGAGGGTGATGATTGCTATTTCTTTATGCTTACAACCATCCATCATCATTGCAGATGAGCCAACAACTGCACTGGATGTAGATAATCAATTACAAGTTTTGCGGCTGTTGAATTCCATTCGTGCAAAATACGGTGCGTCTATTCTATTAATATCGCATGATCTCGGTGTAATTGCAGAATTGGCTGATGATGTTGCAGTTATGAAGAACGGAAGAATAGTGGAAAAAGCGGAAGTTTACCAATTGTTTGATCATCCAAAGCATGAATATACAAAAAAATTGCTAAAAGCAAATGCTGCCTTTCATTTATCCCACTCTTAACGGGCTGTAAGACCCCCACCTCGGGGATGCCGAGAAATCGAGGAAGCTAGGTGTTGAAACTCGCCCGTAAAGATCCGATAAGTGCAACTAACCATCAGTGGGGGATGAGGAAAAACCCCCACTGATGGAAGTTTACTTTATTCAAGGAGGAAAACGATGCTACCTCCATATGACATTAGCAACACCATTATTGCGATACTATTAATAAAGGAGCGGGGAGAGTATTGAGTTTATTGCAAGTAAAGGATGTAACCTATGCTTATGGTTCCCACCATCTATTTGGAAAGAAGAATCAAAGAGAAAAGGTGCTATCAAATGTTTCACTTTCTATTGGAGAAGGGGAGTGCCTTGGTCTTCTAGGGATGAGTGGAGCGGGAAAAAGCACGCTTGGTAAAGTGATTCTTGGATTAGAAAAGCCCCAAAAGGGTCAGGTGCTTTTTAAAGGACATGATTTATATTCTACAGATCGAAATACTCGTAAACAACTTCGCAGAGATCTTCAAGTTGTGTTTCAAGATTGTTATTCAGCAGTCAATCCCAAAATGACAGTCGAACAAATTATCGGTGAACCATTGCAAAACTACGAAAGAATGTCCGTGAATGAACAAGAACAAACAATTGAACAATTGTTGGAAAGAGTTGGTCTGAATAGGGAGGATATGGGGAAGTATCCTCATCAATTTAGTGGAGGACAGCTGCAAAGAATCAATATAGCGAGAGCCATAGCTTTAAAGCCGAAGTTAATCGTATTGGACGAGGCTGTAAGCAGTTTGGATATGGTAAACCAAACGAATATTTTAAGTTTATTAAGGGAGTTGAAATCGGTATACGGTCTCTCATACCTTTTTATAACACATGACATCAAAGCAGCCTATTCTATTTCCGATTCTATGGCTGTTATGGAAAATGGGGAAGTAGTCGAGCAATGCAATAATAAAACGGAATTTTTACATTCTGCTCATCCTGCTGTGAAAACTTTAATATCATCCATTTTACCAGAGCATCCCAGGTACCGTTCTCTTTTGCAAAAACCGAATGGAGAAGAGATCCTTTAGATTATTCAATGCTTGTATATACCTCTATATCTTTGAATCCGGATATAGAATTAGATACAAGCATTTTTATCATTTCCCGACAGAAGACTCCCACCTCAAGGAATTTGGAGGGTAAAGCCCAATGAGTAGGTGGGAGATGAATGTCGGTTGGCGTTAGCCAAAACTTTCCTTTGTATGGTAAAATAGAAACAAACGTTCTTGTTGGAAGGGTGATATGCATGCTAGTAAAAAAGCCTATAAATTTCGCTTATATCCCAATAAAAAGCAGACGGAACGGATAGATAAAACCATTGGCTGTTCTAGATTTGTGTTTAACTTTTTTCTGGGGAAGCAAAAAGAAAAAGATGCTTACTGGCATGACTGCGAAGAAATGGTTCAACATGGTCAGCTCCCGATAAACAATTGGAAAGGCAACTACTTAAACAAATACGAAACAGTAAAATCACTTCCTGCATTAAAGAAGCAGTACTCTTTTTTGAAGGAAGTGGATAGTATTGCTTTGCAAAAATCGGTGGAAAACTTAGCGGATGCTTATGGTCGTTTCTACAAAAAGCAAACGAAACAACCAAGATTTAAATCGAAGAAGAATCCTGTTCAGTCTTACACGACCAAACACACAAATGGAAACATTGTAGTGGTGGAAAAGAATAAAATGAAGTTACCGAAACTTGGTCTTGTTCGTTTTGCGAAAAGCCGTGAAGTCAAAGGTCAGATTTTAAGTGCCACCATTAGACGAAATCCCTCTAGTAACTATTTTGTATCGATCACTACGGAGGTAGAAATAACCCCCTTCCCCAAAACAAACTCGACTGTTGGTGTGGATATAGGAATAAAAGATTTTGCGATTTTGTCTGATAGAACACGCTACGTTAATCCGAAGTTTTTTCGCTCCATGGAAGTAAAGCTAGCAAAAGCACAGCGAATTATGAGTAGACGAACGATAGGCGGTGCCAATTGGAATAAGGCCAAAAAGAAAGTTGCCCGTATCCATGAAAAAATAGCAAACAGAAGAAAAGATTACTTAGACAAAATTTCCACCGAAATAATCAAAAACCACGATATCATTGGGATGGAAAATTTGTCGGTATCGAATATGGTAAAAAATCATCATCTTGCGAAAGCCATCAGTGAAGGATCATGGTCACTATTCAAAAAAATGATTGAATATAAGGCAAAATGGTACGGGAAACAAGTGGTGACTGTTGCCAAGCACTTTCCTTCCAGTCAACGGTGTTCTAGTTGTGGCTATCAACACAAAGAGGTGAAAAATCTCGGACTGCGTGAATGGAAATGTCCAGCATGCCATACTCCCCATGATCGTGACCATAACGCAAGTATAAATATTAAAAAGGAAGCGATAAGGCTTCTAACCGTAGGAACTACGGGGATCGCCTAATCCATAACTAGTGGATACACACTGGTGTTCTTAGGAATCTCCCACTTCAAACAGACCGTAAAGGTTGTTAAGTGGTGAGTTGTTCAAGTTGTAAAGAGAATTATTTAGCAAGGTGAAGTCCGGTCAATCTATAAAGCTAGGAAAAGCTGTGTTGAAAAAAATTTTTTATTTTAAGGTTTTTTACTATATTTTACAGTCCAAAAAGCAGCATGTGGCATAGGATGAATTACAAATAGGCAGAAAGGAGATGGTTCACATTTTAGGCATGTGGATGTATTATGCGATTTGGGCTGTTTTAGGTTTTATGCTGCTTGATTTTCTTTTTGGACTTTTCAAATCATTAGTTACTTGGAAGTTATCTCCTAAAATAATTACAACTTATTTAAAAGATATTCTTTTTTTCATCATTCCGTTGTTTTATATTGCTTCTATCCTTCCGGTTGATCCTACAGGCTGGATTTTAATTATTTTCTTTTATATCTGCTCTGTCGGAATCATATGGGAATATATAAGCAGAATAATAAATAAGTGGAAAATCTAATGTCCAGGTTGCATCGGCTCCTCCTGTTACCAACAGGGTGAGCCGATGTTTTGTTATATAAACAATGAAGAGGAGTGGAAACACTGGATTTGTCTAACAAAATTCGGTATAAAAGAATTAAGTATTTTTTTCTGAAAATTTATCCCGCTCTTAACGGGCAGTAAATCCCCTACCTCAAGATACGGAGAAATCGGGGAAGCTAGGTGGGGGATACCAGCCCGTAAAGGTCCAAGGGAGGTAAACAAACGAAGGTCGCCACTTCCTTATGTCTTCGTTTGTGTGATCCACACCGTGGCCCGTAAAGGTCCGATAAGTGCAACTAACCATCAGTGGGGGGTGAGGAAAAACCCCACTGATAGAAGTTTACTTTATATGATTCGGCAAACTGGAGGATACATATGTTTCAAATAGATATAAATTGTGACTTAGGAGAAAGTTTTGGAGCTTATAAAATAGGAATGGACGAAGAGATTCTCTCCTTTGTCACTTCAGCAAATATTGCCTGCGGCTTTCATGCGGGAGATCCTAGTGTTATGAGAAAAACTGTCAAGCTTGCACTTCAAAATGGGGTGGCTATTGGAGCCCATCCTGGATTGCCGGATTTAATTGGCTTTGGGCGTCGAAATATGAATGTTACGGCGCAGGAAGCTTATGAAATGGTTGTTTATCAAATTGGGGCCCTCTACGGTTTTACTAAATCAGAGGGAGCAAGAATGCAGCATGTAAAGCCACATGGTGCTTTATATAATATGGCGGCAAAAAACAAAGAGCTGTCAGAGGCAATTGCGGAAGCTGTTTATAAAGTAGATCCTGGGCTGGTGTTGTACGGTTTATCTGGAAGTGAGCTTGTTCGTTCAGGAGAAAAAATTGGCCTGCAGACTGCACATGAAATATTTGCAGACCGGACGTATCAGCAGGATGGAACTTTAACAGCTAGAAATCAGCCGGATGCACTGATTTATTCGAAGGAACATGCGATTGCACAAGTAGTGCGTATAGTGAAAGAAGGGAAGGTCATGTCACAGCAAGGGGTAGATATTTCTTTAAAAGCTGATACAGTTTGTATTCACGGAGATGGGGAGAATGCTCTTTCATTTGCGCAGTCGATCAAAAACACTCTTGAAGCTGCTTCCATAAGCATAAAAGCATTTAAATAGCTGTAGCTTGCCTTAAAAACATACATGCTTTTTCATGGATGAAAAACTAGGTGTACTTTTAAAAAATAAGGAAAGATGAAAATGCTATTTTTTATGATAGAGGGGATTTCATGTCACAAGTAAGTAAATATAAACAATCAACTATACAATTAACAGCACTTGGCGATTCCGCTGTTGTGATTCATTTAGGGAAAGAAATGAGTCTTGAAGTGCATCAGAAAGTGATGAAGGTAAAAAGACATCTTGAACAAAATGTGAGAAAAGGTTTTATTGAGTATGTTCCATCATTTACAAATATTACACTCTATTATGATCCAATAATAATTTATACCTTATATAAAGATACATTGAAAGTAAGCTCCCCTTTTCAAATGGTGCGTCTCATTATCGAAGAAGAATTAAAGCATCTAAAAGATACAGAAGATGCAATACACCGTACCATTGAAATTCCTGTTTGCTATGGGGGAGATTATGGACCGGATTTACAGCATGTCGCGGACCATAACGGCATTACAGCAGATGAAGTGATTGAAATTCATTCTACTGGTGAATACCTTGTTTATATGATTGGTTTTGCTCCAGGGTTTCCCTTTATGGGGGGAATGTCAGAAAAAATAGCCACTCCAAGAAGATTCACTCCACGTACATCTATACCAGCAGGTTCTGTAGGCATAGCGGGTAAACAGACAGGCGTCTACCCTTTGTCTACTCCGGGAGGCTGGCAGCTGATTGGCCAATCGCCGACTCCATTATTTTTGCCAAATGAAACCCCCCCAAGTCTTCTTCATGCAGGTGATCGAGTGACATTTCGATCTATTTCCCAGGAAGAGTACTTAGAGGAACGTAATAGGGGGATGCATGAATGACTATATCAGTAAATCGTCCAGGCTTGCTCACGAGTATTCAAGATTTAGGAAGATATGGCTTTCAACAGCATGGCGTTATTGTGAGTGGGGCGATGGACGCACTTTCATTAAGGATCGCTAATCTTCTTGTAGGAAATGATGAGAAGGAAGCGGTCATGGAAATTACCTTGATAGGCCCTTCTTTAACATTCCATGAGGATTGTTTAATTGCCATTACAGGGGGAGATTTATCTCCTTCTATAAATGGAAAGCCAGTTTCAGCTTGGAGGCCAATTTATATTGCGAAAGGAAGTATTCTTAACTTCGGACAGTGTATGGAAGGATGTAGAGCATATTTAGCTGTTGCAGGCGGCTATAAAATTTCAGATGTGATGAATAGCAAAAGCACCTACCTGCTTGCAGGCATCGGCGGGTATAATGGCAGGTCTTTAAATACTGGAGACCAGTTAGGTTGTGGAGATATGTCTGAAAAATCAACGAAATTATTTCATCAACTAAAGTTAAAGCAAAAAGGAGCTTCTTTTGCGATGACAGGCTGGTTTGTTAATCGAAAGGAGTTTTTGTTTGTTCAAAAAGCTCCTGTTATTAGAGTAATGAATGGAGGCCAATTTGATTTATTTAAACAATCAAGTCTAGTTGACTTCTTTTCGCATTCCTTTAAGGTTTCAAGCCAATCAGATCGAATGGGATACAGAATGGCAGGGCCGGCAATTGAGCTGAAAGAACAGGTAGAAATGGTTTCAGAGGCAGTTACGCATGGTACCATTCAAATACCGTCTGATGGCAATCCAATCATTTTATTAGCAGATCGACAAACAACAGGCGGCTATCCGAAAATTGGTCAGGTTGCAACCGTAGATTTACCTTTAATTGCGCAAACAAAGCCAGGCGAGGAAATATACTTTTCCAGCATTACACTGGAAGAAGCAGAGCAATTATATGTAGAAAGAGAAAAGGAACTAAAGGCGTTGGAGGCTGCAATTTGTTCTCGGAATAGATCTAATTAGAATAATGCAGAAGGTTCATTCTATGCTAGGATAGGGGACCTTTTGATTCCCTATTTATCCTGATGCCTGCCCCATAAGAGGACAGGCATTTTATTTTTAGGTTCTTCATAAAAGCAGCTAAAAGATTATTCTTCTAATCTATTTCACTCTCATTATGTTATTAAAGTGTTATTATGCAACCATCCTTTCTTATATATAAATGAGCATTCAGTATATTCTGTAAAAAAGCATCAAATACATTTTGGAAATTAATGAATAAAATAGGCAAAAAAAGAAATTTGTGGTATTTTGGAATAATATTACTAATGGAAAGTGAGCTAACAATGAAAAAGAAAATTTTTCTTACGATTACTAGCATTATTGGAATTATTATTATCGGATTTGGCAGTTATTTTGTGTATTTATATACAAAGGTAGAAAAAACGGCTGATAAAATCTATGAACCTATTGATGGGGAGGGTAAAACGGCTGGAAAACAAAGAGAAGAAGATATTAAAGATAAAAAGCCAATAAGTATTTTGCTGATGGGAGTAGATGAACGGAAAAATGATGTTGGCAGGTCAGATGCTTTAATTGTCATGACGTTGAATCCTTCGACAGAAAAATTACAAATGGTTAGTATTCCAAGAGACACAAGAACAGAAATAGTTGGGAATGGATCGATAGACAGAATCAACTCCGCATATGCGTTGGGGGGAGTAAAAATGGCTATTGATACGGTGGAGGCATTTACTGGAGAAAAAATGAATTACTACATAAGGATAAATATGGAGGCATTAAGTGGAATGGTGGACGCACTTGGAGGAATAAGCCTTTATAATGAAATAGAGTGGAAGGATGAAGGATACTATAAAAAAGGCTATCATTATCAATTAGGAAATATTGAGTTAGATGGACCGCAGGCTTTAGGATATGCTCGTATGAGAAAGTTAGATCCTCAAGGCGATTTTGGAAGAAATGAAAGGCAGCGAAAAGTAATAACTGCCATTATCGATAAAGGATTGAATCTTTCGTCCGTCACAAAATACGACGAGTTATTAGGGGCTTTAGGAGAAAATGTTAAAACGAATATTTCCTTAAACGATATGATGAGTATTGGAAAAAACTACAGAAATGCACGCAACCATATCGAGCAATATGAAGTAAAAGGGGAAAATGCAAGGATAGACGGCAAAGAACTTATAGTAGTTTCTGATGAAGAAAAGGAGAAGGTTCATCAGATGATTGGTGATAATTTAAATTTACATTAAAATCTTCTATCTTTATCATCATATAATCTGCATTACGAAAAATATGAAAGCAGGGGAATAATGAATAAGGTAGGAAAGCAGATGAGAGTTTATCTAAAGGTAATCTCATCTGCTTATTTTTTAAAAATCATCAATTAGTACCATAAAATATAATGGGTTTTTAAATGGCTGGATTAAGTATGTATCTTCCTTTTTTCTAATTTACTTAGAGGATGCTCTAAGTATCGGCTGATATAGGCAATAAAGGATAAACTGATCTGATCTCAGTTAAATAGATTTCTAAATTTGAGCGGGATAACGAGCACCCGGCAAAGGAATTAATTTAAGTGGATTGGAAGCACTCACTAAGGTGCTTTTTTATTTGGTTAAATAAAAGTTGAATATTTTGAAAAAATGAAATAAATGATTGACAAGCAGGGTGGCGGATGATAATATAATTTTCTTTTGAAATAATGTTTTATCCCACGCTTAACGGGCTGTAAGACCCCCATCTTGGGGATGCCGAGAATCGAGGAAGATAGGTGTTGAAACTCGCCCGTAAAGGTCCGATAAGTGCAACTAACCATCAGTGGGGGATGAGGAAAAACTCCCACTGATGGAAGTTTACTTTATTATGTTAGGAGGAGAAGCCATTGATACAAGTCGAAGGATTAAGCAAGTCCTTTAAGGTTGCAAAGCGCTCAACAGGAATACTTCAAGCAGCAAAATCACTATTCTATCGTGAGTATACAATAGTAGAGGCCCTTAAGGATATTTCTTTTTCGATTCAGCCTGGCGAAATAGTTGGCTATATTGGTCCAAATGGTGCAGGAAAGTCCACAACCATCAAAGTGATGAGCGGCATATTGGTTCCAGACAAAGGAACATGCAGCATTATGGGGTATACGCCATGGAAAGACCGTGCTTCCTATGTGAAAAATATAGGAGTAGTCTTTGGTCAGCGTTCCCAACTGTGGTGGGATGTACCAGTACTCGATTCTTTTGAACTTCTTCGCGATATCTACCATGTTCCTCATAAAGAATATAAAGATACTTTGAATCTATTAATCGAAACACTCGAACTCCAAGATTTTATTCATTCCCCTGTTCGGCAATTAAGCTTAGGACAAAGAACGCGTTGTGAGATTGCAGCTTCTCTCCTTCATAGTCCGAAAATTTTATTTTTGGATGAACCTACCATAGGTCTCGATGCCATATCCAAGATTGCCGTTCGACAATTTATCAAGACCATCAATCAAGAAAAAAACGTTACGGTTATTCTTACTACCCATGATATGTTTGATATTGAAGCATTGGCAGATAGAGTTTTATTAATCGGAAAAGGCAGTTTGTTATATGATGGAAAAGTAAATGAATTACGAAGACGCTTTGGATCACATAAAACGATCTCAGTGGATTATAATCCGACAGCCAATCCAATTGAAATTGCTGGTACAACGCTCCTTTCATGGACTCCAGAAAGAGCGGTTTTAAGTGTTGATACAGATCAAACAATGATTTCTGAAGTGATCACTCATTTATCCAATAGACTTGACCTATTAGACGTTGCTGTTACTGCACAGCCAATTGAAGATATTATTGTCCAGTTATATAAGGAGTATCAAATATGAAAGCCTATTATGCTGTATTGAAACTTCGCTTAGCAAATGGAATGCAATACAGAGCAGCTGCATTGGCAGGAGTGGCGACGCAATTTTTCTGGGGGTTTATCTATATCATGATTTTTGAAGCATTTTATGATCAATCCCTGCCTCATCAGCCTATATCATTAAAGGAACTTGTTACATATTTATGGCTGCAGCAATCTTTCCTAGCTTTTATCATGCTTTGGTTTCGAGACAATGAATTGTTTGATTTAATTACAACAGGCAATATTGCTTATGAACTTTGCAGACCATGTGGGATCTATGAATATTGGTATAGCAAGCTTTTGGCACAGCGCCTATCCAGTGCTTTGCTTCGATGCCTTCCAATTTTGATTATCGCTTTCTTTCTTCCGCAGCCATATCGGATGACAGCTCCTCCAAATGGAAAGACCTTACTGCTGTTTTGTGCAGTATTGCTGCTAGGTTTATTGCTATTAGTATCTATTTCTATGTTTATTTACATCTCTGTATTTGTTACCTTATCTCCAGTAGGATCATTGCTTGCATTTGGGGTGATTGGAGAATTTTTTGCTGGTTTAGTCATTCCCATTCCGTTAATGCCTTTATGGCTGCAAAAAATTACGTATATGCTTCCTTTCCGGATGACAGCAGATTTCCCTTTTCGAGTCTATTCTGGGAATATTCCAATCAAAGAAGCAGCATTCGGTTTGATTATCCAGATTATATGGCTTGTCGTACTCGTTGCCGCAGGGAAGGTTTTATTAAATAAAGCGCTGCGCAAGATCGTTGTACAAGGAGGTTGATAGCATTGATGCTTTACTTTAGGTATCTCGTTATTTTATTTAAGTCTCAAATGCAATATCGAACTTCTTTTTGGCTTTTAACCATCGGACAATTTTTTGTGCCATTTTCCGTTTTTGCAGGATTATACTTTTTATTTGAACGTTTTGGTCAAATTAAAGGATGGAATTTTTTTGAAGTTTCCCTTTGTTTTGCAGTTATCCATATGTCATTTGCCATAAGCGAATGTTTTGCAAGAGGATTTGATTCTTTTTCCAATCTGGTACGCGGTGGAGATTTTGATCGATTGCTTGTTCGGCCAAGAAGCACTTTTATTCAAGTAATTGGTTCAAAGTTCGAGTTTACGAGATTCGGCAGGCTGCTGCAAAGCGTCGTTGTTTTAATATGGGCTTTAACAAATCTTTCGGTCGAATGGAATGCTATGAAAATAATGACGCTTTGTCTCATGATTGTAAGTGGTGTTTTTATTTTTACGGGTATCTTTATCCTTGCTGCAACCCTTAGCTTTTGGACGATTCAAGGATTGGAAGTGGCTAATATATTTACCGATGGAGGCAGAGAAATGGCCCAATATCCGTTAAGTATTTATCAAAAATGGGTCAGTCGATTCTTTACCTTTGTCATCCCATTTGGCACGGTGAATTACCTTCCATTGATGTATATTCTGAATAAAAGTACAGGAAATGATCTATTACATACGCTGATTCCACTGGGAGGAATTGTTTTTCTATTGCCATGTTTGCTTATTTGGAATATTGGGGTCAGACATTACCGGTCGACAGGTTCGTAATAGTGATCATTACTAGTGATGGGATAAAAAACAACCAATTAAATCCAACGGCACTGAAAAAGTGTTTTATTAGATGAATTTCTATTTTTTTCTGTGTCCATATCTTAACTTCTAGTAAGAACAGGTGGATTTCGTGGAGTTCTTTTTGCGGCAAACGATTACCTAATGCTTCCATGTTTGTTTCCTATATGGATGGTGGTATTAATATATAGAAGGAACAATGATTAGTAAGCCTATATTTTTACTAAAATGGAGGTAATTTATTCATGCCACACAATTCTACTAACACTCCTGCAGGTAAAACATTCAAAGCAGAGGATAAGAAAAAAGAGGAGAAGAATGAAGTTTCAGAAGGTCTTGCTAAAACACATGAGCAAGCATCAGATAGTTTAACAGAAGGAACCATAGATAAAGAAAAAAACAAAGAGAAGTAATAAGAATGCAGAGAAACGTTGATTTCTCTGCATTCTTATTTTTCTCGTTTAAAAAAGGAGGAGTATTTAATAGTAAAGAGGATTCACAAAAAAAGAAGCAGTACTGCTTATATAATTGGATTATTGTCATTGTGATAAAATAGATGAAGAATTAATCAAAGCGGAGGAGGTTTGTTTTATTGGATAATAACAAAAAGCAAAAGATAGAAGCAATGATATGGGCAGCAGTTGCGGTTATCCTCTTTTTAATTTGGCGTTATACGATGTAAGAAGCATTTTATGAGAACAACCTAAGCTATTCCTCTTTAAGAAAACAACTTGCAAAATAACTCATTCATTTTCGTATTTATTATATGGAGATTTTCTCTAATTACATACTTTATTTAACTTTTCACTAATATTTTGGTCATTGAAACATGGTTCGATAGTATAATAGATTAAGAGTAAAAATTCACTATATGTAGCATTTTTTATATTCACAAAAATATTATTAGGAGTGTTAGCCGATGACGAAGCCGATTCTTGTGTACAGAGGAGAATATGTGGAAAGCTCGCATAATCTTCATATTGCAGTAGTAAATAAAGAAGGCAAGCTATTGTATTCCTATGGCAATCCGGAGCGGTTAACGTTTCCACGTTCTTCGATGAAGCCTTTTCAAGCAGTGCCGTTAGTCGAGACAGGTGCTGCAGATGCGTTTGACTACCGTCCTGCTGATCTTGCTTTAAGCTGTGCCTCTCATAGTGGAGAGAACTATCATCGGGAGGCAGTCTTAGGAATCTTAGAGAAGCTGGAACTGACAGAAGAAGCATTGCAATGTGGTACACATACTCCATGGGATTTACAGAGTTACAAGCAGCTTCTTCGGGCAGGGAAAGATGTCACTCCTATTTTCAGCAATTGTTCTGGAAAACACTCTGGGATGCTGGCAACAGCAGTACATAAAAAAGAAGATGCTGCATCTTATCGGGAAGTAGAGCATCCTGTACAGCAGCGAATACTTACTTGCATTGAAGCGATATGTGAATACCCAAAGGATCGAATTCAGCGTAGTGTCGATGGCTGTGGAGTGCCAGTCCACCAGCTTCCGTTAAAAAATGCTGCATTGGGTTATGCCAAACTGGCTCATCCAGATGGAATGGTGGAGCAGCATTATGCCATCATTCTTAATCGAATTCGTGAAGCCATGATTGCCCATCCAGAAATGGTTGGAGGAACAGGGCGTTTTGATACTGATTTAATGAAAGCATATAATGGTCGAATTGTTTCAAAAGCTGGAGCAGAAGCCGTTCAGTGCATTGGGTTAGTGGAGGAAGGGGTTGGCATTGCAATTAAGGTGGAGGATGGAGGAACAAGAGCGGTAAATGTTGCCTCAATGGAAGTGTTAAAACAACTTGGACTAGAAGACGAACAAATATTTTCCGTTTTGAAAAATTATGTAACAGCACCTGTATTAAATGCAAGAAAAGAAACGATTGGTGTGGTGAAAGCAAATTTTGTTTTAAATAAAGTATAGAGGAGCAGGCAGAAAGGTGGTACATAAACGTTGAAAAATAAGAAGGCTCTTCTTTCATCTACATGGATCATTGCGGTTTTGCTGATCGCATCCATTGTGTATGGGATATTCCGGAATGATGATCCTTATCAGTATTTTACAGGGCTAGGAAGCACTGTAGATATAGAGGAAGACGATTCTAAATATGTTTTTTCCTATTATATGGACGGGAAAGAAGCCATCTATTCAGCAAATATAGATGGTACTAATGTAAAAAAATTAACAGAATTAGGAACAGAAAAACATCATGATCCAAAATTCTCTTATGATGGCACAAAAATTCTATTTTTATCAGAAGATGAAGAAGGCGTGAACTCCCTTTATATTGAGAATAGTGATGGAAGGGACTTGAAAAAGCTAGCATCCAAAAATTTGCATATTTCTGAAGCCGTTTTCTCGTCTATTGATGATACGATTTATTATGTTGCAACCCCTTTAGCCGATGGTAAGAAATCTGAAGGAGAAATAGAAGAAGGATATGATTTATATTCTGTTGGAATAAACGGAAATAATAACCGAAAATTAACAAATAAAGATTATTTCAGCATGAGCTCCCTTGCTGTTTCAGAAGATGGCAAGGAAGTATTTTATAGCTTTTATAATGGAGAGAAAGAGAAGTTCTATTCCTATTCGATGGAAGAGAGGAAAGAAAAGGAAACAGCGATATCGGAACAATTGCCTAAAGAAAGCTATTCTCATCAATTTTCAGCAAATGGAAATAAACTGCTTTATACGGCTGTACCGACAGAATTACAAAATAGCTCCCCATATGAATACGAATTATTTTTATTAGAAGAAAATAACAGAGAAGCAAAGCAGTTGACAAAACTTCATTCAAATATTTCATCACCTAGATTTTTTCACCATAATAATAAAGTGGCATTTTTAGAAAATACGAATTGGTCATCAGAGCCGGCAAAATTTAGATTAAGAATCCTTGATTTAGATACAGAAAAATTGCAAACAGTAACTGTTGATATAGAAAAGCCTGCTGCTAATCACTTGCTGAGCAAGACGATCGATCAACTCGATAATGGTTTAACCATCGCCATTCTGTACACTGCTTTAGCTGGATTACTGACAACCTATCAATATGTCCACTCCAAAAAAGTTTATTTGCCAGTTATTATCAGCTTTTGTTTAACCATTGCGATGTTTATTGCCAGTTTTATTTTCGCTGCAGCGGTTAATCCATGGTTCGGAATTGGGTTGGGCATGGTATCAGCATCTCTTTTCGGCTGTACATTGATTGTTTTTATATATGCATTTGTCTTAAAGGTTATCGAAAAAAGAGAAAAAGTATCTTAGATTCAAATTCAATATCAATGGGAGAGGCACTTTCTAAATAAGGAAAGCGCCTCTCTTATTCTTATTTAGTGCCAATAATTTTGAAGATACTAAATGGTGTGTTTCTTTTTTATGGGAGACACTCATGCAACGAAACTTGCACCATGGCACATGAAAAGAAGCAGTATCCCTATTTTTTAGCGCAGAGCAGCAGGCATACACGAAGACTCCTATGGGATTAGCGGGACAGACGAGACCCCACAGGAGCGCTAGCTCTGAGGAGGCTCGACGCCCGCCCCATGGAAAGCGAAGTGTATGCCGGCTGCGGACTAATCATAAGAACATCAAACTTTTCAGGGTAGCTCTTTTAATAGGTGTATACTTTATAAAAAGGAGGAACTTTGAATGGTGAAAGTAATCGTCTTAGATAATACCTCAATTAATGTAAACAGTTATCAGCAAGAAAAAATGAATGATTTATACCAAATTTCTGTTGTTTTTTCTGTGAAAAGCGAAATTTATCATGATATAACTACACTGCTGTATAAAGGAACGTTTCATGTTTCTGTTCCAGAGAAAGACCTCTTATTTCCAGGAATGATACATCAATATTCTACGTCCATAACTGATTTGTATAAAAAAGGAAATGTGGGAGAGTTTACCGTAAGTCTTCGTGAAATAAAGCAAGAAGAAGGAAGGAAAGTGTGATGAAGCTGAGCATTCTGGATCAATCGCCTATATCCTCCAATCAAACGGCACAAGAGGCACTGCAATATTCCATGAAGTTAGCGCAGGCTGGTGAAGCATTTGGCTATACCCGCTATTGGATTGCAGAGCATCATGATCTGTCAGGGCTTGCATGCTCTGCGCCAGAAGTCATGCTGAGCTATATTGGAGCGCATACAACGAAGATCCGCATTGGAGCAGGAGCAGTTTTGCTTCCCTATTATCGGCCATATAAAGTAGCGGAACAATTTAATACATTAGCAACCTTATTTCCAGGTCGTATTGATATTGGAATTGGGCGGGCGCCTGGCGGGTCAGCAGAAGCAAGCAATGCGTTGACAGATAACTTTTTGCAGCAAATATGGGCTATGCCAAATTTAGTAGAAGAGCTGCTCCATTTTATTGAAAATGATTTTCCGGCTGACCATATGTTTGCAAAGCTGTCCGCTTCTCCACTGCCGGAAATTTCTCCGATGCTATGGATGCTTGGTACAAGCAAGAAAAGTGCCTTGCTGGCAGGGAGCAAAGGGTTGGCTTATTCTTTCGGACAGTTTATGAGCGACAAGGATGGGGCGGAAATCATTCAACAGTATAGAGATGCTTTTATTTCGAAAAAAAAGGGAGAACAAGCACAAGTTATTTTAACTGTATCCGCTATTTGTGCTGAAACAACAGAAAAAGCAGAAGAAATAGCACAAAGTTCCTTAATCTGGTCTTTGCAGCGATTAGAAGGAAAAGGAGAACAAGGCGTCCCTTCGAAACAAGAAGCAAAAGAATATGGGTTAAATGATCAGCAAAAAGAAAAACTTGAAAAAATGAAGGAGAAAATGATTATAGGCAATCCAAAAGAGGTGAGGGGAAAGCTGGAAAGCATGCAGGCTCACTATAAAGCGGACGAAATCATGATTACAACGGTTGCCCATAATCCTGATGAACGGATTTACTCTTATCAATTAATTGCAGAAAAATTGCTCATATAGTAGGGAAGAAGGGCTTCTTATTTAGGCCCTTGCTGCCCCAAATAGGTGAATTTTTTCTTCCTTTTCACATAAAATTTTATGGACCAAATAAAATAGAACAATCCAAATAAGATGTATAAAGCACCATTAATACATCCCATCATTCTTGGATGAACATATTCCAATAGTACTCCTGTAAAGAACATAGAAAGCCCAAATCCGGTATTGGCAATGGTGGCGGAAAATCCAAAATATATCCCCTGATACTTTATCGGAATGGATTTCATCACAACCGTATCGAGCAATGCATTGGACACGCCCCCAAAGATAGTTAAAATTCCAAATAAGAACACTACGAACAGAAAAGACGTTGATTGGCTCACGACAAATAGAATGAGACCCTCTGCTATTAAACAAGCAAAAGCAATCAAAAGATAATTCCCGTTTATTTTTTTCGTGATAATCGGACTGAGAATAAATCCTGTTCCAAGAACACTGTATAATATTCCAACACCTAAATCGGCTGCATGAAAAGTTTCTACTGCATAAACACTGATCAGCACATTTTCAATGCCATTAGCTAATGGCACAACCATATCATTGGATACAAGCAGAATAAGCAAAGGAGATGAAAGCACAAGAGAAAAAAGGCTGCGTGGTATTATTTTCTCGGAATCCCCTGCGTTTTCAGTTTTAGTAACCGCTTCTAGCGTAGGAATAGTGTGGATGATTCCTGCTGTAATTACAAAAGAAACAATGTTGACAGAGAAAGATGCTTTCGTTCCAAATAATAACGAAACAAAGCCGCCAGTTAAGGCTCCGAAAATGAGAACAAATCCTAAAAGAACCTGTTCCCATGAATTCACGACCTTAATACTAGACTGCTTTACGATGGAAGGGATGCTCGAGCTTCTTGTCGGAGCGTATAATGCTTCGCCGCTAGCCAATAAAAAGGAACCCACATATATAATCCACAAATCTTCAGGACTGTTTATCCCCAAAAAAGAAAGGGCAATGCATGCGCGAAAAAGATCCGTATAGATTAATAGTTTTTTTCTAGAAAGCTTAGTGGCAATAGAACTACTGACAGGTCCAAAAATTAAATATGGAAGCATTCGAAGTGCAAGGGTTATACCGACAGATAAACCAGAACCGGTCATTTGTAAAATTAATGTCATTAAAGCAACTTGACTGAATCGATCGCCAATTCCGTTAATAATACCAGCAAAAAAAAGCTTTTGGTACGATTTTTCTTTTTGAAATATAGTAAACATATTCTACCTCTCTTTTAATTCGATTATTATCTAATTAAATATATATCTAATTAGATAATAATCGAATCTACTTATAAATGGAAGTGTTTTTTGAGGAAGAGGTTTTATTTACAAGTTGAGGGTATTCCTATACTATTCTTAATAGGTGAAAATTGGACAAAAGATTGAGTTGAAGCATTTAATTAGGCTTCATCAAGCAAAGAAGATTTAAGTAAAAAGGAGACGTAATCGTGATAAAGTATATTATTTTTGATTTTGACGGAACACTTGCTGATTCGAAAGAGGCATTTTTACGTGCATGGAATAAACTTTCGGAAAAATATAAATACGAGAAGTTAAAAGTGGAAGATTATGAATTGATGAGAGGACTTTCCATCAAAGAAAGAAGCAAGCATGTGAACTTTCCTATGCATAAACTGCCCCTCTTTATGCCTGAATTTTTAAAAGTTTATCGAGAATCCATAACAGAAATTACATTGTTTGATGGAATGAAGGAACTGCTTAGAGACCTGGAAAAGAGCGGCTATCGAGCAGCAATTATATCCTCTAATGCGGAGAAAAATATCCGAGAATTTCTGTTGCATAATGGACTGGACAATATTACTGAAGTATTATGTTCAAGTCGCATTTTCGGGAAAGATAAAATAATCAACAAATTTTTAAAAAAGCACAACCTTCAGCAGGCGGAAGTAATTTATGTGGGAGATGAATGCCGCGATATTGTAGCATGCAAAAAAGCAGGGGTAAAAGTAATTTGGGTTGGCTGGGGATATGATGCAGCTGAAATTGCTCAGGCAGAAAACCCAGATTATTCCGTTTATAAGCCAGAAGAGATACTGCAGGTTATTAGATAGAATTTATCAAAGAATGTTGTCGACATGAATAATGGGGAAAGGGCCAAGAAAACGGGTGTGACGGCGAGAAAAACGAGTGTTGCAGCAAGAAAAAGGGATGAAGTGGTGAGAAAAGCAGCAAACTTCAAAAAGGATGTCCCTTTATTCTTGAAAAAGATTTTAATTTACATAGTGTTTACGAAGGCAGTTAATCATAGACTGCAATTACGTTATTCATCTCTTTTAATGCTTGTGGTTCGATTTTTAAGGTGGATGTCGATTTCCCGGTGCCTCCGTAAATAAAATCATATGGAAAAAGTTTTTTATCAATTATACAAGGCAAATCAACACCAATTATTGGGACACTGCCTACATTAAATCCGGTGATTTTTTTAACTTCTGATGAGGAAGCTAATTTTACTTTGCGGCAGTTTAGTAATTCTGCAATATTTTCAAAAGAGATCTTTTTACGTGTCCCAGAGGCTATAAGATAAACAAATCCTATATCTGTTTTAAGAATCAATGATGGAGCAGTCTGGGCAATGGCAATTCCTAAGATGTTGGAGCCTTCCTGTGCTGAATGAATGGGCTTTTGATGATGAATGATTTCATACCTATAGCTGTTTTTCGATAAAATACTCAGCAAATTTTCCAATGAATACACCTCCCCTTTTACTTTACTAGATTGTATATTTTAATGGTATCTATCTTTTGTAATTGTTCTGTAATTGCCTTAATTTAAGATAGAATAAATGGTTTTCCTTACTAACCCACGTTATACTGTTTATGAACAGTGAAAGGAGCGAGGAACAATCAAAAATTATTTGAATGTTACAGAAGGAAAAAACAACTGGAAGCGTTATTTAAGTTCGGTCCTTATAGCCATAGCATTTATGGTGTTTGGCTCCCTGCTATATGGATTAAGTGAAGGGCTCATCGTCGCTTTTGATAGAAATGATCGTACATATATAGATTTTGATACAGGCATGCCAGTTGGTGTAGATCCTACTCTTAATTTATTGTTAACACATATAGTCAATATCTTTTGGATCATCGGTATTTGGATTGGGGTAAGATTTATACATAAGAGAAGATTTGCGACCCTTATTACGACAAATAATAAAATTGATTGGGGAAGAATTATTTGGGGATTTGCTGTCTTCGGCGGATTGCTGCTTATTACAACCCTTATTGATGTTCCATTTAATCTTTCTGATTATAGCTGGAATCATGTAAGACTGAAAGAATACTTCTTTTTATTTTTTGTTACATTATTGTTGGTGCCCATCCAAACAACATCTGAAGAACTTTTTTTTAGAGGAATCCTTCTTCAATGGATTGGCAGCAGATTAAAACAGCCAATTTTGCTTTCGATCATTATTGGACTGATTTTTGGAGCCATGCATTTTGCTAATCCAGAAATGGATAAATCATTTGTGCTCGTAGGTCTAGATTATATTGCAACAGGTTTTGCATTTACCTATATCTCTATTAAAACAGGAAGCTTGGAAATATCCATTGGTGCACATGCAGCAAACAATATGTTTCTATTTTGGTTTTTAGCAACCGATGATTCTGTTGCAGGCAATATTCCAAGTTTATTTACAGTTGTAAATGACTCTCCAGGAATATCGCTTATATGGTCTATTATTACGTTGATTATTTTTAATTGGCTAAGCAGAAAAAAAGTAAAAAAAGAAAGCGTATAATGTGAACCTTTCATCAGTAGGGGTTTTACTGCCCGTTAAGTGTGGGATAAAGCAGCGGAAAAAAGAAGACCATTCTTGTTGTTAAAACTAACAGGAATGGTCTTTTATTCTATCCTTTTCGCAAATCGCTAATGCCCTTTTTACAAATGCCATAGGAAAGCCAGGAGCATCCTTGGCATAAAAAATCCAGATCATCTGGGCTTACCATTTTGGCAACAAGTGAAACAAGCTCGTTTTTTTGGTAGATTTGATCTTTTTCGATTCCTAAATGTTTCATTACTTTTCGATCTAAATCAAGCACAAAATCATTTGCTTTTGGTGCATTGCAGATTCCCTCTCTGCTGTGTGGACAATAAAAACAGGTTTCATCCAATCCCTCTACTACTTTAATCGGAAAATCAATATTTTCATCTCTAATGGCAGTGACCACTTCTTGCATTTTTTTCACAAAACCAGGACTATAGCCCATACCTTGAAATCCATGAACGCAGAGTAAATGATGTCCCCGAAGAACTGTTTTTGTCTTCATCAGTTATTTTAATTATGATACTTTTGGCAAAAGGTTAGCTAATACTAAGCGATTTCGTACAAGGATGCCAATCCAGCTTGCTAAAAATGCTTTAATAAGACCAACAACGATAAATGGATACGCACCAGCAGCTAATGCCTTCGTCCAACTCATATCAAGAACAAACTTTAATTGGATGGTTCCAATAATGAGTGTAATGATCATGCCAACTGTGTTCGCGAAAAAAGCCATTGGGATCGTATACGTTGTTTTTTCTAAAATATAGCCAGTAGCAAATGCAGCAATAATAAATGCAAAGATATATCCGCCAGTTGGTCCAATTAATACGCCGAACCCAGCACTGGCTCCAGCGAATACAGGCAATCCAATCGCACCAAGCAATGCGTAGCAAATCATCGATATTGCTCCATATCTGCTTCCTAAAATAGTTGCTGTTAATCCAACAGCTAATGTCTGCCCGCTAATCGGAACGTATGGCAATGGAATTTCCATTTGAGCTAAAATAGCTGTTATCGCAGCAAAAAAACTGCATAATATTAAATTTTTTAATTTCATTATTTTTACCTCACTTTAAAATGTTAACTATTTCATATGAAAGGTTAACATAAGTTATGTTAAAAGTTAAGAAATTTTTTTCTTATAAAACAATTTTTATGGGTGCATAGTAGGCTTAAGGGAAAGGAATCCATAACTGTAGTTTATGAGAAAAAAATGGTAGCAATCTTTTTAATAAAGAACACATGTTCTGTAAATGAGTCGAAAGTCTCTTACCATAAATAGTCGAAATTGTTAAAATATACATACAACAAAGACAAAACTGCTGATGCAATCTTATGAGGAGGGGTAGTAATGGAAAAGAAAGTTCGTGTCATTCCTTACCAAGTTGAGCAGGTTGTTGAGGAGATAAATGAATTGCCAAAAGGGATTGAGCTTATTCAAGCGGACAAGCTGTGGAGACAATCCAAAGGCAAAGGAATAACGGTTGCCATATTAGATACAGGCTGTGATATTACCCACCCAGACTTACAGGGACGAATTATTGGCGGAAGAAATTTTACGGATGATGATAATGGAATTGCAGAAAAAGTAATGGACTATAATGGCCATGGTACTCATGTTGCAGGAACAATTGGTGCGGTGGAGAATGAACAAGGAGTCGTTGGGGTTGCTCCTGAAGTAAACTTGCTGATTGTAAAAGTATTAAATGAACAAGGATCAGGACAATATGAGTGGATTATAAATGGAATTCTTTTTGCAATTGAACAAAAAGTGGATATTATTTCAATGAGTCTTGGCGGACCTCAAGATGTACCAGAACTTCATGAAGCTGTGAAAAAAGCAGTAGCCAGCCAAATTCTGGTTGTTTGTGCTGCTGGGAATGAAGGAGATGGATTAGATTCAACAGATGAGTTAGGATATCCAGCTTTTTATAATGAAGTAATAAGTGTAGGAGCTGTTAACCTGGAAAGACATTCATCTGATTTTTCCAATTCTAATCGAGAAGTGGATCTCGTTGCTCCAGGAGAAGAAATTTTGTCCACTTTTTTAAATGGGAAATATGCAAAATTAAGCGGTACATCAATGGCTGCTCCACATGTTTCTGGTGCCTTGGCTTTGATTAAGTCAATCTCTGCTGCATCTTTTGAGAGGAACCTTTCTGAGCCAGAGCTTTATGCCCAGCTTATTAAGCGGACCGTACCACTCGGAAATACACCGAAACTAGAAGGGAACGGATTGCTTTATTTAACAGCACCAGATGAATTAATGAAAGCTTTTGGACAAAGATTCAATCAGTATTCTTTGACTTGATCATAGGGTAGCAACTAAACTAATATATCCTTAATAAACCTGATGCTAGTAGACGCTATGTATCAGGTTTTTTTCAAAAGAAAAGAAAGTATAAGTTTTCTGAAGTCTGACAAGTGTCTAGCTCCGACGTACAGGATGTACTAGTGCCCGCGTTGCCACAGGCTCGCAGGATGCGAGTCAATCGATTTCCCTTGATTGCGTATTTAGTCGATTTTCCTCTTTTGCGTACTTAGCCGGCCAGCATCCTATCGACTTCAACGCTTCCCTCACCTCGCTTGCGTAGTCAACATCGACGCTTGCGTTCTTCGTGTTTCCTTTATCTCTTTAAGGAACACAAACTAAAACCGCCACTTCCTGTGGCAACGTTTGTGTAATCCACATCCTGTGGACCTCAGCTTATTCTGTCGATGAGCAAGGGCGCTTGCGCTTTTCTTATGAATAAGAAAGCTAGCAATGACGATAATCCTGTCATTTATTTTCTGAAAAATGCAAGTAGGAAAACTAGCAATGATAAACTTTTCCTTTATAATGAAGAAATGAACTCTTTACTTTTAAGGCGGGAAACAATTGAATAAACAGAATGAACAATACGAAAATTATCTATATACATATGCTTTTCATGAAGAAGAAATTTCATTATGCAGGCTGGAAATGCGATCCTTGTTTGGAATGGAGACACAAAACCTATTATTGGAGAGTTCTTTATGTATCGATCCAAGTCGAAGTCCTTTTATAAAAGAAAGAATCGATATTATTTATAGAGGAACAGATTTGGAAGATATAAAGAGCAAGCTGCTGGAAATACAAATAGAGGATGCCACTTTTAAAGTGATTTTTGTGGAAAACCCAGACGATAAGGGAGAAATCTCTTATGAAAATAGAAAAAAGATTGCCAGGGAAATAGGCATGCAATTACTAGGATCCGTGAATTTAGTGAATCCGCAACAGTTATTTGCTATTATGCCTGTAAAGGATGGCTGGATTTTTGGAACTTATCACAAAAGTGAGTCTGTTTGGCTGCGTCATCAATCGAAGCCTAATCAGTATTCCACTGCACTTAGCACTCGTGTAGCAAGAGCTGTAGTGAATATCGCAGTTCCAAATCCAATAGAAAAGAAAGTGATTGATCCTTGCTGTGGAATAGGAACGGTACTAATAGAAGCTTTATCCATGGGAATGGACATTGTAGGTAGTGACAAAAATCCACTTGTTACAGGAGGAGCGAGAGAAAATATTGCCTATTTTGGACTTAAAGGGGAAGTTGCATTATTGGATATGCGGAATATAGAAAAACATTATGATATTGCTATAATAGATATGCCGTATAATCTTTGTTCTGTCCTTCCTGTTGAGGTGCAATTAGATATGCTGAAATCTGCACGACGTTTTGCAGATATAGCTGTTATTATTACAGTAGAGGAAATAGATTCACTTATACAAAAAGCTGGGTTTATGATAAAAGATCGAGGCATAAGCAAAAAAAGCCGGTTTATTAGGCATGTGCTTGTTTGTGAGTAATGTATAATAGTTTGTTTATAAAGTAAACTTCCATCAGAGGGGGAGTTTCCTCATCCCCCACTGATGGTTAGTTGCACTTATCGGATCTTTACGGGCAGTTATCCCCCACCTAACTTCCTCGATTTCTCGGCATTTTGAGGTGGGGGTCTTACTGCCCGTTAAGAGTGGGATAAAATAAAAAGAGAGAAAAAGAAACCTTTAATGGAAGGAGAACCTTTTTTGAACATTAAGCTAACTCAAAAAATCATCAAAGAAATGTGTGGAACTGTCTCCTTCAAAAGAGGAGATTCTTTTTATCAAAATAATAAAGTGGAATTCCTTGAATATCATGAAAATCAGTGTTCAGCAATCGTGAAAGGAGCAGACAACTTTCACGTAACGATTATAACGGCGGATGATGGGAGTATTCAAACAGAATGCAGCTGTCCTAAGCTGGCTTCTTTTGATCGGGACTGTCAGCATATAGCTGCCGTGCTGATTTCTGTCTTTGAATACGAACGAAGTGGAAACATTCCGGTATTAGGCAGTGCAGAACAGCATCCACTAGCAGAAGATTTATTGCATTTATTTGATTCATCTTCTGTACGATCAAGCGGTCATCAGAAACATTTTGAAAACAGGGAAGTACTTGAAGTAGATTTTACTTGTAAATTGATTGGCCAAGAAAGAGAGCAGATGCTGCTTGGAATAGAAATGAAGATTGCATCTGACAAAGTAATGAATATCTCTTCTTTTTTAAGACAATTAAAAGAAGGAAAGTCATACAAACTTTCCCCGATTTTTACATTTGATCAGCAGCTTCATTGTTTTCCAACAGAAATAGATGCATTTATTGGCCAGCTTGTTTCTATGATAGAGGATGAAAAGCTTTTTGTGGATAAAATAAAAGAAAAAGTATCGCTGAACAGGGAAATCTTTCTGCTTCCGCCGTCCTCTTTTGATCGACTTGTTCCATTCTTTAACAAACTGCCAAGTGCATCTGTAGAATATAGCGGATGCTGCTATACTGGTTTCCATGTCTCATCTGAACTGCTTCCATTGCAATTTGATTTTGTTGAAACAACAGGGAGAAACTATCAGCTGAATATATCAGGATTTCATAAAATAACGATTTTGCCTCCTTACCAATCTGTTTTGACGAAAGGACGATTAACCCAGCTGGAAAATCAAGAGTTTCAGAGGCTGGTACATTTACAAGAAATGCTAGACAAAGCTGGAACGAATAGTATACCAATTGCAAAAAATCAGGTTGATTTTTTCCTGGAAAAAGTAGCTCCTGGTTTGAAAAAGTTGGGAACGGTGGAGGTAGGCAGTGCAGCAGCGAAGCAACTTCAAAATGATGAGCTGATGGCTAAATTATTTTTGGACCGGGTAAACAACCGTTTGCTTGCAGCATTGGAATTTCATTATGGTCGAATTCTTTTGAATCCATTGGAAACGAAAGAGGTTCTGGAAAACGGTTTTTTATTGCGGGATGTTGAAAAAGAAAGGGAAATCCTAGAATTGATGGAAAACAGCTCTTTCTCCAAAACAGACAGCGGTTATATTTTGCAAAATGAAGGATTGGAGTACGCTTTTTTATATCACATTCTTCCAAAGCTGCAAAAACTAGTTCAAGTGTATGCTACTACCGCAGTCAGAAACAGAATTTTTCGGGAAAATCCCAAGCCGATGATTAAGGTAAGTGTAAAAAAAGAGCGTACCAACTGGCTGGAATTTAAATTTGAAATGGTTGGTATTTCAGAAAAAGAAATTCGTGATATCTTAACATCGTTAGAAGAAAAACGAAAATACTACCGGATGCGCAATGGATCGCTTCTCTCTTTGGAGACAAGGGAAATGGAAGAAATACAGCAGTTTTTACTGTCGCCGCAAATTCAGCAACAGGACCTTATTCATGGTGTAGATTTATCGATTCATCAAAGTTTTCCACTTGTTGGGTTTTTGGAGGATAATCATTTGTTGAAGAAGACCGAGTCCTTTCGGGAATTGGCAGCAATCTTGCAGCAGCCAGGCAGTATGCCATTTGACGTGCCAAAAAGTGTAGAACCAATCCTAATGGACTATCAAAAGATAGGTTTTTATTGGATGAAGACGTTGGCTTATTACGGGTTTGGCGGTGTTCTTGCAGATGATATGGGTCTAGGAAAAACTTTGCAGAGCATTACATTTATTTTATCAGAGCTAGAGATTATTAGGAGAGAGAAGCTTCCAGCATTAATTGTTTGTCCATCATCATTGATGTATAACTGGTTGAATGAATGGCTGAAATTTGCACCTGAAATCCAAGCTGTTGTTATGGACGGCAATAAAAACGAACGGATGAAGCTGCAAAAGGAGTTGAGGGAAGTAGATGTGGTGATTACTTCTTATCCACTATTACGAAAAGACAGCCATTGGTATGAAAAACAAACCTTTCATAGTGTCATTTTTGATGAAGCGCAATATTTTAAAAATCCACTGACTCAGACGGCAAAAACGGTCAGGAAAATCAAGGCAGATTATCGTTTTGCCTTAACTGGGACACCTGTGGAAAATGCTTCAGAAGAGCTTTGGTCTATTTTTCATGTAGTGTTCCCTTCCTTATTTTCTGGATTAAAAGAATACAGCCATTTAACAAGAAAAAATATTGCGAAAAGAATTCGTCCGTTTTTACTGCGTCGTATAAAGGAAGATGTCCTCTCAGAGCTTCCGAAAAAAATCGAATGGCAGGAGTCAACAGATTTGCTGCCAGAACAGAAAAAATTATATGGTGCTTATTTAGCAAAGCTGCGTCATGATACCTTAAAGCATCTTGATAAAGATACATTGCGAAAAAATAAAATTAGAATATTGGCAGGACTGACTCGTTTGCGGCAAATATGCTGCCATCCAGTGCTTTTTGTGGACGGCTATAAGGGAAGATCTGCCAAATTTGACCAGTTAATCACAATGGTGGAGGAAGCAAAACAAGCAGGAAAAAGGGTGTTGATCTTTTCACAGTTTACAAAAATGCTAGAGTTAATTGGAAGAGAGCTGGCTTCCAAAGGGATTTCTTTCTTTTATTTGGATGGTCAGACTCCTTCAGAAGAGCGAGTGGATATGTGCCGCCGCTATAATATGGGAGAATGCGATTTTTTCCTTATTTCCTTGAAAGCTGGGGGAACGGGCTTAAATTTAATGACTGCTGATACCGTTATTTTGTATGATACATGGTGGAATCCAGCAGTAGAGGAACAAGCAGCAGACCGCGCCCACAGGATGGGACAAAAGAATCCAGTACAAGTCATTAAACTGGTTGCAAAAGGTACAATCGAAGAAAAAATAAATGAACTGCAAGCGAAAAAAAGGGATTTAATAGAAGAAATCCTTGATTCAGAAGAGAAGATAGTAAACATTTTAACAGAAGAAGATCTAAAAGAAATTTTGAGCGGAAATTAAAAATATTGGAAGGGCTGCGATGATCCAATCCCAGCTATGGCTGATATACTTAAACTAATACTTTAAAGTAATGGAGGTATTATGTATGGAAAAACTATTTGTGGAACAATCAATTGTCGTACATGCTCCTGTCTCAAATGTTTGGAAGGTGCTTACAAATCGTCCGTATACTGATCAATGGGCTCTTGAGTTTTCAAGCGGAGGTCCTTCCTTTTATTTGGAGTCCACATGGGAATTAGGCAGCCCGGTATTCTGGAAAGGGCAGGATGGAGAAATAATTGTAGAAGGAAATGTAACAGCAGCAGAAGAAAATAAACTTTTGCGCTTTACCGTTTTTGATGTTCGCATGGAGGAAAGACCTCTTATTACAGATGAGGATGGCATTACTTTTTATTTAAAAGAAAATAAAGGGATAACAGAGCTTGCGATTAAGCAGGGGGATTTTTCTGTTATGACAGATGGAGAAAAATATCGGGATTTAACGGAAGAGATTTGGAAAAAGGTGCTTCCAAAGGTGAAGTATTTGGCAGAAAATATTTAGTAAGTTTATAGAGAGGAGTCATTTTTTTAGTGCTTTTAATGAATCACATTTCTTTTAAAGCAAGGCTATGTTAAAGCTCATTGTTGATTTTGGCACTACGTTGCTTTTCGTTCCAGGCGTGAGACTCCTGCGGGAAAAGCGAGTCAGAGAGATACCCCACAGACTCAGAAGAGCCGAGGAGGCTCCCGGACCGCCCGCGGAAAGCGAACGCCTGAAGCGGAAATCTATAGGCAAGTTTAACAGAGCCTTTAATTAAAAAAACTGTATATTGAATATTTTTAAAGGGAGGCTGTCCCATAAGCCGGATTAATCGACTTATGGGACAGCTTTCCTTTTATTTAGAAATAAGTAAGTATAAAATTTTTGAAGTTAGACTAGTGTCTAGCTCCAGCGCCCTATCAACTTCAACGCTTCCCTCACCTCGTCTACGATAAGTCAACATCGAATCACTACGTTCTTCGTGTTTCCTTTATCTCACTCGATTCAGTCCAGCTTATTCTGTCGATGAGCAAGGGCGCTTGCGCTTTTCTTATTTATAAAAGGAAAATAAAATGTTAAAAAAATGAACTTTTTCTTGGTTACAATACTCTTATAGGTGAGAGGTGAGACGATGAGAATTGCTAATTTGGTGAAGAAAGCAAAAAAAGGCAATAAAGAAGCATTGCTTCAACTAATTATGCTTCAAAAAGAAGATTATTATAAACTTGCATATACATATATGGGAAATAACCATGATGCAATGGACGTTATGGAAGATATGATTGTCTGTTTATATGAAAATATCCATCAGCTGAAAAAAGAAAATTCCTTTTACAGCTGGAGTAAAACCATTTTGGTGAATAACTGTAAATCATTATTAAAGTCGCAGCAAAAGTTGTTATTAGTAGAAGAATGGAATGAATACAAAGAATCGGAAAAAGAATATGCTAGTACGATAAATTCCATACATAACAAAGATCAAAAAATGGATATTCAACAATTATTAACAACGCTGAATGAACACCAGGCAGAGGCAATAAGATTAAAATACTTTCATGATTTGGATTATCAATCCATCTCTGACATGACAAATGTTTCCGTAGGCACCGTAAAATCAAGAATTTTTCATGGACTGAAGAAGTTGAAAATTCAGTATGGAGGTAAAATATATGAATAATATGGAAGAGCTATTAAAAGAAGAGAAAAAGCATATTGATGCATTGAAAACTCCAGCTGAATTGGAATTACGGTTAAGAAAGGCATTGGATCAAGTTGAAAATAAAACAAATCGATCGTCAGGCATATGGAAATCTATAGTAATTGCCATACTATTATTTTTATTTGTTGGATATAATTTTGATGCCTTTGCATATTATGGGAAGAAAATAATGGGGTTTGATGAAGTGGCATCTAGTACGTTAAAGACTTTAAATAATGAAGGAATGGGGCAAAGGGTCGAAAAAACGGTCCAATTAGACAATGATACAAAATTAACTATAAATGGGATAATGGCAGATACAAATAGAACTATCCTATACTATACACTAGCAAATACCAATGGTTTGGAGGAAGATTACAGTGACAGTTTTTCACTTTCAAAACTGACTGGGTTTTTAACGAATTCAAATTATAGTTCGGGAGAGGGAATATTTAATAAGGAAAGAACGGAATTTAAGGGAATAGCCGATTTTGAATCAGTAAGCCCCTTCTCAAAAAAACTTACTCTTCACTATTGGAGATATGCTGAAAATGGGCAAGGGAAAGAAGAGAAAATTTCATTTAGCTTCGATCCAGCTAAAGCGATGCAAGCAGAGTTAAAACAATCCATTAAGAAGAAGGTGAAGGTAGATCAAGGAACAATTACCTTTAATTCGATTATTGCGTCTCCGACTTTGACTGTAGTAAAAGGGACATTGAATGTGAAAAACTTTGATCGTTTAAATGAAAACCTAATGGGGATTGAATTATTAGCAAATGGAAAAACGATAGAGATAATAGGAAGCAGCACCCATTCGTCTCCAATGGGTGGCAGAACATTTGAGATTCAATTTGATGCGCTTTCAAAGGATTTACAAACACTTGAATTAAATGTAAAAGAATTTGTTGGCTATAAAAAGATTAATGAAACTTTTCCATTAAAAACGATTCAAGAGAAACCATATAAAATAAGTGGGGAAAGTTTATGGATAAAAAATGTATCCACTACATTAAATGGCACAGAAATCACGATTGCAACAAAAGAATCTATTCTGCTAGATAAAGTACGAATAGATTCTAAAAATGATAGCATTCCGATAAAGACAACAAGGAATGTAGAATATGTGAAGCAGCAGAATGGGGAAGTTATGAAAGAACGGACTCTTGTGTTTGATCCAGTAGATGAATCGAATACCATGGAAATAGGGGGCATTCACTATATGAAGCAGTATAATAAAAAAATACAAATTCCTATTGATTAGTATTCTTTATCCCACTCTTAACGGGCAGCAAGACCCCCACCTCAAGCTTTCATCAGTGGGCATAGAAATAATAGGAATAATAAAATGCACGGAAAGTAAGCTTCCCGTGCATTTTATTATAAGTATATATTAAAATTTAAACTGTTTTACTAGATATTGCAATTCCTCGGCCATAGAAGAAAGAGTTTGGGCAAATGCCGAAATTTCTTCCATTGATGCCAGTTGTTCTTCTGTCGAAGCAGCAACTTCTTCTGATGACGCAGCATTATTTTTGGCAATATCTGATATAGTATTTGATGTTGCTTCTACCTCTTGAATGCCACCGGCCATTTGCTGAATCGTAGAAGAAACCGTTTCGATCTTAGGCGAGATTTCTTGCATGCTAGATAAAATTTGTGTGAATTTTAGGATTGCATCGTTTGAAACAATTAAACCGTCCTTTACATTGTCTACTACCGTCGACATCATTTGTACGGTATTTTCCGTATCTTTATGAATGTCTTTAATTAATTGTTCGATTTTTTTTGCGGAGTCTTGAGACTGTTCCGCTAACTTCCTTACTTCATCTGCAACAATAGCAAATCCCCTGCCTGCTTCACCAGCTCTTGCTGCTTCAATTGCAGCATTAAGTGCCAATAGATTCGTTTGTTCAGAAATATTAGTAATGACACCTAATATGGAGCCAATTTCTTTCGAACGATCGGATAAAGAACGAATCATCTCATTCGAGTCTAATACAGAATTGTGAATTAAACTCATTTGATCTACTGTTTCTAAAACAGCTTTTTCTCCATCTTCCGCCATTTTTGTTGTATTCTTTGTTAATTCAGCCACTTCATGTGTATTGTCTGCGATGGCAGAACTTCCTTTTGCGATCCTTTCAATGAAAGCATTGTTTTTTTCTAATTCTATTGTTTGTTTTTCCGCACTGCTTGCAACATCTTGAATAGCTGCAGCCACTTGTTCTGTTGCTTCACTTGTTTGCGAAGAGCTTGCATTCAGTTCTTCAGCGGAAGAGCCTACTTGCAGGGAGTGCTGCTCAATCATTTTTAATGTATTTCTTAAACCTGCTTGCATCTCTTGAAAAGAAGCTGCCAGGCTGCCAATTTCATCCTGTGCCCGGATTTCAATTGTTTCGGTTAAATCGCCAGCGCTAATCGTTTTTGCTTTGCTTTGTAGAACTTTCAATCTTTTCACGATGGATAGTACGATCGCAATGACTATAATAGCTCCTAAAATAATAGAAGCCACTATCACCAATATCGTCGTTTTCATGATAGGCTTAGAAGCATCTTCTACTTCAGAAACGTACATCGTTCCCCCGACCTTCCAGCCTGTTTGCTCATTGGTGGAAAAATACATTACTTTTTCATTTCCTTTAAACATATAATGAAGTTTCCCTGATTTAGCTGCATAAAGCTTTTGGAAAAAATCTTCTTTCGCTTTTGAGCCAGCTTTTTCATTTGGACTTACAATATAGTTTTGCTGAGAATCAAGTAAAAAAGCATAGCCGTTTGTTCCGATCTTCACTTCTTCTGCTGTAGATTCCAAATTTTTAATACTAATATCAATGGCGATGACTCCAGATTCATCCTCCAACAACTTTGTTATAGTTACAACCATTTCATTTGTACTGGCATCTTTATAAGGGCTGGTTACCACAACCTGGCCCTTTTTTTGTTCAGCTACTTGATACCATGGACGATCTCTTGGATCATAATCGTCAGGAAGATTGAGGTTTGGATAGCTAAGTGTCTTCCCATTCTTGGTACCAACGTAAATTGCCTGGACTTCAGGATGCAGATCAATATATTGGTTGAATTTTGTAATGGTAGGAGATGATTCACTTCCATCCCCATACATATCAGCAGTAATTTTTCCTGCAAAATAATTAACATCGTGTAATTTAGGTGAAAATGTATTATTGATATTGGAGTTTAATAGTTTCACATTTTCTTTCGCACTATTTAATAAACTATCATTTAATTGTTTTGCTGCACTATTATAGGATAAAAGCCCAACAATAATGGTAGGAACGATAAGAATAAGTGCAAATGCCATATAAAGTTTGGTGCTTAATCGAACAGTAGATTTCCTTTTTTTAAATTTCCCCATTAATTTTTCTCCTTTTGTTTTATTGCATCTTGAATGAATGGTTATATTTTAGATAAGCCATAAAAATAGTATCCATTTTATTTTCGACAATATTTATAAAAATTAAAGTCCTTTTCTCTAATAAATTTAAAACTTTTGGGAAGAATTCATATGCCTAATAATTGATAGCGGTTGCATTTTTTTGAGAAGATGGCTCTGTTAAACGATCATGTTGTTTTGGGGAAGGGAATCTGCGAGACTCCAGCTTAAAAAACGGGCTGGCAAGACCTCAGCTCTGACGGGTACGAGTGAGAAGGCTTGCCGGTTCGTCCGCGGAAAGCGAGTAGCTTCCCTGACCATTCAAAAATCAACAATAAAATTTAACAGAGACCTCCATGCTAATAAAATTCGCACCATGGGGGATGAAAAGAAGTAGCTTCCACTATTTATAGCACAGAGCAGGTTGAATACACGAAGACTCCTGCTTAGAAAGCGGGACAGACGAGAAGAAAGCAGGAGCAAAGCGAAGTGTATTCAACCTGTGGAACCCTATTTTTCAGGGTAGCCAAGAAGATAAAAGGATAGTATAAAAAACGATACTACCTATAAAAAATGTGCGTACTTATACAATTGTTGTCCATGGAGTATACTTTGTTTAAGTTGATTTTCAGCTAATATATTAAAAAAAGGATGTGCTACTGATGGCAATGAAAAAAGAAGAGATTTTAGATGCATACATGTATAGACACGCTACAAAAGAATTTGATCCAAATAAAAAAATCAGCAAAGAGGATATGGAGTTTATTTTAGAAACGGGAAGATTATCTCCAAGCTCTTTTGGATTTGAACCTTGGAAATTTATTGTCCTGCAAGATCAGCGTATAAGAGAAAAACTGCTGCCTGTTTCTTGGGGAGCACAAAAGCAATTACCAACATCCAGCCATTTTGTGATTGTTTTGTCAAGAACACCAAAGGAATTGGTAGCTGACTCAGAACATATTGTTCGTATGATGGAGAAAGTTCAACAACTGCCAGAAGAGGTTGTTAAAGGAAAAGGCAGTATGTATGACAAGTTTTTAAAAGAAGATTTTGATTTGTTTGGAAATGAGCGTGCTATGTTTGAATGGGGATGCAGACAAACATATATTGCATTAGGAAATATGATGACTGCTGCTGCACAAATCGGAATCGACTCATGTCCGATTGAAGGGTTTGACAAAGATAAGGTAGAAAAGGAGTTAGAAGAAGAAGGTTTATTGGATAAGGACCAGTTCGGCATTTCTTGCATGGTTGCATTTGGTTTCCGGGTAAAGGAACCAAGAGATAAAACAAGACAAACAAAAGACCAAGTAATTCAGTGGGTCGAGTAAATAATGAGCTGTACAATATAGAAATGTCTATCCATTTTCCATTATCATCGTTTATGGTAAAGTAAGAAGAAACGGACAGATTGGAGGCTTTACATTTTGAATGATCGTAAAGAGGTTCATGGAACTTGTCTATCAAGTGAAGGCTGCCCGGTTGAATTGACTCTAGGTATCATCGGTGGTAAATGGAAAGGGGTAATACTTTATCATCTGATTGATGGGAAAAAACGTTTTAATGAATTTCGAAGAATCAGTCCAAATATTACTCAGCGAATGTTGACATTGCAGCTCAGGGAGTTAGAGAAAGATGGCATCGTTCATCGGGAAGTATATCATCAAGTGCCGCCAAAAGTAGAATATTCATTAACTGATTTTGGAAAAAGTCTTATCCCGATAATTCAGCAAATGAAAGATTGGGGAGAGAAATATCGAGATGGGATTTTTGACCAGCAAAAAGATTCAAGTGAAGCGCAGAAAATATCTGATTTATCCCACACGTAACGGGCAGTAAGACCCCCATCTCAGATAGCCAGAAATTGAGGAAGCAAGGTGTTGAAACTCGCCCGTAAAGGTCCGATAAGTGCAACTAACCATCAGTGGGGGATGAGGGAAAACCCCCACTGATGGAAGTTTACTTTATAATCAATAGGGAACAAAAGCTCAAAGTTATGAAAAGAGATTGATCTTTTTATAAACTTGAGCTTTTTGTATTGAAAAACAGGAATTAATAAATATATGATTGATATTGGTAAATTTTTCTCCAGTTGATTGTAATGCGAACTTTTGTTTGGTAAAATAAGCGGAAATAAGGATTCTTGTCTCTTCGTAAAATAATCGAAGGATAAATAGGGAAGAAGATGGTGGAGGGAAAAGATGGAAGTGAAAATAAATTCAAAAGCTATATTAATTACGTTTATGATAGGTGCTTTTTTTGCGATTTTAAATGAAACACTGCTCAATATAGCGCTCACGGAATTAAAAAATGTTTTTCAAGTGAATACACCTACTGTTCAATGGCTTGCAACTGGCTTTATGCTGGTAATGGGAGTATTGATGCCGGTGTCTGCACTATTGATTCAATCGTTTACAACTAGACATATGTTTATTGGGGTCATGACCATATTTTTAATTGGAACGATAATAGCAGGATGTTCAGTTAATTTTCCGATGCTTCTAACGGGCCGAATGATTCAGGCAGTTGGAACAGGGCTATTAATACCAGTTATTATGAATGCATTGCTATTATTGTATCCGCCTGAAGTCCGCGGCAAAATTATGGGTACTTTTGGGTTGGTTATTATGTTTGCACCGGCAATTGGTCCGACGTTATCGGGAGTAATTGTAGATACTTTAGGGTGGCGCTGGTTATTTTTATCTGTCATTCCATTTGTATTGTTTTCTATTCTTTTTGCATTAAAGTATTTGCAAAATGTTGGGGAAGTTACAAAACCTAAGGTGGATATTTTGTCGATTATTCTATCCACAATTGGAATTGGCGGCTTAGTCTATGGCTTCAGCAGTGCGGGAGAACATAAAAGTGGTTTACTCTCTGCTGAGGTTTTAACCTGCATTTTAATCGGAGCAATAAGTTTACTATTATTTGTACTTCGACAATTAAAGATGGATCAGCCGTTATTGGATGTTCGAGTTTTTAAGTATAAAAACTACACATTAGGTGTCATTATGTTTGTAATTGTTATTATGGCAATGTTTGCATCCGAAATTATTATGCCGTTGTATCTTCAAGGTCCTTTAGGGTACACAGCAAAGATGGCTGGATTGATTCTTTTGCCAGGCGCCCTTTTAAATGGATTAATGTCCCCTGTTATGGGAATGCTTTTTGACAAGTATGGACCAAGAAAGTTAATGGTACCAGGTGCTTTCGTTATAATCGGTGTTATGATTTTCTACAGCAGAATAAATCCTTCTGTACCGATGTGGGCGTTTATTCTTGTGTATATCCTGTTGATGTTCTCCATTTCAGCTATTATGATGCCATCGCAAACGAATGCTTTAAATGAGTTGCCGAAGCATTTATATCCGCATGGAACAGCTATTTCCAATACTTTGCAGCCGATTTCAGGCGCATTGGGTGTTTCGATTTTTGTCAGCATTTTAACAGGAAGAAGCCAGCATTTTCTAGATGAATACAACGGTCAGAAAACACAGCAGGTTTTTGATGATGCGATGACATATGGTGTTCATCATGCTTATTGGTTTGCATTAAGTATATGCGTCCTTGCATTTATTATCGCGTTATTTGTTAAAAAAGCAGTGTCTCCTGATAGCAATACAGCAGAAAACGAAGCTTAATGCTATCAAGGAAGGTAATTTCTTTCGGATAATTGGGTAAAGTGAAATAGTGAAGCCGCTTTTTCTTTGGAAATTGCGGCTTTATGCATATAGGAGGGAAAGAAGATGACAATTCTTATGAAATTATCATCCCAAATAGGCGAAAAAACGGAAGAAGGCAATCGAAAAGCTGCACAAGAATGTTTGGAAAACCCTAGTTTGTTAACGATTATTGGAGAAGGACTTGCTTCAAAAAATGCAGCACTTGCTGGCGACTGTGCAGAAGTATTAACAATGACAGCAGAAAAACAGCCAAAATTGCTTCTTCCTTTTTCTGATCTCCTTATTGAATTACTATCTCATAAAAAAACAAAAGTTCGCTGGGAAGCAATGCATGCGATCGCATTGATTGCTGGATATATCCCATCAAAAATCACGCCTCTATTGCCAAAGCTGCAGGATTTAATCCACACAGATAAAAGTACGATTGTAAGAGATTATGCCATTGAAACATTATGCAATTACGCAAAAGCAGGGGAGATGGAGGGGCAAGAAGCTTTTCTATACTTAAAGGAATCTCTGCATGTTTGGAATGGAAAACATCGTGCTAGAGTATTAAAAGGTTTTCTATATATATGTCAGTCTACTGATATCCATACTATAGAAATCCGTGGAGTAGCAGAAGAATATAAAGATGATACCAAAGGTGTTGTGAAAAAAGCAGTGAAGGAGCTTATAAAAGCTATTGATTCCGAAAAAGGAAAATAACAGGTCCGTTATTGTTTAGGATGCCGTTGGAGATTTGCAAATAAATCTTAAAAGTCCTAAATGACTTTTAAAGTTAATGAAAATATAGAACTTATCAAATATAAAAACCAACTTGTTATTACTATCAAGTTGGTTTTTAACATTTTTGAATAGTAGTTGCACAATTATTTCCTTATTAAAGAGAAAGATTCAACACTATCTGCTAATAGCATGTTCTTCTTTCTTTTTTAAGACTAAATATTATTTTTTTAAAAGAAACATATAGTATACTAATAGGAACTGTTGTTGGATTTATATGGAAGTCATAGAATTGGTAGGAATTCGCTCACTCCATATGTAATTTTTAATTTTAATAGGAAGAAGGCGAGTAAATGGCTGCAGATATTATTTTTTTTAATGGGGAGATTGCTGCAATGGATGAGCAGAAAAATAGATACGAAGCCATTGCGATAAAAAAGGAGCGTATCGTTGCATTAGGCACAAATGAAGAAATAGTAGATTTGGCAGGTTCGGAAACGGAAGTGGTTGACTTAGAAGGAAAGGTTGTACTTCCAGGTTTCATTGATGCACATCAGCATTTATTTAATAGTGGATTTAATTTGCTATACGTCCATTGCAACCAATCCTCCATTCAAGAGATGGTACAAGTAATTAGTCAAAGGGCGAAAGAATCTGATTTAAATGAATGGATCATTGGCTGGGGCTATGATGAAGCAAATTTAAAAGAAGGGAGAGAGCCAAATGCTGTTGACTTCCAAGAAATAAATAATCCAATCTTTATCACCCGCTATTGTGCCCATACAGCAGTTGTAAATGAAACGGTATTAAAGCTTGCCCGAATTACAGAATCGACTACAGTCAAAAATGGTGAGATTGTTCGAAATCATAAAGGAGAACCGACTGGTATATTAAAAGAGGAAGCAATGAATCTTGCAAAAAAAGTAATGCCGCCATATACAAAGGACCAGATGAAGAAAGCTATAACACTAGTTATGGAGCATAACTTAGCACATGGAATTACAAGTGTACATGAAGCTGGTCTTGGTTTTTTCTCCGATTCATTGGAAGAGTATTATATACTGAAAGAAATGATGGCAGAGAACCAAATCCCTATCCGCATATATGCCATGATTTTAGAAAAGTTTTTTGAAGAAGCATTAGATAGTGGTTTGACCCCTTTATCCGGAAATAATAATTTGAAAATTGGATCAATTAAATTGTTTGCGGATGGAACGATAAGCGGGAAAACAGCAGCTATTTCTTTGCCATATAATCATTCGTCCGACCAAAATGGCATGCTGATGTTTACGGATGAAGAATTAGAGGTTAAAGTGTTGACTGCACATCAAAATGGCTACCAGGTGGCAATTCATGCAATTGGTGATCGAGCTGTAGAGCAAGTAATAAAAACGTATGAAAAAGCATTAAATAGAAATCAGCGCAAAGACCATCGTCATCGGATTGAGCATGCAATGGTGACAAATAAAGCATTGCGCAAGAAAATGAAGGAATTAGATATTATTCCAGTTTTACAGCCTGGATTGGTTTATCAAGCCGGCGATGTTTATAAGAAAAACTTGAATCCATCAATGATCGAGAATGTTTTTGCCGCAAGAAAGATGCTGGACGAGGGACTGTTGCCGACGGGAAGTTCTGATTTTCCGATTACGCCTTGTTCGCCGCTGCTTGGAATATATGCGGCAGTTTGTAGAGAAACAGCAAATGGAAATATTTTATCGAAGGAAAACTCGGTTAGTTTAGAGGAAGCAATAAAAATGTATACTCTTTATGCTGCTAGAGCTTCTTTTGATGAAGCGAACAAAGGGTCAATAGAAATTGGCAAATTAGGGGATATGACAGTATTACCAGCTGGTTTTTTTGCATACAATCCTAATGAAATAAAAAATGCAAACATTGAAATGACGATAATTGGCGGGAAAATTTGTTATAGAAGAAACTCTGCAAAGCAATAAAAGGAGGGAAAAGAATGACAAACCAGAAAAAGCAGCAGCTGGAAGCACTCGATAAAAAACACTTTCTTCATCCAACATCTTCTGTTCAGCAGCAGCAGCAATATGGTCCTGCCATTATTTTTGAAGAAGGCCATGGTATATATGTAAAGGATATAGAAGGGAAGGAGTATATAGAAGGAATGTCCTCTCTTTGGAATGTAGCAATTGGCTACGGCAGAAAAGAATTGGGGATTGCAGCAATGGAGCAAATGAATAAATTAAGTTTTAGCTCTACTTTTTCGACCTTCAGCCATGAACCTGCCATCCTTCTTGCTGAAAAGCTTGCCAATATGGCGCCAGGCAGTCTTAATACCGTTTTTTTTACTTCAGGCGGCTCAGAAGCAAATGATAGTGCGTTTAAATTGGCTCGTTATTATTGGATTTTGCAGGGAAAACCAGAGCGGAAGAAAATTATATCAAGAAAAAAAGCGTATCATGGAGTTGCAACAGGAGCTACAAGTGCAACAGGAATCCCTGAATTTCATCAAGTAACTAATTCCCTCGCACCAGATTTTATCCATGTGGATTCAGATTCCGTCGAAGCATTAAAAGAGGCAATCGAACAAGAAGGACCTGAAAATATTGCGGCATTTATTGCAGAACCAGTAATGGGTGCAGGCGGCATGTTCATTCCACCTGATGACTATTTAAAAGAAGTCCGCGCTGTTTGTGATCATTATAGTATTTTATGGATTGCAGATGAAGTGATAACAGGATTTGGAAGAACAGGGAAAATGTTTGGGGTCGAAAACTGGAATGTTGTTCCTGATATTTTAACGTTTGCTAAAGGAATTACAAGCGGATATTTTCCACTTGGAGGCGTCCTTATTTCAGAAGAAGTTTTTCAAGTGTTTAAGGACAAATCATCCGGAACTTTATTTCATGGTTTTACATACAGCGGTCATCCTGTTGGCTGTCATATCGCAAATAAAAACTTAGAGATTATCGAAAAAGAAAAATTAGTGGAAAACAGCCAATTAATGGGATTAGAACTCATAAAAGGGTTTAAAAAGTTGGAAGAAAATCTAAATCAAGTTGGAGGTATAAGGGCAATTGGTTTGTTAGGAGGATTTGAACTATATATCGATGTAAAAACAAAGAAGCGTTTCGCCGAAAAGACAGCACCTAAAGTGGTCGCTGAAGCAGCTAAAAATGGGCTGATTTGTCGTAGTGTGACCTATAATGATAGTGATACGGTTGTCTTAGCTCCGCCTTTAATTATTACCAAAGAAGAGGTAGATAAAATGATAAATATTTTACATGAGTCCATTAAAACGGTAGTCGCTGGTCTTTAAGCGGAATACTGTTTTTTTTTTGAAAGGGGTGGGGGAGAAGCTGCGCCTATATTATATGTAATGTAGATAATAGCATCTTTCATTCGCTTCTCTGAACATATAAGAAAGAGCCGCTCCCTTCATGTCGTCTGGATATAACACTAGTGTTGATTAATCCGCTTTAGATTGATTATATTTTCGTTCTTGTTCAGCTAAAATTTCATTATCTTCTGCATTATCTCTTGTTACTTTTTGTGTCAGAATGGCACCGACCGCCACTAATATCATTACAGCAATGTAATATCCTTTTTCATTCAGCTCTAAACTATCTGCGTTATAAAGACCGATGCAAAACAGTGCCACTCCAGCGAAAAAAGTAAAATAGGCTAATATGGTAAAAGCTGGTGTATTTCTTCGTCTGTATTTATTCATGATTTCCCTCCAAATTTATGATAACCAATTTAAAATAATGTAATATTACACTATAATAATACCATGATTTATCTAAAAATAGTTAAAATATTGAAAATTTATCCTACTTGTTTAATTAATCTTCTTTCGGATATATTGGATGTTCTAAAAATATCTTAGTCTTTCTGTGTTATAATAAACAGTCATAAAGAAGAAAAATATTTTGGAGTTTAAAAAGATATGAACGGCGAAGTAATTAATTTTGAAGAATTGAAAACAAAATGTAAACAAAGAGGGTTGATTTCAACCGGATATACTGTATTTTCGGAAAAATTAACGAGTGAGGAATTATACCGAAAACACAAGCAATATGCTGATATTTTAGAAATTGTGATTTATTTTTTGGATAAGTTTTTATTATCATTAAAAGATATTTCCATTGTTGCAAGTGTATGTGATGCAGAAGGATATTTATTAAAAATGCAGGGTGACGAAAGAAGTAAAGCAGCAGCTGGAAATATGGGTATTGTAGAAGGCGTTCGTTTTACAGAAGAGAACTGTGGCATTGATGCAATATCGTTGACTTTAAAATATAAAAAAGAAATTGAAATAGTCGGCAGCCAGCATTTTCATGAATATCTTCATGGTATTGCCTGTTATAGTGTTCCGATAATGGATTGGGATGAGGAAAAGGTGCTTGGAACCATTTCCATCATGACGGACAAAAAAAGTGCGAATCCATTATTGTTAACACTTCTCTCCACTGTCAATCAGTCTATTGAAAGAGAGATTGCATTAATAAGGCAAAATCACCAATTAGACCGATTAAATCAAATGATAATGGATACAACAAGAAACGGCATTTTGATATCGGACCAGGATGGAAAGCTAATTGGTTTTAACCCTTATGCAGAGTTTGTAACTAAGGTAAAAAAAGAAGAAGTAATTGGTTTAAATATTCGTCATTTGGACTATTTTGGAGAATATCTGCAAGATGTTTTAACGAATAAACAGCCTTATACAGATATTGAAATTTCCTTCTTTCGCAAAGAAGATGGTCAGACCCTTATATTTTTATTGGATTGTTTTCCTATGTTTGAAGAAAATGGAATGCTGGTGGGAGCCTTTGCGCAGTTTCGTGATTTTACGGAGCGAAAACGGACAGAACAACTATTATTGAATTCAGAGAAATTAACCGCTGTTGGGCAAATGGCAGCAAGTGTTGCACATGAAATACGAAATCCGCTTACGACTATTCGTGGATTTATTCAATATTTAGAAAAGGAATTTAAAGACGAGTCTCATTATCAATTAATAATGTCAGAATTAGACCGCATTAACTTTATTGTGGGAGAATTTCTCATTCTCTCGAAGCCACATGTGTTGAATTATGAATATAAGGATTTACATCAAATTTTGGACGAGACGATCTCTTTGTTTAAAGCAAGTGCTAATATGAATAATATTGTGATTAAAAAAGTATTTAACCATGAGGAAATTATTAATTATTGTGATGGAAATCAATTGAAGCAAGTATTTATGAATTTGTTTAAAAATAGCATGGAAGCTACTCCATTTGGCGGAGTTATTTCTGTACGGACATTTTTAGATAAGGATAGAAATACTGTCATTCAAATTGAAGATGACGGAAAGGGAATGGCTCCGACTCAAATCAAAAAACTAGGCTCCCCTTTTTATACGACCAAGACAACGGGTACGGGGCTAGGTTTTATGGTGATAAAAAAAATAATTAAGCATCATAAAGGAAAGCTCCATATTCAAAGTGAACTTAATAAAGGAACAACGGTTAGCATTACCATTCCGAGGGAGCATTAGAGAGATGGTCAAAACAAACAACAATAATTGGGAAGAGGGCATTATATGGATACCATTGATCAGAAGCTGATAAAGTTGCTTCAGGAGGATGGGCGAATGACGATTAGTGATTTATCTAAACACCTGTCTTTAAGTCGTCCAAGTATTTATGAGAGGCTGTTTCGCCTGCAAGAAAAGGGAATAATCGAACGATACACTGCTGTTATTTCACCGAAAGAGGTTGGAAGAGATACGTTATTGTTTATTCAAATGAGTGAATTGAAAACATCGCCGCAGGAGTTCGAACAGTTTATAAAAGACGATGAAGATATATTAGAATGCCACCGTATGACAGGCTATGTTTCTCATTTTTTAAAAGCAGCTGTAGGGGGAATGGAAGGAATACAAATGCTTGTTGACAGACTCATTCCATATGGAAACGTCAATACTTCCATTGTGCTTCGCTCAGCTGTGAAATATCGAAATATCACACCTTTGAAAAAATAAATTAAAAGATCGTAACTTTAAATAGAACTGATAAAAAAGCGAGTCAAAGCAAATATGCTGACTCGCTTCTGTGTGTAGACAAACTCATTTTTGCAGAAACCTCAGGCTGATCGAAAGCGGTTGTCTTTTGAGGAGTGAAGCCTTGGGAGGAGCGGAGTTACCGTGGTTGGGTAATGAGCATCCGAGTAAGGCGAACAACGAAGAAAGCGACCGTTTGTCGACAGCCTGAAGCGAGTCAAAGCAATATGCTGACCCGCTTTTTTGCCGTTTTGCCAATAAAAATAGATGGAAAGGAGATATATGAAACTCAATTGATACAAAATGTATATAATTGATTTTTTATTTATACAAATCGTATTTAAATTAGAGTCAATATGTACATTATTGCATACAAAATTTCGAAATTATCTTCTATTATTAATGAAAGAAACTGAATCAAAGAATGGAGAATAAAAATGACGACAAAAATACCAGCAAGAAAAAATCTTAAAAATATTAGTGCGTATGTTGCCGGCAAGCCGATTGAAGAGGTGCAGCGAGAGCTTGGGTTAACAAGAATAATAAAATTAGCTTCCAACGAAAATCCATATGGCTATTCCCAATTAGCAAAGAAAGCAATGCTTGCTGAAATGGACCAGACTGCTTATTATCCGGAAGGGATGGCACCAGCTTTGGCAGAAAAATTAGCTGTGAAGCTGGATACAAAAAAGGAAAATATCATTATCGGAAATGGTTCAGATGAAATTATTCGCTTGTTAACAAGAAGCTATATTGCCGAAAATGATGAAGTTATTATGCCAGATGTTACATTTCCCCGATATGAAACCAATGTATTAATAGAAGGCGGAAGCCCAGTGTTAGTTCCATTAATAGATGGTGTTCATGATTTAGACTCCATGTATAAAGCAATAACAGATAAAACAAAAATGATTGTGATCTGCAATCCTAATAACCCAACAGGGACTATTATTGAAAAAGCCAAACTGGAAGCATTTATGAGTAAAGTGCCCAAGCATATTTTACTGATTATTGATGAAGCCTATTACGAATATGTAAATGATGAAGAATATTTAGAAACCATTCCATATTTAGAAGCACACCCGAATTTAGTTATACTTCGTACTTTTTCGAAAATATACGGATTAGCATCTTTAAGAATCGGCTATGGAATCATGCAGCCTTCTATTATTGAAGAATTAGTCAAAGTAAAGGATGCTTTTAATACGAATCGATTAGCCCAAGCCGCAGCAGTCGCATCCTTAGAAGACGATGCATTTGTGAAATATTGTGCGAATCAAAATCAATTAGGTAAAGTATATTTGCAAACAGAGCTAAGCAAAATGGGACTAGAGTATTTTCCATCACATGCTAATTTCTTAATGATTAAATTAAATCAGCCTGGAAAAGAAATTTTTGAAGGATTATTAAAACAAGGAATCATCATTCGTTCTGGACATTTGCTTGGATATGACGATACGATTCGTGTTTCAATTGGAAGCCAGGAAGAAAATGAGGAGTTTATCCAAGCATTGAAGATAATTTTAAATTAATGAATGTCAAGAAGGAGCAATAGATGATGAAAAAAATAGCAAGTATTCTGCTCGGATGTTTTGTTTTAAGTATAGGAGTGCTTATTTTAAGGCATTCCCATTTAATTACCGGAGGAACGGTAGGTCTTTCTTTAAGTTTTTCTTATATAGTTAATTTACCATTTACTTATTTGTTTTTTCTTGTGAATATTCCTTTCTATATCTTTTCTTTTATTCAAATGGGATGGAAATTTACCGTGTCAACTATCTTTGCCGTTACCGCTTTATCCTTGATAACAAGTGTAGATCAATTGCTTCCTGCTTTTTCTATTACACCATTAGCAGGTGCTGTTATTGGAGGAATCATAAATGGATTTGGATTATCCATCCTCTTTTTGAATAAAGCATCACTTGGTGGGTCCAATATACTGGCGTTATTTTTACAGAAAAAATGTAAATGGAATCCTGGTAAAACAAATTTTGTTTTTGATTGTATCGTTGTTATTTCAGGAATATATTTTATGGGATTGGTAAAGGGAATTATTTCTATTATTTCGATTGCTTTTACATCAAGTATTATTAGTTTTTACAAAAAGAAAATTGCCGCATCTATGCAAAGAGAACAGGATGTTAAATCCTATAAAGTAAATGCAAAAGTAGTGGCAAATGAAGGATGAAAATTATTAAATAGAAACAGTAAGGGTAGGAAAAAGGCATGTGATTTTTGCCTTCTTACGCTTGCTGTTTCTTTTTAATAGCAACAATACATACCTGCATGGACTAGACAAAAGTAGAAGGGAATGTTAAACTCAAAACTGTTTGATTTTGTAGATATTTGTAGATAAAGATGAATGATGGTTATGGGAATACTTATAAAATTTATAGATTTCCTCTTCTATTACTTATTTTGAGTATGTAATAGTTTGCAAAGATGAAAATTTTAATTTTATCAGAAGCTAAGAAATCGTATATATTGCCAGATTTTTATTGGAGATGATTATTTGTTGAAGTCAGGGGGAATAATTTAATGGAAAAAAAAATAAAGACAAATAAAGATAAAACCTATCAGGGTAAATTTTCAAACGTAGCGAATCGTTTAGATCGACTGCCAATTTCAAAGGTGCATTATCGAATATTAATGGCACTTGGCATCGTCTACTTTTTCGATTTGGCAGATCTATTTACATTAAGCAATGTTGCACCAGCCTTAATCGACCATTGGGGAGTAGATTTGAAAACCATTTCTCATATTACGGCTATTTCTTTTCTCGGAATGTTTTTAGGGGCGTCATTTGGTGGAAGATTAGCTGATCGGATTGGGAGGAAAAAAGCTTTATCCTGGTTTGTATTATTGTTTTCATTGTCATCGGCTTTAAACGCTTTTGCCTGGGACATTCCATCTTTAATGTTCTTTCGGTTTTTCACAGGTGTTGGTGTTGCGGCAGCTATGATTGTGACAAATAGCTACTTGGCGGAATTCTTCCCATCAAATGTTCGAGGAAAGTATATATCCTTTTGTGCTATGATCGGACTGATTGGCATTCCGATAACAAATATTGTCTCTGCCTATGTAATTCCTCTAGGAGAATGGGGATGGAGACTTGTATTTATTTGGGGAGCAGTAGGTATTATCTATTTTCTTTTTATAAAAGGAATAGAGGAATCACCTCGTTGGCATGAAAATCGTGGAGAATATGACATTGCAGACTCTATTATGACTAGAATCGAAAAACAGGTGGAAAGCGAAAAAGGAATATTACCGGTTCCAAAAATGGGACAGGCTGTTCAAACGATACAGAAAGGCAGTTATTTAGATTTATTCAAAGGCAAAAACTTAAAAATAACGGTAGTTCTTTCTTTAGTATGGATATTTGAAACATTTGGATTTTATGGTTTTGCCTCTTGGGTTCCAAGTTTATTAAAAAGCCAGGGAGTAACCATGGAAAAAACCCTTTGGTATAATGTGCTCCATTCTATCGGTGCCCCACTCGGTGCACTTATCGGTTCATTGATTTCGGAAAAATTCCAAAGAAAATCAATATTAGCCTTTAGTGCCTTTTTAACTGCAGGAGCAGGTTTATTATATGGAATGACATTCCTTCCATTAATGATCATTATCTTTGGATTTATCGTAAATATTACAGAGCGTGTCTTTACTTCAAATTTATATGCTTATACATCGGAGCCATATCCAACCGCATACAGATCCTCAGGAAGTGGACTAGCATATGGACTAGGTCGTTTTTCTAATATCTTTGGATCGCTGCTTGTAGGATCTATCGCAATAAATCTAGGCTATGTCAGTGTGTTCTTATTTATTGGCGGCTGTTGGCTAGCTTGTGGGCTATTATTGATATTCTTCGGTCCAAAAACCAACTCCCAGCAAGTATAAAAATAAAATAAAAAAACAGAAGCCGTAATCGTTAGTTAAAAACAATTGCGGCTTCTTTATGATGAAAATCTGTTATAAAATAGATAGACCTATAATAAAAATATTCAAATAATTTCAAAAAACTATGTAAGAAAATCTAACAAAATGGTAGACTGGTTTCTCCTATTCTAGTAGTATAAAAACAACGAAACAAGGTGAATTAAAAATGAATCGCAATTTTAAAAAGCAATTAGCAGCTATTTTCAATGAAACAAACCAAGAAATATTTAATACAGGTGTTCATAATCAGAAGATTGAAATAATGGGAAATAAAGTTCTGATTATTGCAAGTACAAAACGTATGCCAGCCTTGGATGCTTTAGGCGAAGAATATGCTGGATTGGTTTTATCAATGGATGCTGCAGTATCAGTAAAATACAAACAAATATTAAAAGAAAAGTTAGAACAGGAACTAGATTTAAAAGTGACTTCTCTATTTAGAGATTATGAACCAGATATTGGAAGTTCATGCACTGTCATCTGTTTTGAAAATTTAATAACCGATTAATAATAGCTGCAGAGAACTCGTTATAACGTTTTTTCTGCAACTGATTATAAATAAGCAACGGATGCTTAATTTCTGTTTACAGAAAAGAAGAGCCGTGGAAATGGGAGTTCGAGTTTTAACTCTTCTATTTTCACGGCTCTTTTTTATTCATTAAACGATCCGTTTATCCCACTCTTAACGGGCAGTAAAACCCCCACTGATAGAAGGAGCACTTTATATTAATTTACTTTTTTGTTATTCAAAGAAAATGAAACCTTAATGAAAGAAAGGAAGAAATAATATGACTGAAAACACAACAGCAAAAAATAATCGAAAAGCAGCAGAATATCCACGAGATTGCACATTTAGTTTGGAAGATTGGACGGTTTTAAGCAAATATTATTTTCCTGTAGCACAAAGCACCGAGGTTACAGAGAAGCCATTAGCGGTGAAGCTGCTTGATGTGAACTTAGTTGTATACCGTACAAAGACCAAAATTGTAGTAGCTCGTGATCTATGTGTCCATCGAGGAACACCTCTTAGCATGGGGTGGGTAGAAGAGGAAGAAATTGTTTGCCCTTATCACGGATTCAGATATGCTGCATCTGGTGAATGTACATCGATACCAGCACATCCAGACGCGAAAATCAATCCTCGTTTATGTATGGCAGTTTTCCCAGTAGTAGAACGATTTGGATTAGTTTGGACATCGTTAACGGGAGAAATAGACAATATTCCATATTTTGAAGCTTGGAACGATTCTAGCTTCCAGCAAATCGTCTGCCCAAATTTTGATATTAATGGTTCTGCAGGGCGACAAATGGAAGGGTTTTTAGATGTAGCACATTTTGCCTGGGTTCACACAAGTACATTTGGGGATCGAAATAATCCAATTGTTCCAAGATACCAAGTGGACAATACAGAATATGGTCTGCATGTTGAATACTTAAGTTCTGTAAGCAATTATCCAAAAGGTGCACAGGACAGGGCTCCAAAGGATTTTGAATGGCTGCGTGTATTTGATGTTTATCCACCATTTACAGCAACTTTAAAGGTTTATTTTCCTGATAACGGAGAACTGTGGATTATGAATGCAGCATGCCCTATTTCTGCAAGAGAAACACGTTTATTTGTACCAATTGCTAGAAACTTTGATAAAGAATCGCCAATTGAAGATGTATATGCTTTCAACCTTGAAGTTTTTATGGAAGACAGAGAAATGGTTGAAAACCAAAAGCCGGAAGATTTGCCGCTTGATCTGCAAATGGAAGCACACATTATGGCAGATAAAACATCCATTGGCTACCGTAAAATTCTTAAAAAACTAGGATTGGGAGACGTTTATACTAGTTAATTTAATAAATAAAATAGAGAGAGTTAAAGGACAACGAAAGAATAGAAGGGGTTTATAAAATGAAAAAAGATACAAATATTTATGATATTACCATTATTGGAGGAGGTCCTGTTGGTCTTTTTGCTTCCTTCTATGGAGGGATGAGAAAATCCTCTGTTAAAGTGATTGAAAGTCTGCCGCAGCTCGGCGGTCAGCTTTCCACTTTATATCCAGAAAAATATATATACGATATAGCTGGATTTCCAAAAATTCGAGCACAGGAATTAATTGATGGTTTAAAGCAGCAAATGGCGCAATTTGAACAAACCATTTGTCTGGAGCAAGTAGCTCAAGATTTAGAAGTGCAGGCGGATGGCATTTTGAAGCTTACTACTGATAAAGAAGAGCATTTAACAAAAACAATCATTATCACTGCTGGAAACGGAGCATTTCATCCAAGAAAAATAGAACTTGATGGTGCAGAAAAATATGAAAAGGAAAATCTTCATTATTTCATTGATAATCTAGAGAAATTCCGGGACAAAAAAGTAATGGTATGTGGAGGAGGCGACTCTGCTGTTGATTGGGCTCTTATGTTAGAACCCATTGCAAAGGAAGTCATTCTTGTACATCGCAGAGACAAATTCCGTGCGCATGAACACAGCGTAGAACAATTGAACGCTTCAAAGGTTATGATTAAAACGCCTTATGTACCGGTAGAATTTATTGGAAATGAGAATAAAATAAATTCAGTTGTTCTAGAAAAAGTGAAAGAAAATACGAAGGAAGTTATTGAAGTAGATGATGTCATTGTTAACTTTGGATTCGTTTCTTCACTAGGCGCTATTAAAGATTGGGGATTAGAAATCGAGAAAAACTCCATTGTTGTTAATTCTAGAATGGAAACGAATATTCCTGGCGTCTATGCTGCAGGAGATGTTTGTACATTCGATGGAAAAGTAAAATTGATTGCAACCGGTTTTGGTGAAGCACCAACAGCTGTTAATAATGCTAAATCTTATTTAGATCCAAAAGCAAGAGTCCAACCGCTGCACAGTACATCTATATTTGCATAATTATGCAAGAGGGGGAATGAAAATGAGTACATTTACAATTGTAGATAAAGATACTTGCATCGCTTGTGGTGCATGCGGGGCAGCTGCTCCAGAAATATTTGACTATGATGACGAAGGGTTAGCCGAAGCTTTTAGTGATAACAATACAGGCACTGTGGAAATATCAGAAGATTTATTAGATGACTTAATTGACGCACAAGAGGGATGCCCAACAGATTCGATTAAAGTTGCAGAAGAATCCTTTGACGGAGATGCATCGAAATTTGAATAATAATTATTTGATATAGATTGTAAGAAACAAAACGCGCAATGGAGGGAAAGAGATGTTTAAAGATCCAGTATTAGCTAGTAATTGGCAGCCAGTTGCTTATTCACATGAATTAACGGAAAAACCAATGCCAGTTGTACTTTTAGAGGAGCGCATTGTTCTTTTTCGAACAAGTAAAGGGATTAATGTTTTTAAAGATTTGTGCATACATCGCGGTGCTGCTTTATCATTAGGTAAAGTAGAAAATGATTGTCTTGTCTGTCCATATCATGGATGGGAATACGAAACGGATGGAAAATGTGTAAAAATTCCTCAACAGCCTGCAAGCAGAGCGATTCCATTAAAAGCAAAAGCAGTAGTATATCAGGCGACGGAGAAATACGGATTAATTTGGGTGAAATTAATAAAAGATCAGTCCGATAGTAAAGATACGTTCTTTGAATACGCTGAATTTTCTGACCCTTCTTTTAAAACTGTGTTTGCGAACCCACATACATTTAATGCAGCTGCACCTCGTGTAGTGGAAAACTTTTTAGATGTAAGCCATTTAGCATTTGTACATGAGGGAAGTCTTGGTGATTCGAACCATGCAGAGATACCAGATTACAAAGTTCATTGGAAAGAAAATCGATATGTCTCTGATGAAATTCCTGTGTATGCAGATGCTGATGGTACAGGAAATTATACGACCCTTCATTATACGTTTGAGATTTTAGCACCTACTGCTGCCCGGCTAAAAAAAGTTAATTATGAAAATGGAGAAATTTTTGCCATGTTATTTACGGTACTTCCTCAAGAGGAAAGAAAATCAACCGTATTTGCTTTAGTCTCCAGAAACTATGCGTTTGATACACCTGATCAATACTTCACTGATTTTCAACAGCTTATTATTGAACAAGATACAGCTATTGTAGAAAGTCAAAAGCCAGAGGAACTGCCGCTTGATTTACAAGCAGAGCTTCACCTTATTCCTGATCGTGTCAGCATTGCATATAGAACATGGCTTGGCAAATTAGGAGTAACATTTGGCAGTGAGGTAAAAAAGAAAAAAGAAGTAACTTACTAAAGGCATCATTTATTCATCCAGCGCCCAGCGGCTAACAGTAAGTAAGTCGATGATCGGGCGCTTTCGCTTTTCTACCACTTTTAAGATGAATTTGAATAAGGATTAAAATCACTGTATTAAAAATATAGGTCCTTAAATTACTTGCTTTCTACATCGAGAAAAAAATTAGAAGAAGCAGTATAAGGTAAAGAACAAAATGTGGGAGGATCACATGTCTTTACATAAAAAATTGGAGATAGAACAAACGAAAACCAATTCTTCTCCAAGCTGGTTGGATCAATTTTTTCTTTTAAGCAAACGAAAAACAAATGTTAAAACGGAAATTCTTGCTGGGATTACAACCTTTATGACGATGAGCTGCATCATTTTTGTCAACCCATCCATTTTATCCCACTCTTAACGGGCAGTAAGACCCCCACCTCAAGGTGCTGAGGAATCGAAGAAGCTAGGTGGGGGATAACTGCCCGTAAAGGTCCGATAAGTTCAACTAACCATCAGTGGGGATGAAGAAAACCCCCACTGATGGAAAGGTTCACTTTATCAAATTATTTACAGAGAAAACCAGGGGGATACACTGGATTATGTATATTATTAGTGCAGCTTTTATTGTCAATTTTATTTTTAAGGTTTAATCATACTTTAATAAGAAAACGAACCAATTCTGTATTCGTTAAATTACTATAGTGCTGGTACGTCTAGTTTTAAAGTGTTAAGGTAGAAACGAATTTATAAATATAATTCGGAGAAACTATCGTAAATGCATTCTTGCAATAAAAAAATAGGGGGTACAAAAATTGAAAATGCGTAAATTTGGTTTAGCGATGTCTCTAGTACTTGCTGCTGGGACTGTTTTAGGGGCTTGTGGAAAAAAAGATAATGAAGGATCATCAAATAAAGATGAATTTAAAGTCGCAATGGTTACAGATCTTGGTGGTGTAGATGATAAATCATTCAATCAATCTGCATGGGAAGGCTTGCAGGCATTCGGTAAAGAAAATGGTCTAGAAAAAGGGGAAGGCATCGACTATTTACAATCTGAATCAGATGCTGATTGGGTTACAAATTTAAATACATTAGTACGTCAAAAAACAGATTTAATATTTGGAATCGGATTTTTGATGGCTGGTTCGATAGAAGAAGTTGCTAAACAACAAAAAGATGCTCATTTTGCTATTGTGGATTCTGTAGTTAAGCAACCCAACGTTGCAAGCATCACATTTAAAGAACAAGAAGCTGCTTTCTTAGCTGGTCTTGCAGCAGGAAAAGCAACAAAATCCAATAAGATCGGTTTTATTGGCGGGATGGAAAATGAAATTATTGGGCATTTTGAAGCTGGTTTTGTTGATGGTGTGAAAGCTGCAAATCCAAACGCAAAAGTAGATGTACAATATGCTGGTGCTTTCACAAAACCAGAAATCGGAAAAACAATCGCCAATAAAATGTATTCTTCAGGCGCTGATGTAGTATTCCATGCTTCTGGAGGAACAGGAGCTGGGTTATTTACAGAAGCTCGTGAATTAAAAGAAAAAGATCCTTCAAGATACATTTGGGTAATCGGAGTAGACTCTGATCAATCTCCTGAAGGGGCAGTTGGAAATCATAATATTGTGCTGACATCTGCATTAAAAGGTGTTTCTACAGCAGTACAGGATATTACGACAACAGCGAAAGATGGCAATTTCCCTGGCGGACAATCTCTTGTATATGGTCTAAAAGAGAATGGAGTAGGACTTGCTGAAATTAACAAAGAAGTTGAAAACAAAGAAGAAATCGATGCACTAGTTAAAGAATGGACAAATAAAATTAAAAACGGTGAGTACACTGTTCCTGATAAACCTGCTAAATAAGGATTTTGAAGCATCAATTCATCTTGGGCAAAATTGGCTTTTTCCATCGTAAGGGAGTATATTTCCGTCGGAGTAAACCTGTATGTTCGCATGGTGGATACAGTACTTTTAAAACAACCTTTATTAGCATAATGAACTTGATAGGAATAAGTGGTTTGCTTAGCAAACACTTATTCCTTTTCTTTCTAAAAAAATTTAGAATTTTTACTAAAAAACAGAAAAATATTCTGATTTTTATGAAGAATTTTAAAACAGATGAAAAGCACTTAAAAAAGAAGGTTGGAGAAATAAATCGCAGTGTTATGAAGGTGAATAGAGTATTGCTAGCTTTATCTAACGAACAGTAGTTAATCACCGCATCTAAGTTTATGGTCATGATTGTATTTTTAAGTGCAAAGTTCATTAAAAGTTAAAGCATTAAAAAATAAGGCTGTTAACAAAAGATTTAAGATCAAAAATAACGTATTTTACTTGCTATTTTATAAGTAGGACAGAAAGTATTCTGACTGTTGTTCATAATATTCTATAGGAGAAGGTGTGAAAAAGATGGAGTATGTTATTGAAATGTTAAATATACGCAAAGAATTTCCAGGAATT